>JAFGER010000091.1 GCA_016931495.1 Chlorobiaceae bacterium | reverse complement strand
TCGGAGGAGTACGAGCACAACGTGGGCTACTCCGAACGCGCCGATGTGGTGGTCGAGCCTTACCTCTCCGAGCAGTGGTTCGTGAAAATGCAGCCGCTCGCAGAGCCTGCGCTCAAGGCGGTCAACGACGGCGAAATCCGCTTCCACCCGGAGCACTGGATCAACACCTACCGCCACTGGATGGAGAACATCCAGGACTGGTGCATCTCCCGCCAGCTCTGGTGGGGCCACCGTATTCCGGCCTGGTACGACGATAAGGGCAACGTCTGGGTCGCCGCCTCCTACGACGAAGCGTGTCACCTCGCGGGCACCGACAAGCTCGTGCAGGACGAGGATGTGCTCGACACCTGGTTCTCGTCGTGGCTCTGGCCGCTCACCACGCTTGGCTGGACGGGCCTGCACAGCGACAACGACGACCTCCGCGCCTTCTACCCGACCGACACGCTCGTGACCGGCCCGGACATCATCTTCTTCTGGGTGGCCCGCATGATCATGGCAGGGTTGCATTTCAAGGGCGACGTGCCGTTCCGCGACGTTTACTTCACCAGCATCATCCGCGACATGAAGGGGCGCAAGCTCTCCAAGTCGCTCGGCAACTCGCCCGATCCGCTCAAGGTGATCGACGATTACGGCACCGACGCCCTGCGCTTCACCATCGTTTATATCGCGCCGTTGGGGCAGGACGTGCTCTTCGGCGAGGAGAAGTGCGAGCTGGGCCGCAACTTCGCCACAAAAATCTGGAACGCCTCGCGCTTCGTCTTCATGCAGCGCGAAAAGCTCTTCTCGACGCGCGAGGAGTTCGTCGAAGCCTTCACGGCATTCTCGCCCGATCGCGAGCTGCTCTCCTCCGCCGGACTCTGGCTCATGTCGCGCTACAACGCCATGCTCGAACGCTACCACCAGGCGATGGCGAACTTCAAGGTGAACGACATGGTGAAGATCGTGCACGAGTTCTTCTGGGGCGACTACTGCGACTGGTACGTCGAGGCGCTCAAAAGCGAGCTGGCGAGCGAAGCTTCGGCGGAGCGCTCGCGCCACGCTGTCTGCCTCGCCGTCTCGGTGCTCGAAGGGGTGCTCAAGGCGCTGCATCCGGTGATGCCCTTCATCACCGACGAAATCTGGCACGCCATTGCGCCGCGCGGCAACGACGAGACCATCGCGAAGTCGGCAATGCCGCAAGCCGCCGCCGCGTCGTGGACGGCTGAGGACGCCGCCGCCTTCGACCTGGTGCGCAACATGGTGTCGGAAATCCGCAGCCTCCGCTCGGCCTTTAACGTGCCGCATGACTTGCGCGCGCAGGCGGTTGTCCGGGTCGCGTCTGCCGAAGCGCTCGCCGCGCTCGAAGCGGGCAAGGCGATATTTCCGGCGCTCACCCGGTGCGAAGTCGCGCTTGGCGAAAGCGTCGAAAGGCCCGCCCACTCGGCGGCTTCGGTGGTGGATGGCAATGAACTTTTTATTCGTCTGGAAGGGTTAATATCGTTCGATAAGGAAAAAACCCGTCTGCAGAAGGAGATTGCAAGGGTTGCTGCCTATATCGAATCGTTGCAGAAAAAACTTTCCAATCAGGGATTTGTCTCCAACGCGCCTGCCGATGTGGTTGAAAAAGAGCGCGAAAAGCTTGAAGAGTCGAGATCGCTGGTTCTGAAGCTTCAGGAAAACCTTGAAGTTCTCAATCAGTAATACATCGATTTTTCAACCAAGTGTCAGAAATGTCCTAATTTTTTCAGATATTCCGAGTTTGAGTTCGTTTGTCCCCGAGTCTTGCCGTTGCGGTTGCCGGTTGGTCCGGCTCGCAGCGAGTGATCTTCAGCATCACGGGCAGGAGAGCGAAGTTCGAACGAGGAACTTATTTCATGAGGCAATTGAAGATCAGTAAACAAATTACCAACAGGGAGAGCCTCTCCCTCGACCGTTACCTCCAGGAGATCGGCAAGTACGATCTGCTCACGGCCGAAGACGAGGTGAAGCTGACCAGAGCCATCAAGGAAGGCTACGACATGCCGGTCGATACCGTCGAGTACAAACGCGCAAAGCGCGCGCTCGACAAGCTCATCAAGGGCAACCTCCGGTTCGTGGTTTCGGTGGCCAAGCAGTACCAGAATCAGGGTTTGACCCTCGGCGACCTGATCAACGAGGGAAACCTCGGCCTGATCAAGGCGGCCAAAAGGTTTGACGAAACCCGAGGCTTCAAGTTCATCTCCTACGCCGTGTGGTGGATCCGGCAGTCGATCCTGCAGGCGCTCGCCGAGCAGTCGAGAATCGTGCGTCTGCCGCTCAACCGTGTGGGCACGCTGAACAAGATCAGCAAGGCGTACAGCCAGCTCGAACAGGAGTACGAGCGCGACCCGAACACCAAGGAGCTTGCCAACCTGCTCGACATGGACTCGCAGGACGTTGCCGACACCCTCAAGATTGCCGGACGTCACGTGTCGGTCGATGCGCCCTTCGCGCAGGGTGACGACAACCGTCTGCTCGACGTGTTGCAGAACGACGGCCAGATGCCCGACTACACGCTGAACCGCGACTCGCTCACCCTCGAAGTCGAGCGTTCGCTTTCGGTGCTCGCGCCGAGAGAGGCCGACGTGATCCGTTCCTACTTCGGCATCGGCATGGACAACCCGCTCACGCTCGAAGAGATCGGTGAAAAGTTCAAGCTCACCCGCGAGCGCGTCCGCCAGATCAAGGAAAAAGCGATCCGCCGCCTCCGCCAGTCCGCCTACAAAGAGGTGCTCAAGGAGTACATTGGAAGCTGAGATTCAGCGAAAAAACATACGAATACACCAAAGCCGGCAAGCAGTTTCGCCGGCTTTGGTGTTTTATGGGGGAAATGGGGCTGATCCGTCCGATCTGGCTGATCTTCGTGCGTGCGCATGGTGTGCGCCCGTCTTTTTGGGGGAGAGGGCGGACATGCCGGTTCGCCCCTGCAAATGTTCAGCTCTGCCGACCAGGGCGGGCGTGAAACCCGCCCCTACGCACCTCCACCATATCACCCTCGCCAACCCTTAACTCCGCACTTGCGTTCCCGTTCCGGATCGCTATCTCGATCATGCCGCTGCTGCCGATGTAGGCGAGCGGGTGGCCGGGTTCTGCTTCGCCGTAGGTTCGGAGGATTGGCAGCGGCTCGGCGTAGTTTCCAACCGTGACGTTCCAGTCCCCATCATCTGCAAGCATCCCGGCTTCAAAAGAGGTGATGAGGTTGCCGAAGTGGTCGGTGGCGATGACCTCTCCCGTCCACCCTTTTCCGTCCTCCTTTGGGCGGTTTTGCCATAGTTCGATCCTCGTGCAGTTCGCGATGTCAATTGCGGGGCCGAAGGCTTCGAGTGGGATTCCTGCGGCGAGGTGGGCGGCGGCGGGGCTGAAGAGGTCGCGGCCGTGGAAGGTGGCGCTGATGTTCGTGAGCTGGTAGTTCGCGTTCGTCAGTTCGTGGCATTTTGCGTCCGCCCAGCGCTCGAAGATCGTCGTCAAGAGGCCGTTGTCGGGTGCGATGAAGCGGTACGGGCCTGCCTCGACGCCGATGGCTTGGCGGGTGGTGCCGACGCCGGGATCGACGACGCAGACGAAGATCGTGCCGTCCGGAAAATAGCCGACGGAGCGGTCGAGGTGGAAGGCAGCCTGCCGGATGTTCTGGGCGCTGATGGCGTGCGTGAGGTCGATGACTTGCACGTTGCGGCAGATGGTGGCGATGACTCCCTTCATGACGCCGACGAAGGCGTCTTCGAGGCCAAAGTCCGTAAGCAAGGCGATGACGGGGGGCTGGTGCATGGGCGTCAGTGGTTGGCCGACCGGTACAGCAGCGCGCCGGCCAGAACAATGAGCAGGTTGGGCAGCCAGGCGGCGAGCACGGGGTTGACCAGGCCGTCGAAGCCGAGGCTGCCGATGGTTTTGAGCATGCCGAGATAGAACAGCCCGATGAGCAGGCTGGTGGCCGCTTCGAGCGCCAGTCCGCTGCGTTTCTTGCGCGTGGAGAGCGGTACGCCGATCAGCACGATGAGCATGCTGGCCAGCGGCAGGGCGATCTTGGTGTGCAGCTCGACCTCAGCCCGTTCGAGCCCGGGCAGGCCGGAGCGCTTCTTCTGGGCGATGTAGGCGAGGTGCTGCACGAGGTTCATTTCATCCGGGTCGGCGTCGATCATCGTGAAGGTGTTCTTCGCCAGCGCCAGCCGGAGCGTCTCCGCGCCCGGATTGGTGACGAGCGTTTCGCGTCCGTTTTCAAACGTGCGCTGCCGGGTGTTGTAGAACACCCAGCCGTCGCCATCCGAAACGATTCGGAGCGAGTCGGCGTCGAGGCGCGCAATGAGCCGGCTGCCGTCGAAGGTTTCAAGCGAGACCGAAACAGCGCTCTGCCGGTCGCGCCCGATCTGGCCGACGGTCAGAATCCGGTTTTTCGACTCCCTGATGTGCAGTGCTTCGAGGTTTTGCTCTTTGCGGCTCTTCAGATAGCGCTTTTCGTACCCCTTCGACAGGTCGTACATCGCCGGGGTGATGAAGCAGGAGTTCAGCAGGTTGAACGAGGTGATGAAAAAGGTGGCCAGCAGAAACGGCTTCATCAGACGCGACAGGCTCATGCCGGCGGCTTTGAGCGCGGGCAGTTCGCTCTGCATCGAGAGTTTGCCGGTGACGAACAGCGAGGCGAGCAGCACGCTGAGCGGACTGGTCAGAAGAAAGGTGTCCGGCAGGCCGCTCAGGTAGTAGATGATGATCCGCCCGACGGGAATCTGCCGGTCAAGAAACCGGTCGAGATTTTCGACGAGGTTGATGATGATGAACAGCGCGGCGAAGCTCGCCAGCGAAAAGAAAAAGACGGTCAGGAACTCCCGGATGATATAGCGGTCGATGATGGTCAGCGAAGCCGTGCCGGGCAGCCCCGGCGCCAGTTTTCCGCTGCTGCCCGCATCGTTTCGTGCGCTTTCTTTTGTGCTCATCCGGCAGGTTCCCCGATCAGTAGCCGAAAATCTCCTCGAGCGTCAGGAAGCTGACCTCGCCGTACTTGCCGAGCGTTTCGAGGTCGAGATTCTCCCGCTTGCCGAGCACCAGCATGGTATGCGGCCTGTTGCGGAAGCGGGTTTCGTGGAACTTCTCGATGTCCTTGAAGGTCATGCCGGGCACTTCGCGGAAGACATCTTCCCGGATGTCGTGGTCGAGTCCGAGTTTGCGCATCTCTTCGAGCGAGAAGAGAATGTCGGCCCTGGTGATGTGCTCCGTGCGGATTTTCTGGTCGATGCCCGCTTTGGCCGAGGCGAACAGTTCGGGTGATTCGGGCAGCTTCTGCATCAGCGCCGAGAAGCCTTCGAGCGCTTCGGGCAGCTTGTCGGACTGGGTGCCGATGTAGCTGAAAACATAGTTGTGCCTGTCCTTCTCCTTCGGCTGGCGATAGACCGAAAAGACCGAGTAGGCCAGCGCTTTGGCTTCGCGCATCTCCTGGAACACCACCGACGACATGCCGCCGCCGTAGTATTCGTTGAAGAGCGTGATGAGCGGAACCTGCGAGGCGTCGTAGCTTTCGCCCCGCGAGAGCATGATGATTTCGGCCTGGTTCATGTCGTAATCAACCACATAGACGCGGTTCCTGGCGGTCTCAAGCTCCGGGAACTTCCCGTTTTCGGGAACCGGCCTGAACTGCTGGCCGAAGTGGCGCATCGAGCGCAGCTCCTGCATCAGGGTTTCCGGCGAGTCAGGTCCGTAGTAAAGCACGCGGTGGCGGTAGCTCATGAAGCGCCTGATTTCTTCGATCAGCTCTTCGGGCGCAAGGCGGTCGATCTCTTCATCGCTCAGCACGTTGGTGAAGGGGGAGTTCGGGCCGTACTTGCCGTAGCTGACCATCGCCTCGAAGAGGATTTTGCGCTTCGCGAGCTTGTCGTCCGCGCGCTCCTTGCGGATGCCCTCCTTGAGCTTTTCGAGCGCCGGCGCGTCCGGCTGGGCATCGGCCAGCAGCTCGTCAAGCAGCGCGATGGCCTGCGAAAAGTTCTCCTTCAGGCCCGAGAGCTTGATATAGACGTGGTCGTCCGAGGTCAGCACGGTGAACTCCGCGCCGAGGCGGTAGAGCTCCTGGCTGAACTCCGCGGGCGAAAGCCGCGAGGTTCCGAGGTAGGAGAGGTAGTCGAGCGCCGTTTCGATTTTGCGGTTCTGGTTCGAGCCGGTGTCGAACATGAAGTAGAGGCTGTACATCTCGTTCTCCCGGTTCGGCACGGTGTGCAGTCTGATCTCCGGGGTGAGGTTGTGGTAGCCGATGTCCTTCTTGAAATCGAGGAACGCCGGTTCGAGCTCCCGGCTTTTCTGCGAGAGCAGGTTTTCGGCGAAGAGCGACGAGCGGTCGCGGTTGACCTTGATCGGCGTGATCGGCGGTTTCTGGATTTTGGCTTCGCTCTTGCGCTGGCCATGCTTTTTATACACCGCCACGTAGTTCTCTCCGTAGTGCTTGCGGGCGAACTCGACGATCTCGGCCTTCGTGATCTTTTCGAGGCGTGCGAAGCGGTTGACCTGATCATCCCATGCCATGCCCCAGACGAAGGTATCGACGAACGCTTCGGAGCGGCCGCGGTTCGACTCGAACGCTTTCAGCTCTTCAAGCTTGAGGTCGTTGATGACCGCTTCCACCAGCCAGTCGGGGAATTCGCCTTTTTTGACGAGATCGAGCTGTTCGAGCAGAAGCGACCTGACCTCGTCGAGGCTCTGGCCGTCGCGCGGCTTGGCGCTGAGGATGTGCGTCGAGTAGTCCTTCATCAGTACCAGCATCGAGCCGCCTTCGAGCACCTTCTGCTGCTGGTTGAGGTTCAGGTCGATCAGGCCCGCGGTCTGGTTGTAGAGGATTTTGTCGATCAGCGTCAGCATGTCGGCCTCATCCGAACCGGCGCCGCCGAAGCGGAAGCCGATGACCAGCTCCTCGGCCTCCGGGCCGGTGACGGTTTTGACGACCGGCGCGGTGATGGCCGGTTCGACCGGCGGCACGAACTCCGGCACCGGCTTGGGTTCGAGTTTCGAGAACTTCGCGTCGATCAGGCGGATGGTTTCGTCGGGGTCGAAGTCGCCCGCGATGCAGATGGCCATGTTGTTCGGCACGTACCAGGAGCGGTAGTAGTTGATGACGTTGCGGATCGATGGTTTCTTCAGATGCTCCGCAAGGCCGATGGTGGTCTGCGTGCCGTAGGTGTGGCGGGTGAACAGGCCTTCGAACAGCTCCTCCCAGAGCTTGCGGCTGTCGCTGTCCATGGTCATGTTCTTCTCTTCGTACACGGTTTCAAGCTCCGTGTGGAACAGGCGCATCACCGGATTGCGGAAACGCTCGGCCTCGATGGTGAGCCAGCGGTCGAGTTCGTTCGATGGAATGTCGTTGATATAGACCGTCTGCTCCACCCACGTATAAGCATTGGTGCCCTTCGCGCCGATGGAGTTGAGCAGCTTGTCGTACTCGTTCGGCACGGTGAACTGCGCCGCCACGTTCGAGATGCTGTCGATGTCGCGGTAGATCGCCGCGCGGCGTTCGGGGTCGCTGGTGGCGCGGTACTTTTCGTACAGCTCGATGATCTTTTCAAGCTCGACGTGCTCTTTGGCGTAGTCGATCGAGCCGATCGAGTCGGTGCCCTTGAAGAGCATGTGTTCGAGGTAGTGGGCCAGGCCGGTGGTTTCGGCGGGGTCGTTCTTGCTGCCCGCCCGCACGGCGATGGAGGTGTAGATCCGCGGCTCGTCGTGGTAGGGGCTCATGTAAACCGTGAGGCCGTTTTTCAGCGTGTAAATTCTCGTGTGCAGCGAATCGCCGGGCACGGTGGTGTATGGATACTGTTCGGTCGTGGTCGTCTTGTCAGTCATCATGGAGGTACAGGAGATAAGATGGAGCAGCGCAGCGCCCATGGCGAGCCATCTGCCCGTAGATTTCAGAAAAGTGCTGTTGAACATGGTGTCTCATCGTTCCCGGCGAAGATCAGTCCGTCGTGTGTTCCGGTTCAAACAAAGCCGTAGATTACGAAAAATCCGGCAAAGTGACGGAAAAAAACCGTCAGCCGTTCCGGTCACTGCTCATGGCGTCCAAGCCGTGAAGAACTAACAGCCGCCCCAATAAGTTCTCATTGGGGTAGTTGTAACCGTTTATCATCGAGAGTTGTCTATGCTGAGAGTTGAGCATCGGGGAGGAGAGTTCAGGCTTGAGAGTCCGTACGGGCCGACGGGCGACCAGCCTGCGGCCATCCGTGCGCTGACCGAGGGTGTTCTGCGCGGCGACCGCTGGCAGACGCTGCTCGGCGTCACCGGTTCCGGCAAGACCTTCACGGTCTCGAACGTCATCGCCCAGGTCAACCGTCCGACCCTCGTCCTCAGCCACAACAAGACCCTCGCCGCGCAGCTTTACGGCGAGCTGAAGCAGTTCTTTCCCCACAACGCGGTCGAATACTTCATCAGTTACTACGATTTTTACCAGCCCGAGGCGTATATCCCCTCGATGGACAAATACATCGCCAAAGACCTCAAGATCAACGACGAGATCGAGCGACTCCGCCTGCGGGCGACCAGCGCCTTGCTGAGCGGGCGGAACGACGTGATCGTGGTCAGCTCGGTGAGTTGCATCTACGGCCTCGGCTCGCCGGAGGATTGGATGGCGCAGATCGTCGAGCTGCGGCAGGGGATGGAGCTGGATCGCGACGAGTTCCTGCAAAAGCTCGTGGCGCTGCACTACTTCCGCGACGACGTCGATCTTTCGCCGGGGCGCTTCCGCGTGCGCGGCGACGTGATCGACCTGGTGCCGGGCCACGAGGAGCTGGCGCTGCGCATCGAGTTTTTCGGCAGCGAGATCGACTCCATCCAGACCTTCGATCCCAAATCCGGCGAAATCCTCGGCACCGATGACTATGCCTTCATCTATCCGGCGCGGCAGTTCGTGGCCGATAGCGAGAAGCTGGAGGTGGCGATGATCGCCATCGAGAACGAGCTGGCGGGGCGGCTGAACTCGCTTCGCGCCGAGGAGAAGCTGGTCGAGGCGCAGCGGCTCGAAGAGCGCACGCGCTACGATCTGGAGATGATGAAGGAGCTGGGCTACTGCTCCGGCATCGAGAACTACGCCCGCCACATCGCGGGACGCAAGCCGGGCGAGCGGCCGTGGTGTTTGCTGGACTACTTCCCGGACGACTACCTCGTCGTCGTGGATGAGTCGCACGTCACCCTGCCGCAGATTCGCGGCATGTACGGCGGCGACCGGTCGCGCAAGACGATTCTCGTCGAGCACGGTTTCCGGCTCCCCTCGGCGCTCGACAACCGCCCGCTGCGCTTCGAGGAGTTCGAGGAGCTCGCGCCGCAGGTGCTCTGCGTTTCGGCCACGCCCTCCGCGCATGAGCTGATGCGCTCCGGCGGTGTGGTGGTCGAGCAGCTCATTCGGCCCACCGGCCTGCTCGATCCGCAGATCGAGGTGCACCCGGTAGCGGGCCAGATCGACCACCTGCTGGCGCGGGTGCGGGAGCGCATCGCCAAGGGGCAGAAGTCGCTGGTGCTGACGCTGACCAAGCGCATGTCCGAAGACCTGCACGCCTACTTCCGCAAGCTCGGCCTGCGCTCGCAGTACCTCCACTCCGAGATCAAGAGCCTCGAACGGATGCAGATTCTGCGCGAACTCCGCGCGGGCGACATCGATGTGCTGGTGGGCGTCAACCTCCTGCGCGAAGGCCTCGACCTGCCGGAGGTGGCGCTGGTGGCGATTCTCGACGCCGACAAGGAGGGGTTCCTGCGCGACGCCAAATCGCTCATGCAGATCGCCGGACGCGCGGCGCGCAACGTCGAGGGGCTGGTGCTCTTCTACGCCGACAAGATCACCGACTCTATGCGCGAGGTGCTCGACGAAACCGACCGCCGCCGCCGGATACAGCAGCAGTACAACGAAAAGCACGGCATCGAGCCGCGCTCCATCGTCAAGTCGGTCGAT
>JAFGER010000090.1 GCA_016931495.1 Chlorobiaceae bacterium | reverse complement strand
CACGATTGCTGCGTTGGGTGGTGCTCGAAATCCTCACGTACTCCGTGTACGCTCCGGTTTCTGCGCTCCAGCCGCCTTGCACTCGGGTCGCTCATGACACTTTTTATAGGTGCCCCTGATTGGCCGATGCTGCCGACCGGGGCGAGTGGCTGCTTGATGGTTCAGCGGAATATTCCAGCTCTATTTCGGTGTTCTGTCGCGAACAGAGCGGTAGTGCGCTGCTTTTTTATTAAATTCCGTACTTGATTTTGGATTTTGTTTGGATTTTGTATCGGCGATTGGCATTCGTGACAGCGAACGGTCACGAGGCTTTTCCCGCCGGAAGAGCCGGAAGGTTGCCTCTGGAATCGGGCAACCGGAGAGATTTTTTTTATGCAACTGATGACTACTTCAGCATAACATTTTAATAAGTATTTGAGTGGCAAGACAACGCAAGACATCAAGACCGCGTCCCGAGAAAAGTTCCGCGAAGAAAAAGAAGAACCGACCGGCTCGTCAGCGTGACAACGGCGAAAAGGTACGGGCGAACGATCATATCCTGATCAACGAGTTTCTGTTCCGGCGGGGTGAAAGCTCGCTGGCCGCAGAGATTGTTTCGTTTCTGACCGATCACGAAGGCGAACGTTTCCGCTCGGTGGAACTGGCCAAAAAGATGGGGTATGGCGAATCGCGCCAGCTTCCCGGTTTCTGGTATGTCCTGCACAAGTTGCAGGAAGAGGGCGTCGTTGACAAGGACAGCGACCGCTGCTACGGCTGGGCCGGATTCGAGCCCGACACCTACGAGGAGCACCTGGTCGAGACGCGGCAGTTCCCGCAGCCCGGCAAGGAGCGCTACAAGGTCGATCAGACCTACCAGGGCAAGCTCACCACCCACCCCAACGGTTACGGATTTGTCGATGTCGAGGGCTTCGACGACGATATTTTCATCACCGCCGACATGCTCGGCCAGGGGCTGCACGGCGACGAGGTCGAGGTGCTGGTCACCAAGGTTCCGGAAACCTATGTTTCGCGCCAGTCGCCGCACCAGCGTTGCGAGGGGCTCGTTGTCAACGTCGTGAACCGCAAGCTCACGACCCTTGTTGGCACGTTGCAGCGCGAGAACCGCCGCTTCCTGCTCAAGCCCGATCAGCGCAAGATTCTGCCCGAAATTCACATCGCCATCAAGGACGCCAGGAAGGCAAAGGCTGGCGACAAGGTGCTGGCCGGTGAGCTGGAGTTCCTCAAGAGCGGAGCGATCCAGGCCAAGGTGATCGAGATTCTCGGCGAGGCCGGAGAGTCGCAGGTCGAGGTGAGCGCCATCGCACGGGGCCTCGGCATCGACGAGACCTTCGAGCCGGAGCTGCTGACCTTCGCCGAAAAGGTTCGCGAGGAGATTACCGGCGACGATCTGAAGGACAGGCTTGATATTCGCGACAAGGATGTGTTCACCATCGATCCGGTCGATGCGAAGGATTTCGACGATGCGCTCTCCATCGAGAAGCTCGGCAATGGCGGCGGCTATAAGGTCGGCGTGCACATCGCCGACGTGTCGCACTACGTGCCGGAAAATTCGGCGCTCGACAAGGAGGCGCGCAAACGGGCCACCTCGGTCTATCTGGTTGACCGCGTGATTCCGATGCTGCCGTCGCGCCTTTCCGAAAAGGTGTGCAGCCTCAATCCGGGCGTTGATCGCATGGCTTTCTCGGTTTTCTTCAACATTACCGAGAGTGGCGAGGTCAAGAAGTTCGAGTTCCACAAAACGGTCATCCACTCGAAGCGCCGCTTCACCTACGAGGATGTGCAGCAGATTCTCGATGCCGGCCAGGGCGATTACGTCGGGGAGCTGCAAGCGCTCGAAAGTCTCAGCAAGACCCTGCGCACGCAGCGCATGGAGGCGGGCGGCCTCGATTTCGAGACCGAGGAGGTGCGCTTCAGGCTTGGCAGCAAGGGCGAACCGATCGAGGTCATCAAGAAGGAGCGGCTCGAAAGCCACCGGCTGATCGAGGAGTTCATGCTGCTGGCCAACCGCACGGTGGCCGCCTACCTGACTGCCCGGTACGCCGAGAACGAAAAAAATCCCCATCCGGTGATTTACCGCGTGCACGGCGCGCCGCAGATGGAGCGGGTGCAGGTGCTGTCGAACTTCGTGCGCAAGATCGGCTTCGATCTCAAGCTCGACCGCAAGGGCAAGGGGAGCGCCACGGTGTCGTCCAGAGCGCTGCGCGAGCTGTTGCAGAAGGTGCACGGCACGAACGTCGAGTTCCTGGTCAACGAGCTGGTGCTGCGCTCCATGTCGAAGGCGGTCTATATGTCCTCCAACGACGGCCACTTCGGCC
Source organism: Chlorobiaceae bacterium (assembly GCA_016931495.1). GTDB lineage: Bacteria > Bacteroidota > Chlorobiia > Chlorobiales > Chlorobiaceae > Chlorobaculum. The sequence continues at coordinate 10,458 of JAFGER010000090.1, read as the reverse complement.
TCGGCTTCGAGCACTACACGCACTTCACCTCGCCCATCAGGCGTTACCCCGATCTGGTCATCCACCGCATTCTGTTCGAGTACGAAACGACGCGCAAGAAGCGCCGCAAGGTGACCCCCGAAAGGATCAGCCAGATCACCGCGACCATCACCGAGGTGTGCCAGATCACCAACGAACGCGAAAAGATCGCCACGGAGGCGGAGCGCGAGTCGGTCAAGCTCAAGCAGGTCGAGTACATGTCGGCGCATCTCGGCAACACCTACGGCGGCGTCATCACCGGCGCGACCGAGTACGGCATCTACGTGCGCATGACCGATTTCGCCATCGAGGGTCTGGTGCACATGCGCAACCTCAAGGACGACTACTACGAATACGACGAGGCGACCTACTCACTCGTTGGCAGACGCAAACACCGCCGCCTGCAAATCGGCCAGCGGTTGAAGGTGAAGGTTCACGAAGTCGATATGACCAGAAGAACCATCGATCTCACGCTGGCGTGAGGCTGGGTTGATTTGGATGGGATTGATGGGAAAGCCGGGCTGTGAAGTCCGGCTTTCTGCGTTGTAGGGGGGGGATGGTCGGATAACTCGTTAAGGCGTTTTAGCTGATTCGTTGAAATTTACCATCGATAGGCTCTCGTCACGATCCCGTGGTTCCTTCAGATTGAGCGCACGAACCAGCCCCTCATGAATCCGGTATTCGCCAGCTTCCACAAATCCTTGTGAAGGATAGAAACACTTATAACGCCAAATCGTGGAGGCTCCTAATTTGAAGCCGATTATCGAGTTGTCGAAAAGAAAACGAAGGTGCTTTAAAACATCTCCACGGTCGAGAGTAGTGCCCATCTTGGCATATTCTGCTATGAGCTGTTCGCTGGTGATATTGGTTGAGCCGTTGTTCTGAATGGCATCAAATAGTGTGCGTATTTCTGGGAATTGTACAGCCCATTCATCCAGCAATTCCTGCTTGAGCCATTCGGAATAACCTGGCTCGGCATCATATATCATCTCTGCTTGAAGTGTATTGTATGTCTCTATCATTTCTTCAAAAGGGTCTGCGACTCTTTCTTTCATAGTATCGATAACGCGACGCATGAAGCAGATTAGATCGCGCGGCCTCATCATAGCTCGCTTCAGTAGGTAGTTCGATGGTCTTGTTCTTTGTCGCATCTCTTTCTTATCAAAAAGATCATCTAAATCTTGGACTGTTTCAATATTTTGTTTTGTAGCGAAGTAATTCACGCGACGAAGTACCAACTTGAATAGCGACTCTCTTTCCCAGTGAAGCAAAGCACCACAATCTTCTCTGAGTTTGTTCGCGTCGTTCAGGCTCAGCACATCGAATATGTCTTCACGCAAGAATACGATAGGACGAATGGAATCGCTGAACTGTGCCGTGATAGAATCGGCAGCACTAATAAGACCAGCGATGACTTTCTTTGAGGACACGACTGATATTTCATCCCATGCTTCATCCACACGGTCGAAAGCAATAAAAATCTTTGGCTTTAGGGTGCCGCACTTTTCAATTGCATCCTCTAAATAACGAATAATATTCTCAATATTCTGCGAAATGTGATCCTGAAGTGTCGAATCACTTTTGACGGAGTCAAAAGATACTTCACCACCACTGAGTTCCAAGTTGTCGAACTTCCCAGACTCTAAATCAAGTCCACCTTTAGGCAGTTGAAGCCGAGAAAGAGATAACAACTTTCTTCCTACGATTGAGTAGATGGACGGAATGGGTTCATCGAAAAGTTTTTGAAGAAGTGATTTTGCTTTTGTCAATGGCTTTGGGATAGGCTTTCCAGTCTTTTCAAGGTGGTTTACATGTGCCTTGATTACCTCAATTAGAATGACGAAACGCCACGATTGCTTGTACGCAAGGGATTCTGCTGAGTCGCGATTTACAAGAAGAGAGTGTATGTTCCAGTTGTAATCTTCAAAGGATAGCGAAATAAGCAACTCTCCGTTTTTCAGAAACTCCGTTGGGTTTTCTGTTAGGTACTTGAAGACGGCTGTTTTTCCTGCACCTTTGCGACCAAGAATCAGAAATAGTGATTTGCTGTCTATAACGCGTGATAATACGCCGTTATCATAAAAATACTCTGACAAAAGATCATCTCGTTCCGCCGATATCTTACCAACATCAATCCAGTTTAAAATATCCATTACTATCTCCTATGAAGCTTAATCATGAATATATGGTTTTCGTAAGTCCGCTCGTTTCACAACCATTCCGAGGGGCAGAAGCAATCCTGCCTTTCCCGACATGGCTTTTGCCGTTCTAAAGTAAAAGATAGAGTAAAATATTCGCTCCCGCCAATCATTTAGCATTTAGCGGAAAGGCCGGGGCAGCGGAAGCGTGCCTCAGAAGAGCATCGGCGGGGCCTGGTGCGTGACCGAGGCGATGTAGCGGGGCACGTCGAACTTTCGTGCGCAGCCGTTCGAGTTCATGCAGCGGATGGTGCCATAAACCGGGCGCTCGGCCCAGGGGTGGCCGTCGGTTTTTTGCATTATTACTTCGGCCACTAAAACTCTTAAACAATTGCCCCGGACTTTAGTTCGGGGTTTATGGATAAGAAAAAAGAAATAAGGGCTTTAGCCCAATCTCTTCTTTTAGAGAAGATTGCGAATTTTTGTTGCCGGATTAATAAAAGACAGGCGAGAATATCCTGTTCCGCCAGTGATGCGATCCCTTCAATTCACCTTCAGCTCTTTGGTCAGGCCGAGCGGGGAGGGGAGGCGGGAGACCTGGAGGTAGGAGGAGGCGGCCATGGTGAGGATGCCGGTCAGTTGCACGAGCTGCGAGGCGTTGGTGCTGAGGATGCCGCTTTCGGCGGCGATGATGGCGATGATGAAGGAGAATTCACTGTTCTGGCCGAGCCGCAGGCCCAGATTCCGGCTGAACTTTTCGGTCTCACCGGCCATCATCAGCGCTTTGCTGTAGAGCAGCGGCTTGATGACGAGCATCAGCGCGGAAATGAGCAGCACCGGCAGGGCCAGTTCGCGCATGATCGAAAAATCGAGTCCCGCGCCGAGGGTGAAAAAGAAGAGCACGAGAAAGAAGTCCCGAAAGAATTTGAGGTTCTCCGACAGGTAGCGTGAGAGCGGGTTGTTGGCCAGCGCGATTCCGGCGATGAATGCGCCGGTTTCATGGTTCAGACCGATCATTTCGGCGCCGATTGACACGCTGAAACACCACGCCAGCACGGCCAGATTGAGCAGCTCTTCGTAGCGGGTGATTTTTGCGAGAACCAGCCTGAGCGCATAGCGTTCAGCAAGGAACGCCGCACCGACCAGTCCGATTCCCTTGAGCAGGCCAAGCAACGTGCCTGCCACGGTCATCGATTCCGTGCCTTTGATGAGGGCGATCAGGAAGACCGCGATGAGGTCCTGGATGATGAGAATCGCGATGCCGAGGGCGCCCATGTGCTGCTGGTGCAGCGTCGTGGTTGGCATGAGCTTGATGACCAGAATCGTGCTGGAAAACATCATGGCCGCGCCCGCCACGGTGGCTTCGAGCGGCGCGAGCCCAGAGGCGAGCAGGGCCAGCGCGGCCACTACCGTGATGATTGCGCCGGTGCCGAGGGTCATCAGCAGGCTGCTGCCGAACAGCTTCAGCATCTGGCGCGGATGCAGGGAGACGCCCGCAAGAAACAGCAGCAGGGTGATGCCGATTTCGGAGACGTGGTCGATGAATTCGATGCTCGTGATGAGCTTGAGGCCCGATGGCCCGAGAAGCACTCCGGCCAGGATGTAGGCGAGAATGATCGGCTGACGCAGAAGCAGCGCGGCCCAGGCAAGGCCCGCCGAAACCATGATGACCAGCGAGAGTTCAGTGAAGAGCGGGTTGGTCATGGGCGTTCAGGGTCGTGAGCAGGTTTTTCGGAGTTGGTCGTCGAGATCGCTGTCGGGATCGACCATCGTTGTTCGCCTGTGCGTCCGGCGGTACTCAGCGCAAGGCGGCCGGGCGAGCGTGCGGCCGGGCGAGCTTTTGTTCAGCGTTTTCAGTATGAAAGTTAGGGCAAAATATCCGATCCTGCCAGTGGCATTTCAGTGTCGGCGGAAGGGGGTTGGCTTGGTCGCGCATGAGGCGCATGGCGCGAAATTGGATGAACATCGCACGATCCAGTGCGTGTGGCGAGTGTGTGCCGCGGCTTATCGTCCGGTCGGCTTTATGCGCCAGGCGGGTTCGATGCTTTCATCTCCATCAGCCATGCTCTCGCGGTTGCTTCGGTTCTAAACACGCTTATCTGAAAAAAATCGTTCTCTACCCGCATTTGCAGTTGCCTGCAGATTCCATAAACAAAATCTTTGCTGGAAACAAAGGCGATTGCTCCGCGCTGAATGCTCTTCAGGGCGTTTCTCAAGGCATCGGCCGATTGTTCGGACTCACTCCTGTTCATATTCAGCTGGATATCATCAGCGTGAATCACAATTTCAAAGAGCGCATCGTCTTGTATGTAGTTGTGCATTCCGCCTATGAGCTCGTTGATTTCCTTGAGCGTGACGGCCTTTTGTACCGTCGTGGTCAAGATGCCATTGGCATCGACAAATCTTGAGTGTGGCATGATGTGCTCTCCGTCGAAGATCAATGCTCCGGTTTTCGTAGTACTATGCCTCGCATCAAAACAGACTGTGGGGCCGGATTGAACGCAAGAACTCTGCCCTTAAAGGTAGGTGAAAATATTCGATCATACCAGTTGCCAGCCCTGCCTCAGAACAGCGTAGCCTGCGACGAACCGGTCATCGAGGCGATGTAGCGGGGGACGTCGAACTTCCGCGCGCAGCCGTTCGAGTTCATGTAGCGGATGGTGCCATAAACCGGGCGCTCGGCCCAGGGGCGGTCGTGCACGCCGCCGATTGACCAGGCGACGCCGGTGTAGCCGTTGGGGTCGCGCCCGTCGAGGGCGTAGCGGTCGTTGAGCATGAGCGCGATGTCGAACGCCGCGGCTGGCGTCGCGCTCCATTCGAGAATCTTTTTTGCCCAGTACATGCGCAGGTAGCCGTGGATGACGCCGGTTTCGAGGAGCTGCGTCTGCGCGGCGTTCCAGAGCGGATCGTGCGTCTGCGCCTGCTCGAACTGCTCCGGCGTGTAGAGCGCGTCGCGGCGGTCGCCAGCGTGTTCCATCAGCGTTTTTTTTGCCCATGCGGGGATGCCGTCGAACGAGTCGTAGCGGTCGTTGTACCAGCAATAGTTTTCCGACAGCTCCCGCCGGATGAACAGCTCTTCGATGAACGCCTCCCGGTTGGCCTCCGAAGCGCCGCTGCGGGCAGCCTCCAGTGCGGCGTGCTGGGCGCTGAGCTGGCCGAAGTGCAGGTAGGGCGACAGGCCCGAGACCGCGCCCGAGTTGGGATCGTTGAGCTCTCCGGCGTAGCGGTGAAGGCGGTTTTCGACAAATCCGCGCAGACGCGCCGCCGCCGCCGCTTCGCCCGGCGTCAGGCCGGGTACGGCCCTGATCGACCGGTCAATCTTGAGCCGTGATTCCATCTCGTCCCACTCAACCGGCGGTGGCAAAATATCGGGCTGGTGCCGGAGTTCAGGTTCCGGGAAGCCGGTCAGGAACTCGCCGCGCAGGGCGTTGAGCTTCGGGCGGATCGTGCGCGCGGCGTACTCCTGCTTCGGCGAGGCCAGCCAGCACGGCACGATGTTGTGCGCATCGACCTCGTAGAACGCGCACGAGAGCCGCGGCGCGGCAGCCTGTTTCCAGCCCCGCACCAGCTTCAGCGGTGAGAAGTCGGCGACGAGCGCTCCGGCGTTCCGCTTTGCGGCAAACTCCGGCAGCGTTTCGCCCGGTTCGCCGAAGAGCACGGTGAACGGCACGCCCAGCGCGCGCAGGCCGGTTTCGACCTCACGGAGTCCCCGGAACATGAAGTCGTAATGGCGCATCGGCGCGCCGAGAAAGGCCGGGGCGAGGGTGAAGACCACTTCGAGCGGCTGCTTGAGCTGGCTGGCTTTCCGGCAGGCGAAGAGCAGCGCCCAGTTGTGGCGCACGCGCTGGTCGCGCGACATCCAGCAGATAACCGGGCCACGCCCATCCTCGCGCTGGTTCAGCCGTCGTGCGCGGCGCTCGTCGATTGCGTTCCCGGGATTCATCGTTCCGGCAGGTTCACGGCTTGACGAGGCCGGTGACGGCAAGGAAGTTCAGCAGAATCGCCCGTCCGGTTCGGGCGTAGTCGGCGCTGATGGCCTCGAACTCCGCGAGCAGCTCGTCACGGTTCATCGCGCTCAAATCCGCGTCGATGCCGAGCCAGCTCCCGAACATCGCGGGCGTCATCTCGAAGTGGCACTGAAGGCCCCACGCATTGCTGCCGACCCGCACCGCCTGGTGGCGGCAGCCGCGTCCTGTGGCGAGCAGCGTCATGCCCTCCGCCGGCTCCACCGTTTCGCCGTGAAGCTGAAAGACCCGCAGCCGCTCCGGCATGCCGCTGAACAGCGCGTCCTTCCGTCCCGCTTCGGTCAGCTCGACCATGAACGGTTCGCCGTCCGGCTCGCGGAAGCCGACCTCCTGCCGGGGGCACTTCAGCACGCTGCCGCCGCCGGCCTTCACGAGGAGCTGCATGCCGAGGCAGATGCCGAGGTACGGCACGCCCGCGCCAAGCGCCTTGCCGATCAGCTCCAGCTCGCCGGTGATTTGCGGCGTACCGTCGTTGGCGCTCTGCGGCCCGCCCAGCACCACCATGCCCGCAAATCCTGACGGATCGGGCGGAACCTCGCCGTTCGACAGATCACGGCATTCAAAACCGATGGAGTGTTCAGCCAGGAGTTCCGCGAGGATGCCCGGGCCTTCGTGGCTGATGTTCTGGACGATCAGCAGCTTGTTCATAGGGTGGTGTTTGGGTGGTGCGATGAATCGAGCGGTTCGCCGCTCAAGGTTGAAACGGCGGCAATTTCATGAACTCGCCAATGGAGCACGGCAGGCGTGATCCGGCAAGTCAGCCGGGCAAGTGCCGGATCGTCAGGGCTGCTTGATGAACATTTTTTTCAGCCAGGCCAGCGGGCTTTGCGACGGCTTTTTTCTCACCGGCAGCCCTTCGCGCTCCCAGCGGATGAGGCCGTTCTGCATGTTGTGCACATTTTTGTGACCCTGGCCGGCAAGCATTTTCGACGCCGTGCCGCTGCGGCTGCCGCTATGGCAGGCGATAATCACCTTGCGGTTGGAGGGAATTTCATGAAGCCTGCTCTGGAAGCGGCTCATCGGAACCGACATGAAGTTGGGATCGGTCACATCGAACGCCTTTCTGTCGATCTCGCGAGTCTCCCTCACATCGACCAGCAACGCTCCCTTTCTGATCATGGACAATGCCGTCGAAGGCGTCACATCCTTCACCTTGCTTCTGCTTTCCCTGGCCATACGTACTCTCGTTAATTGCTTGACTGAACCCTATCGCGATGGTGACGCAAACTGCGCACCGGAAGGCAGTGATATTACGAAATATCGCCGGGAAGCGCAACGGCGGAATTCCCGTCTGCCGGGCGCGGCAAAACAGGAATCGGGCACGGCAGACGTGATTGGGCGGCAATGAATTTTTTCCGGGAAATAAACATTGAAAAATAAAGTTGAAAAGTAGTGGTCGTGTCGCTGATCTCTCCGGAAGTTTCAGGAGAGGTCATGCTCCTCTTTTATCCGGGCGCTCAGCGTGACCTGGAGTTTTTCGCGTCACTGATTGACTTTCCGGTCTCCGGCATCCGGGCGCCTTTCAACCCATTAAGCACAGCGAGGTGGATCATGAGAATTCTGTCGATTGACGGTGGCGGGATCCGGGGAATCATTCCGGGAACGATTCTGGTTGCTTTCGAGAAGCGCTTGCAGGAGCTTTCCGGCGACAAAACGAAGAGGATTGCCGATGTTTTCGATCTTGTCGCAGGCACCAGCACCGGCGGCATTCTGAGCTGCCTCTATCTCTGTCCCGACAAAAAGCATCCGGGCCGACCGCGCTTTACCGCCGAAGAGGCGGTCAACCTGTATCTGCAGAACGGCGACGATGTTTTCGACATCTCGGTCTTCAAGGAGCTTTCCTCCCTGGGAGGGCTGGCTGATGAACGCTATTCGGCAGAGTGTCTCGAAGAGCTGCTGCAAAGCTATTTTGATGAGCTGAAGCTCAGCGACCTGCTCAAGCCCTGCCTCATCACCGCTTACGACATCACCCGGCGTCAGGCCCATTTCTTCAACAAAGCCGATACCAGGGGGCATCGTAACGAGAAAGATTTCTACGTTCGCGACGTTGCGCGCTCCACATCGGCAGCGCCCACCTATTTCGAGCCATCGAAAATCATGGCGATGGACCGCTCGGTCTATCCGCTGATCGACGGAGGCGTCTTTGCCAACAATCCGACGATGTGCGCTTGCGTCGAAGCCTTTGAAATGAATCACGAGCTCAGGCTTGACGATCTGAAAATTCTCTCCATCGGAACAGGAACCACCGTCAAGCCGTACCATTACTCCGAAGTCAAAAACTGGGGCAAGGTCGCCTGGATTTCCCCGATCCTCAACATCATGATGTCGGGCGTCTCGGAAACGGTCGATTTTCAGATGAAGAGCCTTTTCCGTTGCGCCGGATGCGCCGGGCAATACCTGCGGCTGGAGGTCGATCTGGGCGAATTTCCCGATGTCGATGGCGCGATGGACAACGCCTCTGAAACCAATATGGATGCATTGCAGCGAGCCGCAGAGAAATTCGCGAAGCGTGATGAGATCAGCGCAAAGCTCGATGCGTTCGCGAAGCTGCTTCTGAACGGGTGAGCGGGGCCGCCCGTTGCTGGGGCGATGCCATGAGAAGCGAGCTTGCCGGAAAAGAGAAGCCCCGTTTGAAGCGCTGGTGACTGGTTCACCTTTCAGCTTCAAACGGGGCAATCCATGTGGCGGAGAGGGTGGGATTCGAACCCACGGTACACTTGCGCGCACAACGGTTTTCGAGACCGCCCGATTCAACCACTCTCGCACCTCTCCGTGCATTGTTCAATCAGGGAGTGTGAATATAAGTGTTCGGGGCGGTTTTGCCAAGCACTATCTGAGGGGAAAAGGCGTTGCCGGCAAAGGAGCTGTCTCGGCTGTGCGGAAATGGTGACACTTGAATCTTTCACTTTACTACCTTATTGTTCGGGCTGTTGTAACGTAAAGGGCAATATTTTCCAGAATGTGTTCATGAAAAAAATAGATGTCAGAAAGCTCTCAGGAATGAGGCGTGCATTCTTGCGCGGGGTTTCTGTTCATAGAGGTTTTCCTCAAAAACAAAAAGGGTTTGCATGTTTTCACTGAAACTGATTTCTCTGGTGATCGATCCAGTCATGGCGATCAAGTATCGGAAGCTTTTGAGGCGCTTCAGGAGGACGGTGGGTTATGTGCCGAAAATTTCTTTACCCGAGAGATATCACGAAAAAATGTTGTGGCGAAAGATATTCGACAGAAACCCGGAGTTCAGGGTTTTCTGCAATAAACTTGCCACAAAAGAATATATCAGGCTCAAGTGCCCGTCGCTGAAAATACCGGCGACTCTTTGGCAGACGGACTGTGTTGACGAAATCGACAAGTTGCCGGTTTCAGAAGGAATGGTCATCAAGGCATCTCATGGGTGCGGTTTCAACTATTTTCCGACAAGTGCTCCCGGTGAGCGGCAAGAGCTGAAGCGTTTGGCGACAGAATGGCTTGAGCAGGAGTATGGAGGGAAATCTTACGAATGGGGATATTTTGGCATCGAAAGGAAGATTTTTGCCGAAAAGTTGATAACCCGATCTTCTGCCGGTGAACTGCTCGATCTTGGAATCCGGTGTTCGAACGGCAAGCCCATATTGCTGTCAGCTACACTCAATGCGAAAAAACCTGGCGAGCGGCTCGGATATTTCGACCTTGAAGGCAAGCGGGTCTATACCATAGAAAATTCCCGTGGTGATGCTAATGCTCTGGACGATGACTTTGAATTGCCGCCTGCATTCAGGGAGGCCATCCGCTACGCGGAAGTGTTGAGTCGTGGCGTTGACTATGCGCGGTTTGATTTTATGATTAGCCGGTCGGAGGTGTATGCAGGTGAAATTACCGTCTATCCGGCAACAGGTATGACCTTGGCAAGCAAGGAGAACCAGATTGGGGCTGACATCATTTGCAATGGCGATTGGGATCTGAGGTACAGCTGGTTTTTGAAGAGCAGGCAGTCCGGATGGAAAGCGCTGTATGCAAAGCTGTTCATGAGTTATTTGAACCGGCAGGCAGAAGTTGCTGGATAACTTTTGTTCGTAACGCGTAGAGCGATTTCCGGGGTGCTGAATGATGAGGTCAAATATCCGAAAAGCGTCATCACTCTCACCGGGTGTGGTTTTTAAGCGATGAAGCCTGAATCGGCGTTTTTTCTGAAAAGCAAAAAAGCCTCCAATTCTGGAGGCTTTTTATCGACGGAGCGGGAAACGAGACTCGAACTCGCGACCCCAACCTTGGCAAGGTTGTGCTCTACCAGCTGAGCT
>JAFGER010000089.1 GCA_016931495.1 Chlorobiaceae bacterium | reverse complement strand
TCCTCACGTACTCCGTGTACGCTCCGGTTTCTGCGCTCCAGCCGCCTTGCACTCGGGCCGCTCATGACACTTTTTAGAGCTGCCCTCTTTTTTTTCTTGAACTTCCCTGCCGGCTGCGGCTCACTCCGAGAGCAGTTCGCCCGCCACCAGATCGGCAAACAGGAAGCCTTCGCCAGTCAGGGTCACCACCCCGTTGTCGATGGCAATCCACCCTTTGGCCTGCAACCGCGCAAGGCGTTCGTCCAGAAGGTCAAGCCCTAATGTATGACCTTTTCGCAAAAACTCAACGGCAAGCCCTTTGCGGATTCTCAGCGAAAGGAACACCTCCTCGTCGAAGCGCTGCGCGCCGGAAAGCACCTCCCGGAAATCGACCGCGCCGGAAGGATCGGCAAGATAGCGGTGCAGGTTCGAGGCGTTGGAAAAGCGCTCCTCGCCCTCTGCCGTGTGCAGAAAGCTGTGCGCCGAAGGGCCAAAGCCGAGGTACTCTTCGCGCCTCCAGCTCGACAGATTGTAGCGCGAATGGTGCCCTTCAAGCGCGTAGTTCGAGACCTCGTAATGGCCATACCCCGCGCCGGTGAGCATCGTCATCGCCTGCCGGTACATCGAGGCCTGCTGCTCCTCGCCGGGCAGCTCGCAGAGCCCCTTGCCCACATCGCGCCACAGCCGGGTCTTTTCTTCGAGCGTGAGCATATAGATCGACACGTGCTGCGGACGAAGCCGGATCGCCGTCCGGAGCTCCTCCTCCCACTCCCCGGCGCTCTCGCCCGCCGCCCCGCAGATCAGGTCGATGCTGACCGACGGAAAGCGCTCCAGCGCCTGCGACACCGTCCGGACAGCGTCTCCGGCGGAGTGCGCCCTGCCGAGCGCCCGGAGCTTGCGATTGGTAAAGGACTGCACGCCGATGCTCAGCCGGTTGACGCCCGCCGCCCGAAGCGCATTGAGCGTCGCCGGATCGAGGTCTTCGGGATTGGCTTCGAGCGTAACCTCCGTCTCGGTGGACAACCCGGCAAGCCCGGCAACCTGCTCCAGCCAACCCGCGATGAACGAGACCGGCACCAGCGACGGCGTGCCACCACCGAAGTGAATCGCATCGATGGCGCGCCCCGCGAAAAGCGAAGCCTTCGAGACGGTCTCGATTGCAAGCGCCTCGAAAAAGCGCTCAACGAAACCGGGCCGGGTGATCAGAAAAAAATCGCAATAAGGGCAACGCTCACGGCAGAAGGGGATGTGAACGTAAAGGCTGAACATTGAGGAAGATTGGTAGTGATTCAGGTGTGCCCGCAGATCATTATCGGGGATCGGCGTCGGAATCGGAATCGGAATCGAATTCGTCCCCCTCGCCGTCCCTGAAGTCCTTGCTGTCCTTGGTTCTTTTTGATGACGCTGGATGCCGCCACGCTGCTCACACTCAGGAGGACTCGCCGAGAATATACCCGGTCACGGCCTGGTAGAGATCGTCGGCGACGTGGTCGGCAAACACCTGCCGCTCCTGGCAGAGGCGCTCTTCGTTGTGGCCGGTGCGCAGCAGAATGGTCTTCAGGCCTGCCCGCTGGCCGCACTCCACATCGATCAGCTTGTCGCCAATGAAAAACGACGACTCCCGATCGACCTCAAGCCCCTCCTGCCGGAAATCCTCCACGGCCTGCTCGACCATGCGGGGCGAAGGTTTGCGGAAATCGGCGAAGCGGTCGTACTCGGGGTGGGGATGGTCGGGATGGGCCGGGCAGTAGTAGCAGCGGTCGTAGGCGGTCTGGCGCTCCGCAAGCAGCTCGCTGAGGTAGTCGTGCACATCTTCCACATCCTCGGGAGTGACAATGCCGCGCGCAATGCCCGCCTGGTTGGTGACAATCACGATCCGGAACCCGGCCTGCCGCGCCAAGGCAATCGCCTCGTCGGCGCGGTCGATCAGCACGAACTCCTCGCGGCTTGAAACGTAACTGCCAATGTCGCGATTGATCGTTCCGTCCCTGTCCAGAAACAGCACCCTGACCGGTTGCATCGGCGCCTCCTCAGCCAAGAATGTTGCGGTAAAGTTCGGCGTACTGCTCTGCCGAACCGCTCCATGAGAAGTCGCGCTCCATGCCCTCGCGCATCAGCGCAGCCCAGCGCTCCCTGTCGGCGAACAGCGCCAGCGCCTCGCCCAGCCGGGCCAGCAGCGCATCGGCAGTGTAATCGGTGAACACGAAGCCGGTGCCCTTGTCGCCGGAGACCTCTTCGATGGTCTCCACGATGCCGCCGCCTGCGTAGGCGACCGGCACGGTACCGTAGTTCATGGCGAACATCTGCATCATGCCGCACGCCTCGATGCGCGCCGGCATGACGAGCAGATCGAGTCCGGCGATCATCTGGTGGTAGAACGCGTCGGTAAACTCCGTTTTGAGGGCGAGCTTCTCCGGATGCTCTTCGGCCAGGTCGCGCAGCTCCTGCTCGAACTCCTTGTCGCCCGAGCCGAACACGATCAGTTGAATGTCGAGTTCGAGCAGCTTCGGCAGGCTCTCTTTGAGCAGATCCCTGCCCTGAAAATCGCTGAATGTGGTGATCACGCCAACAACCGGAGTCTCTTCGTCAAATGGAAGCCCCGCCTCTTCAAGCAGCACCTTCTTGTCCTCAAGCTTGTTTTCGGGCTGATCGGCACTGTAGCGCTTCTTGATGAGCTTGTCGCTGGAGGGGTTCCACTGCCTGGTATCCATGCCGTTGAGAATACCGTGGAACCGCTCCTTGCAAGCCTTCAGACGCTTGTTCATGCCGAAGGAGAGCTCCTTGTCGGTGCTGATCTGATGCGCATAGGCGGGCGAGGTGGTGGTGACCAGATCGGCATACCTGATGCCGGTGGCGAGCAGATTGATATCGTCGCCATCCCGTTCAAGCGCGTCGAACACCTCGGCGTCGAGATGCTTCTGGAACATTTTGGGCTGGAAAAGGCCCTGACGATAGACATTGTGCACCGACTGCACGATCTTTACCTTTTTGAAGAAGTCGTGTTTGGCGTAGCGCGTGCGGGCAAGCAGCGGCACCAGGCCGGCGTGCCAGTCGTTGCAGTGGATAATGTCCGGCTGCCAGCCGAGGCGCACAAGCGTTTCCATAACGCCAACGCTGAAAAAGATGAGTCTTTCAGCGCTGCCCTTGTGATCGCCCCCCATCCGGAGGTCTGAAAACAGCCCGTACCGCTTGAAATGCTTCTCGTTGTAGAGAAAATAGGTCTGAATCTTGCTTGACGGAAGGGCTGTGACCTTCACATGCAGCAGGTCAGTCTTCTCCCGGAGAGGCACCTCGATGTCAGACAGCCTGAGCACATCATGCAGACGGAATTTTCTGTCGTTGATGATTCCGTACTTCGGCATCATGATGCGCGCTTCGAACCCCTCCTCCTCAAGAGCCTGGGGAAAGGAGGCCATGAAATCGGCCAGCGCACTGACTCTTACAAAAGGAGAGACTTCGCCAGAGACATAAAGAACCTTGAAATTTCTTCTGGCCATCTATATCGAACTCTATCTAAAAATTTTTTCCCAAAACGCTTTCATAGAATATCTTCAGTTTTTAATTTAAGAATTTTCATGCTGAGAAACAATTTAGCAGCTTTCAACTCTGAAAGGAGCGTCTCCGTGAAAGACTTTCCCGGCCTGAAAATCCTCTTCCTCTTTTTGCTCCCGCTCTTCCTGGCCGCCTGCGCCATCGACCGGCCACCAACGGGGGGCCCGCCGGACACCGCTCCGCTCAGCGTGACCGCATCGACTCCCGAGCCCGGAACGGTCAACGTGTCGCCCCGGACAATCCGTCTCGATTTCAGCCACTACGTCGGTCGTGAAGAGCTGGCCAAATCGATCTTCTTCACCCCGTCGGTTGATGATTACGAGGTTGAAATGCGCGGCAGGGAGGCCCGCATCCGCATCTTCAGCCCGCTGAGGCCGAACCGCACCTACACCCTCACCCTGCGCAACTCCCTGAAAAGCCTCCATGGCAGCCACCGGCTCGGCGAAAGCTGGGCGCTGGCCTTTTCCACCGGCCCGGTGATCGACCGGGGTGTCATGGAAGGGCGCGTCTGGACAAACCGCATGGAAGCGGCCCCGGATGTCACGGTGATGGCCACACTGGCTTCCGGCAGCGCAGGCCAGTCGCCGGAGTATCTGACCCGGACCGGCCCGTCGGGCGAGTTCCGTTTCGGGCACCTTGCGCCCGGCAGCTACCGCATCGTGGCCATCACCGACCGGAACGGCAATCTGCGCTTCGATCCGGACAACGAGCTTTTCGCTGCCGCCGCCGCGCAAACGCCGGCTGCCGGCCACCCGGTCAACCTGCGCCTTTCCGCGGCCCGGCAGTCAACGCCCGTCCCGCGTTCGTGCCGGACAATCAACAACCGGGAAATCGAACTCACCTTCAGCCAGCCGGTTCGGGCCGTAAATTTCGATCCATCGGCATTCGCCATCGAGACCACAGACAGCGGAAAACCGCTTTCCATCCTCGGCTTTTTTTCTCTTTCGAGAAGCAGCGAATCGGCAACCTGGCGGCTGCTGACCGGCGTCATGGAAAAAGAGGCGTGGTACCGCCTGCGTTTTGCCAGCGCCCCACGGTCTTCGGAGCTGCTCTTTCAGGGCAACGCCCGGCAGGAGCGCTACCCCGCCCTGTCGCTCGCCATCATTCCGGCGGGAGGATCGGAGAGCGTCATTGCCGAAACCATCCGGCCTGGACTGGCACCGGCCGCCGAGCTGCACTTCAACCTGCCGGTCGATGAATCCTCGCTTACGCCCCGCGCCGTCCGGCTCGACCTGAACGGCCCGAACGGCGGTACGCGCTCCGTGCCATGCACGATCGCGCGGATCGACAGCCGCACGTTTGCGGTACGGCCAACCGGCGGATTCCTGCCCGGGCGGAACTATACACTGCGGGTCGATATGATGAAAATTAAAGGAGTTGCCGGTGAACAGCCAGCCAACGCAGGCGCGGCAGCTTCGAACTTCACCATTGCCGATGAAGTGGCCTACGGAGAGATAAGCGGCAGCGGAAAAGCCGTGGCTAGGCAGATCGTTATCGAAGCCCGGATGCAGGGCACGGATTTCGTGAAACGGCTCGACATCAGCCCATCGGCAAAGAGCGGCGAGTTCAGATTCGGCTTTTCGGGACTGCCCCCCGGCAAGTACGCCGTCACGGCTTTCATTCCCTCCCGATCCCCGCAGGCCAGCGCTCCGGCCAGCTGGAACGCCGGATCGGCAGAACCCTTTACGCCTGCCGTTGCCTTCTCGGCAGCAATGGTCGAGGTGCGGGCGGGATGGAGCACCGACGAAGTCCGTCTCGATATGCCGTTCTCAGGCCATGAGAACCCAATCCGAAAGAACAATCCAGAAAACAACCAACGTACAAACAGACGTCCATGAGTACCCCATCCAGAATAGGACCGAACTCCATCATACAGACCGTCGGCGCGCTTGAATCGGCTTACGGCAAAAGCGAAACCGAAAAGCTGCTGAAGAAGATGGGCCAAGGCTACCTGATCAACAATCTGCCGTCGGAGATGGTCGAGGAGTCGAAATTCCATTCGCTGGTTACGGCCCTGCAGAAGGAGATCGGCGAGCAGGCCACGGCGGGCATCCTCAGGGAGTCAGGCGAGCGCACGGCCAAATACCTGCTCAAAGTGCGCATTCCCGGCCCATTCCAGACGGTGGTCAAGCTGCTCCCGGCAGGACTGGCCTTCAAGGTATTCCTCTTCGCCATCAGCAAGAACGCCTGGACCTTCGCCGGAAGCGGCGAGTTCAGCTACGGCTCGAAACCCTCGCCGAACGTCATGGTCAAGGTGACCTTCCCCTCGCACCCGGTGGTGGGCAACTTCTACCTCGGCACCTTCACCGCACTGCTGCGCGAGCTGGTCAATCCTGACACGACCATCACGCCGGACATCCGCAAGGAAGGAAAGGCCATCGTCTGCAACTACCGGTGCAGCATCTGATCTCCAAAAAGTCTCATGATCCCGCTGGAACGCAGACATCGCAGTTCTTCAGCGGGATTGCAATTCCGACCCCTGATGGGACATTCCGAACTCTTGCATGCCTGTTGCCCCGGTTTTCAAACCGGGGTCACAGGAGTTTCTGATCCCAAAAGATTTCAAAACAAAGCGCCCCGTCACTCCTTGCCTATCCAGTCGAAGCAGTCGTTTCGCTGTTCGCGGCCACGGCAATAGCGGCTCAGCTTGAAGGCGAGATCCTTTTTCTGCCGCTCGCACAAAGCGTCCAGCGACGCCGCGCTCATCCGCTGCCCCTCGGCCAGCATGGGAATGCATTTCCGGCAAAGCCTCACCGCCCAGCAAGTAGAACAGCGCGATCCGAGCAGTTCGGAGTAACTGGCCAGATAGTCGCCTATCCGGTCATAATCGTAACCCTCTGCAACCGATCCGACCGGGAACGAGGCGTTGACCCGCTCGCACATGTGCATCACGCCACCAGCATCGACGTAACAGCGTTTGCCGGGAGTGCATTGGCCGCCGGTTGTCGCCAAGCGGGCGGGAACGGTCATAGGGCGATGGTGGATTTTTCTGATCGAGGCTTCGCACACGGCGCGCGCAAACGGTTCGGGCAGTTCGCCCCGCTCGCACGAGTCGATGAATGCATCCCATACCGCTGAAAAATCGAACGTGGCGTTATCCGTCGGCAGAGGCGACGAGCCATCTTGGCCGGCAAGCAGACGAACCGCCGAAACCTTTGGAACCTTCACTCCGAACAGATCGGCGTTCTCCTTCATGAAGCTCGCAATCTCCGGCAGGGGATTTGGCGGAGCGATGGTCATCGAAAAGTTGACCAGCCGGTCGAAGTAACCGGGATGCCGCGACCTGAAGCGCCGGAGGTTGTTCAGCACCATCGCGAAGGTCGGATTGCCGTGACTATCGTGGCGATACCGGTCATGCACGCCCTGGGGCCCGTCGATGCTCACAAAGGTTTCGGCATCCAGTTCAACGAGAAAATCGCACGCCTCGTCGTCCAGCAACGCTCCGTTGGTGGTCAAGGCAAAGAGAACGCGGCTGCCCTCTGGCCTTCTGCTGACGGCATGGGCGGCAATCGTTCGGAGCAGGGGAAGCTGCAAAAGCGGCTCGCCGCCGTAAAAGCCGATCCGGTACACCTTTCGGGGAAATCCGAAATACCACTCCACGGCGGTGAGCGCCGTTTCGGTGGAGATCGTCTTGGCGGAATGGCCTCTCGAATCGGCGTAGGCTCCGGAGTAGTAGCAGTAGTCGCACCTGAAATTGCACGCTTCGGTGACGCCAAGCACCACCATTTCGGGGCCGCTCTGTTTCAGCCCTTCAATAGCGCTGGCAACGAGTTCCGGATCGAACACCACCACATCGCAGGGCGTTTCCGGAATCAGCCCGGCCCGGATCGCGGCGGCGCGTTGCCGGTCATCCAGCTCGCCGGATGCGTACCGTTCAAAAAGATCGGGCGAAACCTCGACGATCCGGTTCGACCAGCCGGAATAGAGATAACGGCCCGTTGAGGTCTCTATCGGGAGGAGAAGCATGGAAATGGATGAGAACGTTGGGGAAAGGAAAAAAACGCCGGATGGCGCAACTTCAGCGACTGGTTGCGCCATCCGGCGGAAACGGATCGATCCGTAAACGTGTCGTCACATGGTCGCCCTCATGTTGGCCGTGCTGGCCGTGCCGCCGACGCATTCATCTTCACAGGTTTCCTTCAGAACATCGGCGTCGCGTTCGGGTTCGACACCCGGAAATACCTCTTTCAGCTCTTCCATAGTCACCTCCGGAGAATAGGGTAAAGGAAAAAATGCAAACAGAAAACGACGGGTTTGCGCCCGCCGTTTTCAATATACATCAGTTCTGTAAGAGACGAAAAGAGCTGCCCGGACACCGCCTCGTCAGCTTCCGTACATGCGCCGGAGCTCCGGCTCGAAGAAGAAGTTCTCGTCGCCGAACGCAGGCGTCAGATCGTCGATCCACGAGGCCGATTCGTCGAACGAGGCCAGGAAGGTCTTGTTGGTCCACTCGGGGTTGCGCCCCTGCGTGAACTTGAGCACAAACAGCTTTTCGTCGTTGATTTCGGTCACGTCCTCGACGATCACCTTGCCAGGCGAGCAGGACATCGACGGGCCGCGAACCGTGCGGCCAAGACCCGACATGTGCCGGTAGGCGTCATTGTAAATGTCGAGCGCCTCGGCCAGCGGCACTTCGAAATAGTGCTTCGGGCCGGTATCGCGTTCGAGGAACATGTAGTAGGGAATGACCCCGAGCTGCACCTGCTTCTGCCACATCTCCTCCCAGACGCCCGCGTCATCGTTGACGTGGCGCACCACCGGCGACTGGCTGCGAATCACCGCTCCGGTCGAGCGGATGCGCCGGATCGCCTCGACCGCCTCGGAATTGCCGATCTCGCGTGGATGGCTCATGTGGGCCATGATCGCCAGGTGCTTGCCCGATGCCACAATTTCCTCGAAAAACCTGATCAACTGGTCGGCGTCGGCGTCGGTAGTATAGCGCCACGGCCACCAGCTCAGCGACTTGGTACCGATGCGGATCGTGCGAAGCGTCGGCACGTCGAGCAGCGGGCGCAGGTACTTTTCGATCTGGGCGCTGCTCATCACCATCGGATCGCCACCCGTAAAGATCACATCTTTCACCTCCGGGTGAGACTGGAGGTACTCGACCAGCTTGTCGATGCTGTCGTTGGCGAAGCGGAGATTTTCCAGACCCGAGAACTGCGGCCAGCGGAAGCAGTAGGTGCAGTATGCGTGGCAAACCTGCGCTTCGAGCGGAAAGAACAGCACGCTCTCGCGGTACTTGTGCTGCATGCCGTGCAGCGGTTCACCGTCGAGCCGGGGCGTATTCAGCTCCATCTGCCCGGCCGGATTCGGATTCTGCCGGAGCTGAATTTTTCGCGCCGCCTCTCTGATACGTTGTGAATCGGCATCGGCAATGAGCAGATCAGAAATGGTGCAAAAATCCTCGTCGGAAAGCATCCCTGCCTGGGGAAAACTCAGCCGGAACATCGGATCGTCCGGCACATTCGACCAGTCGATCAGGTTTTCGGCCACATGGCTGTTCACCCGGAACGGATAGACCTCGGCCACCACCCTTATGGCGTGAAGCTGCTCGGGCGGAATGCAGTCGATCTGGGGAAGCTGACTGATATTATCGGCCGTATAGGACTGGTAGGTAATCATAGCGAACTCCATTATCATTACAGCGGGTTTCGCGACCGCCATGCCTGCATGACGGGACGAAGCGCGGGCACCTGTGTCGATAAGTCCCTGAACGAAACGTACCGTGGATCGGATGCTGACCGCGTGGAATGTGCGGAGCAGCGGAAATTCGAGCACTGCGGAGAGCAGGCCGCGAAACGTGCTCCGGCGTTTGTACGATGCCCGCCTGTAAGCCCGCTCGACGATTGAATTGTCTTGTTTTTATAGGTAACAATACATTCCGAGAATACCAAACCAACTACGTCAGGAGTTCGGAAAAAAGCTCTGTCACTCGCTGGCGGGCTTTGGCGGGCGGGGATCCCAGAGCGGGATGTCGGTGCTGCGGATGTGCAGATCGGTCTGGGGAAAAGGAATCTCGATGCCGTTTTTGTGGAAGGCGGCGAAAATCCGGTAGTTCAGCTCGCTGCGCAGAAATCGCGGCGTCTGGATGCGGGTTCGGGTCCAGACCAGCAGTTCGAAATCGAGCGAGCTGTTGCCGAAACCCGAAAAGAGCACCGCCGGAGAGGGCGTGGCGAGAATATCGGGATGATTGTCAGCAACGCCGAGCAGCACCGTTTTGACCTGCTCGGGATTGGAGCCATAGGAAACACCGACCGGTACCGAAACGCGGAGATTGCGGTCGTTGTGGCTCCAGTTGATCACCTGTTTGGAGACGAACTCGGAGTTGGGGATAATGATGTTGATGTTGTCGTTGGTCAGCACGGTCGTCGAACGGATGGCAATCCTGACCACGTCGCCGTTGATGTCGCCCACCTGGATGCGGTCGCCAACCTTGACCGGCCGTTCGAGCAGGATAATCAGGCCGCTGAAAAAGTTGTCGGCGATGTTCTGCAAGCCAAAACCGATACCAAGACCGATGGTTCCGGACAGCACGGTCAGCGTGCTCAGATCGATGCCCGCCGATTGCAGCACAACCAGGATGCCGAAAAAGACAACCAGATACTGCACGATCGTGCCCAGAGCCGAACGGGTGCCCTGGTCATGCACTGAAGAGACCAGCAGCTTTCCTACCAGCAACCGCTTCAGGAACTTTGCCCCCGAAACCAGCAAGGCGACCGACAGGATGATGGCCGCTATCTTGACAATCGAAATCTCGGCCTTGCCGATCACGATCATTGGCCGGACAAGCCAGTCAAGAAAAACCAACAGATCGTGCAGTGTTGTCGCGTCCATAGTCTTCATCTCAGAAAATAATAACAAGAAAAGGGTCCGCCTCACCCCTTACGCTCCTCACCTCTGGCCGGTGCGGCATACCACTGCTCTTTGGGCACCACGATATCCTTGTCCGGCTGGGCCACGAAGTTGGGCGACATGATCTGCACGCCGTACTCGTTGAAGGTATCCTGAATGTGGCCATGCAGCTCGGAGAGCACGACGAACCGATCCTCGGGCTTCTCGATCCTGAACATCAGCGAATACTCCGCATAGAAATCGGAAAGCGCTTTCTGGAGGATGAAGGGTTCTGGACTCTTGAGAATCTTTCGGGTGCGCCCCGCCGCCATCAGAAGCATTTCATGCACCTGCCGCCATGGAGTATCGTAGCCGATCGTCACGGTAGTTCCAACGATAGCCCCCTCTTTTTTTGACTGACGGGTGTAGTTGATCACCGTGCTGCTCATCAGGAGCGCGTTGGGAATGGTGACCTCCTCTTTCCGGACGGTGACGATCTTGGCGGCCAGCATCCCGAGTTCGCTCACCACCCCTTCGTGATCGCCGATTTTGATGTAATCGCCTGTCTGAAACGATTTGGTATAGACCGCCACGATGCCGCCGATGAGCTGGCCCACCAGCCCCGCGGAACCGAGCGACACCATCAGGCCGAGAAAGACGCTGACCCCCTGGAACGCTTTGGTCTCCGAACCCGGAATCAGCGGATAGGCAACCACCAGCGCGAACACCCAAACCAGCACCGAGGTAATCCGGCGGGTGGCCTTGGCGGTCTCCGGCTCGAACCATTTGATTGTGACCGAGCTGCTCTCCACAGCGATGAAAAAAGCGGTGATCGCCTTGTTGAGCAACCGGGCGATGAAAAAGATGACCACGATGGTGAACATGCCCGGAATCGAAATGAGCATCCCGTGCGCGAGCTGGTAGAGCAGGTTCAGCAGAAATCCTGACAACTGCTTCGACCAGGGGTTGGTGTAGGGGAACAGCGAGAGCACAAAGGTCAGCCAGAGATAGGCAATAGAAAAGAGAGTGCTCAACTCTAAAATCCTGAACATCCCGTTACTGAACGATAGGAGGTACGGGGTCAGATTGAAGTTACCGATCATGAACCGACCAACCATGCCGGTAGCCAACTTGCCCTGATAGTTCAGGATCAACACGAATAGCCGGATAACGCCCACCACGGCAAACGCAGCGACAAGCGTAGCCACGAGCGCGATGCCCGCAGACTGGAGCAGCATCGGCAAACGGTATTGCGTTTTGCGGGCCTCCAGCCACTCGCTCACCGAACTGACCGCGCGTTGCCTGGCCTGCTCGAAGGTTTCCCCGCCCGCCGTATCGACATCGGCCTCGACAAGGCTGAACATGAAGCGCCCGTTGACCTTGATATTGGCAAGACGCTTGCCGTTCTCGATAACGTCGGTCGCAACGACATGATAGGCGCCAAGATCGAGCGGAATCTGGTTCAGGCGTTCGCTCGCAAAGGTCACCCGGTCGCTTGGAGCAACGCCATCATAAGTCGAGCGGAAGGTGACAATGGATCGATTCCAGATGCGAACCGAAGCGGTCTGGTGACGCTCGATGGTTGTGGCACGAGAATCGACATCCGCTGCGGATGCCAACGGAGAGAGCGGCACCGCCACGAAGCAAAGCCAGAGAAAGGCAAGCCGAACCACAATGGTGATAATCGAACGCATAACAGAAAACGAACGATGGGAAAAAGCAGACAACACTCGTTCTCAATATACACGAAACCCCAAAAAAGCGAACAAACCCTGAGTAAACGCAGAAAGCCCGTCTGAAGAGACGGGCTTTCTTTGTTAAAAACTCGGCGACGACCTACTCTCCCGCAATAAAGCAGTAC
>JAFGER010000088.1 GCA_016931495.1 Chlorobiaceae bacterium | reverse complement strand
GGAGCGTACACGGAGTACGTGAGGATTTCGAGCACCACCCAACGCAGCAATCGTGACGCGCAATAAGTTTTTAGAGGTGCCCTTCAGAACCCCGGCCTCACCCCGAGTAGCTGTGCACGCTGTTCTGCGCCGAGGGGAGGTAGTTGACGCCGAACCAGCAGACCAGCAAAACGAAAAATGCCAGCCCGAGGTACCACTGGAGCTTGCGCGGATCGGTTTTTCTGGCTACGAGGTGGAGGTAGCCAAGGTAGGCGAGCCAGGAAATGAAGGCCCAGGTCTCTTTCGGATCCCACGTCCAGTAGTGCCCCCACGCCTCCTTGGCCCAGAGCGCCCCGAAAATCAGCCCAAAAGTGAGCAGGACGAAGCCCAGCAGGGCCAGATAGTGCGACATCGACTCGCCCTTCTCCGAACGCCTGTTGCGGAAATTGAGCATCACGTTATGCAGGCCGGAGACCGCCGAGGCCGCCAGCAGCGCGTAAGCGACAAGATAAACCACCACGTGCGGCACGAACCAGACGCTCTGCAAGGCGGGCATAAGCGCCTTCTGGAACACGTCGGGGTGCATGGCGTTGATGCCAAGAAACACCGCTGAAAGTCCCATGCAGTAGTATTTGAGCCAGCGGATCTTGTAGCGGTACTCCACGATGAAGCCGATCACTGGAATGAAGGTGGCGTACCAGAGCCTCGTTTCGCCGAGCGTGCGCAGCGGCGGACGTTCGAGGGCGATCCAGTAGGAGGCGAGGAACCACACCAGCAAGAGCGTGCCCGAAATCAGCAGCGTCCATGAAAAGGCGTTGAAAATCGCGGAACGCCGCGCCGGAATCTGGAGCGCCGAGCCTGCCGACCAGCACGCCACTGCCGCAAGAGCCATCGACGGAAATTCAACCGGGGTCATGCCTCCTCCATCTTTTTGATTCCTTTCCAGAAAAAGAGCGCATTGCCGGCCATAATCATGAAGAACCCGACATAAACCGCCGGAAGCCACGGGTCGCGCACCGCCTCGACCAGGCTCAGGGTTGACCAGCGCCCGGCCTTTTCGTCGTAGCTCGCCTGGTAGAGCTTCCACCCCTTGAAATCGACCGGCTTGTTCACTTCGAGCGTGGCCGTCTTGCGCTCGCCGTCATCGGCAATCAGGGTGACCTCCGACCGGAACGCCTTCGGCTGGCCTTCGAGCATCACGATGAAGTAGTCGCCGAGCTGCACGAATCGCGGCTTCACCTTCGGCCCGCCGGAGCTGATCCAGCGCTCCCCAACCTTGCCGCCCGACTCGATGCGCACCCTGGCGAACGGCACGCCATCGTCGCCTTCAACCGCCACCGGCACGCCATCAGCGCCAGGCAGCGCGTGGGGCAGGTAGTCGAGCACCGACACCGAACCGACGCCCGGCCACTCGGCCTTCACCCCCTTGCGGACTTCCGGCAGCAGCTTTGACTTCGTTTCAACGAGCCGGTCACGCTGCGGATCGTAAAGTGAAAACTGGTGCACGTACTGCTCTATCTGAAAATCCTTCAGATAGATCGAAAACGGCAGCGCGATCAACTGCTCGTTCTTTCGGTCGTAAGCCTTGTTGCTCTCCCGTCCCTCGTAGATCGGCACCGCCAGCCGCTGGAGCTGCGTCGCGCCCGCCAGCCCGCAGGCCAGCGCAATCCAGAAACCGCCGTGGAACAGCATGAACTGGAGGTTGGCCAGTCGGAACGGGATGGTTCTCCAGACCAGTGAGAGGCCAAGATTGAACAGGAACAGCAACGTCACCAGCGCGAACGGCCAGCTCGAAAACATGCCGTTGAGCCGAAAGACAGCCGCCAGCGACTCCGGCGGCATCGGCTCCTGCGGCACCACGCCGCCCACCAGGGAGAGCAGGGCGAGGCCGACAATCAGGCTCAGGCCCAGCGGAATGCCGCCAAGCCACGCCACGAAAGGACGGCTCCTGAAAAGCAGGCCGACCGCGAAGATCAGCGTGATGAAAAAGATCAGAAAGATGAGGTTGAACGGCCAGCCGGGAAAGTCAATTCCCTTGCCCGAGGAAAACAGCTCGATAACCAGTCCGAGCAAAACAGCCGTGAGGGTGAACACCGCCGACTCCCTGAAGCCGGGAGCCGGTTCCGAACCGGAAGTTCCGGTTATCTCTTTTACTGACATACACTTAAAGCACTATATCGCCACAATTGGTACCAATTTCCGTATCATCTTTCTTCAGAATCTGACAACACCGGCACACAATGCCGTACAGATCCGTGCCGGACGCGCCGTCGCGGATCCTGTCCACGGCTTTCTTGATCTCTTGCTTGTAATCACGCGATTTGACGGCCTGCCCGCCGCGCTTTTTATGCAGATACTGGGAGACCGCCGCCGGAGTGACGCCAAGCACCTTGGCCGCGCCGGACTGGGTCATGCCGCTTTTAACCAGCTCCTTGGCCAGATCCGCCCTGATCTGGGGCAGATAGTACCAGACAGCTTTTTCACAGGGAAAAATCATCGATCAAACACTTCAATTGAACAAGACCGCTCTTCCCTTCGACCGGCAACTTCGTTTCGTGCAGGTATCTCGAATGAAAGGACTGTTTTGTGTTAAATTAGGATAAATTTTGTTAACAAGGTTAACTTTTCTCAGCACCGGAGCTTATGAAAAAAGGGAACTTCAGCGTCAGAACCGCTGCGGCATGGGTTGTTCTGGCGCTCATTCTGTGCCAGTTCATCCCCCTCGACCGGCTCGGTCAGCAGTCAGAACCATCCGCCGCCATTCCCCGCGATGTGCGCGGCGTGCTCGAAGCCCGCTGCTTCCAGTGCCACTCCGGAAACACCGACTGGCCCAAAACCGCCTACCTCGCCCCGCTCTCCTGGTACGTCACGGGCAAAGTCCACGAAGCCCGCAACGCGCTGAACTTTTCGGACTACGACACCCGGTCAGATGCCGGGCGCGGCCAAATCCGCCGCGAAACAGCCCGATTCATCGAATCGGCGGAGCTGTCCGCTCATGGCCGGATTCCGGGTTTTCCGGAAGTTGTAGTGGACAAACGCGAAAAACTGACGCTAATCGAGTGGAGCGCGAATAACAATCGTGAACAAGACGGAACAATAAACAATTCATCGCGCAGATAAAAGCGCGGGGATGAAAAAGAGAGCTGATTCTCCGTACAGACGGGTTTTAACCCCGCCCCTGCACGCCAGCGATGCGTGATGCTTCCGTACGGGCGGTTCGCGAACCGCCCCTGCAAGGCGCACGTCAAACCACATCCTCTTCGTGCGGGCGGATGGCGTGCACCCGCATCTGCCGACAAATTCCGGATGCTCCCTTAACAGGGCAACCACAGCGCGATTGCCCCTGTGCCTGCCCGGAATGCACGCTCCAGCCTGCAAAATCAGAAATTGATGCTGTACCCTTCGGGATAGAAGCCCTTGATGATGGCAATCACCTTTTCGGGATCGTCTTCGAGGTAGATGAAATCGAGGTCTTTTTCGCTGATGAAGGCATTCTCCGCGAGCATCCGTGTTTTGAACCAGCGGTACAGGTCGCCCCAGTACTCCGAGCCCATCATGATGACCGGAAATTTCTGGCTCTTGCCGGTCTGGATCAGGGTGATCGCTTCGGAAAGTTCGTCGAGCGTGCCGAAACCGCCGGGCAGCACGACGAATGCCTGCGAGTACTTGAGGAACATCACCTTGCGCACGAAGAAGTACTCGAAGGTCACCAGCTTGTCGTAATCGATGTAGGGGTTCGGGCGTTGCTGGTTTGGCAATTTGATGTTGAAGCCGATCGACGCGCCGCCGTGCTTCTGGGCGCCTTTGTTGGCCGCCTCCATCACGCCCGGCCCGCCGCCGGTCACCACGGAGAAACCGGCCTCGGCAAGCAGCCGCCCCATCGTTTCGGCAAGCCGGTACTCGGCGTCACGTTCATTGACCCTGGTCGAACCGAACACCGACACGGCAGGCCCCGCATTCGACATCATCTCAAAGCCGTTGACGAATTCAGCCATGATCTTGAAAACCCGCCAGCCGTCAGCCATGAACTCGCTTCCGGCAGCCAGCGGGGCTTTCGGAGCGGAACTTTCGGCGGGCCTGACAACCCATTCCGGCTTGCTTTTCTTCGGGTTTCCCATGACGCTCAAAGCTCAAGAAAATTCCTGATGAGGTCGTGGCCGACGGAGGTCATGATCGATTCGGGATGGAACTGCACGCCGTACAGGCCGAGTTC
>JAFGER010000013.1 GCA_016931495.1 Chlorobiaceae bacterium | reverse complement strand
CGACGCCATCGTCGAGGTGACCGAAACCGGCTCGTCGCTGCGGGCCAACAAGCTGCGCATCGTCGAGACGATTCTTGAATCGAACACCAAGCTGATCGCCAACAAGGCGTCGTGGGAAGATCCGTGGAAGCGCGAGAAGATCGAGAACATGGCCATGCTCCTGCAGGGCGCCATCAACGCCCAGGGCAAGGTGGGCCTCAAGATGAACGCGCCGAAAGCCGGGCTCGACAAGCTCATCGCGAGCATTCCGGCCCTGCGCCAGCCGACCGTTTCCGATCTGGCCGACAAGGCGTGGGTGGCGCTTGAGGTGATCGTCTCCGAGAAGATCGTCCGTCACCTGATTCCCGACCTGAAGCGGGCCGGCGCGGAGGGCATTTTCGAGTACGATATCAACAAGCTCATCGACTGAGAACTGCAAGGACGAAAAGGACGTAAAGGACGGCAGGGACGAAGATGATGAGGGCCTGCCGATTCTCGCGGGATTGAACATCAGTTGAATTGCAAGAGGCTGTTTCAGGAGCAAAACCGGAACAGCCTCTTTGTTTCGTTAGCTTTTTGCTGTCGGTTTCCAGGGAGCGCCATGCTCCAGCTTGGCATCTTTTTTACCATGATCTTCTATCAGCTCTTCATTCTGGCTTCGCTGCTCGTGTTTCTCGGCATTGTGCTGAAGAACCTTGGCGATTTGCGTGCGCTGCCCGCCGTGACGGGCGAGGAGGCGTATCGCCCGAAGGTGTCGCTGCTGGTGCCAGCGCGCAACGAGGAGCTGAACATCCGGGCGTGCGTTTCGTCGCTGCTCGGCCAGCGCTATGCCGACTTCGAGGTGATCGTGCTTGACGATCACTCAAGCGACGGCACGCTTCCGGCTTTGCGGGAGCTTGCCGCCGGGCCGGGCGGCTCGAAGCTGCGGATTCTCGAAGGTCGCGAGCTGCCGGCGGGCTGGCACGGCAAGGCGTGGGCCTGCCAGCAGCTCGGCGAAGCGGCGTCGGGCGAGCTGCTGCTCTTCACCGACGCCGATACGCGCCACCGGCCCGACGCCCTCGCGCGGGCGGTCGAGGCGATGGGCCGGAGCGGGGCGGACATGCTTTCGCTGACGCCGTTCCAACAGATGGCGAGCTTCTGGGAGAAGCTGATCGTGCCGCTGGTCTATCACATTCTTTTCAGCTACCTGCCCATTGCGCAGGTCAGCCGGAGCGCATCGCCTGCATTCTGTTACGCCATCGGCCAGTTCATCCTTTTCCACCGCGAAGCGTACGAGCGCATCGGCGGCCATCGTGCGGTGTGCAACAACATCGTCGAGGATGTCTGGCTCTGCAAGGCGGTCAAGCGCGCGGGGGGGCGTGTCGCGGCTTTCGATGGCGCCGACGCGGTCAGTTGCCGCATGTACCGGGGGCTCGGCGAGGTGTGGAGCGGATTCTCCAAAAATCTCTACGCAGGACTCGGCAACAATGCCGCCGGGCTGTTCGGCCTTCTGGCGCTGGTCGCGCTTCTCTATCTCGCGCCGTATGGCTTCCTGGTTTCGTCGGCCTTGCAGGGTGAGCGTTCCCTCGACCTGTTCTGGCTGCCGCTGGCGCAGATCGTCATCGCCGTGCTGATCCGTTTCCTGATCGCCGCGAAGTTCCGGCAGCCGTTGTGGCCGTCGATGCTGCATGCGCTTTCGCAGGTGATGCTGATGCTGATTGCGCTCAACTCTTTCCGCCTGTCCGCGTTCGGTTCCGGCCCGCAATGGAAAGGGCGCAGCTACCCGTTGCCGGAGAGCGGCCAGCAGCGCTGAGCGGGCGCGGATAGTGGGTTTGGAGGGTAAAATTTTCTTATATTAAACGACAATTTTTTCTGCGCACCGATGCCAGCAACCGGGGCGCGGCAATTCATAAACGATCATACGCTCATGGGGTTCTTGTCAAAAATTTTCGGGAAAAAGGAAGAAGAGCTCAAACGTCCGACGGTCAGGGAGGACATCAATCTCATCAAGACGATGGAGGGGCATCTGGACCGGGTGCTCGGCGTCAGGTTCAGCCCCGATGGCACGAAACTGGTGAGCGGCGGATTCGACGAGCTGGTGATGCTCTGGGATGTGGCTTCGGGCAGCTCGATCCGCACCATGAAGGGGCATGAAACCTGGGTGGAGTGCGTCGATTACAGCCGTGACGGCAAGAAGCTGGCCAGCGGCAGCACCGACAGCACGGCCAGAATCTGGGACGCCTCGAACGGCGCTTGCCTGCATGTCTGCAAGGGCCACGATACGGCCGTGCGCATGGTGGCCTTCAGCCCCGACAGCACGACTCTTGCCTCCTGCTCGCGCGATACGACCATACGCCTGTGGGATGTGGAGAGCGGCAAGGAGACAGCAAAACTGCTGGGCCACAAGTCATACATCGAGTGCGTCGCCTGGAGCCACGACGGCAAGAAGCTGGTCTCCTGCGGAGAGGAGCCTGTCGTGCGCATCTGGGATGCAGCGACGGGCAAAAACATTGCCAGCTACCAGACGCAGGATACCCTTTCCCACGCGGTCTGCTTCAGCCCCGACGATTCGCTGATCGCCTTTTGCGGGCGCGATGCCAAGGTCAAGATTCTCGATGCTGCCAGCGGCGCGATCATCCACACGCTTGCCGGCCATGAAGATGGCGTGCGCAGCGTCTGCTTCAGCCCCGACGGAACCCAGGCGGCCAGCGCCGCCAACGACGAGTCGGTCAGGCTGTGGGATGTCAAGGCCGGCGTCGAGCTGCACTGCTACCGCGGCCACACGCTCGAAGTGCAATCGGTGGACATTTCGCCCGACGGCCGCACCATCGCCAGCGGCAGCGACGACCGCAAGATCAAGCTCTGGGGCATCAGATAACGCTTGCGCCGTTCCGCAGCATATCCTTTTTCTGCCGGGTTCAGCCCGGCAGAACTGTTTCCGGGGGCAGGCTATACGCCGGACTGACCTGGGCGGGCATCGCCGTGGCTGACGAAAGCGTGAGGTGGCGCTTTTTTGTGGCACGCTCTTTCTTCGTATTTTTATGTCGGCAGGTTTTTCCTGCCTGCACTGAACAGGTTCGTTATGGGCATCATTCTTCTCGACATCGGCAATGTGCTGGTCGGCGTTGATTTCATGCCGTTCTGCCGGGCGGTCTGCCGCGACGTCGAGTCCGGAGCGGCTCTTCTCATGGAGCGTTACTGCCAGGGCGAACTCAAGGATCGTCACGACACCGGCAAGATTGCGCCTTACGACTACCTTGCCATGATCGCCGCCGATCCGCTGACGCGCGACCTGCCGCTTCACCAGATACGGCTGGCCTGGCAGGATATCTTCACTCCGGTGCCGGGCAGCGAAGAAGCGGTGGCGCAACTCGGGCGGCATCACGAGCTGTGGATCATGAGCGACACCGATCCGCTCCATTTCGCCTTTCTGCTCGACCGTTTCCCACTGCTGAGAAAGATGAACCGCTACCTGCTTTCCTACGAGCACGGCTGGCTGAAGCGCTCGCCCGGGGCGTTCCGCCATGCGCTCGCTCTGGCCGGATGCGATGCTTCCGGGCTGCTCCTGATCGACGACCGGCAGGTCAATGCCGACGCCAGCGCTGTGGTTGGCATCGGGAGCATCGTTTTCCGGAGCTGGGCCGAAACCCTCTCTTCGCCACGGCTCGCCGCCCGCAACCACCAATCAGACGGGAGATGACCATGATCGAAATCACGCACGGTCTTGCCGTTGACGAACGGGAGATCGAAATCAGAACCATGCGCTCGCAGGGCGCTGGCGGTCAGAACGTCAACAAGGTCGAAACCGCGGTGCATCTGCGCTTCGACATTGGCGCCTCCTCGATTCCCCCCGAACTCAAGGAGCGGCTCATGCAGCTCCGGGATCACCGCATTTCAAGGGACGGGGTGATCGTCATCAGGGCGCAGCGTTACCGCTCGCAGGAGAAGAATCGCCAGGATGCGCTCGAACGTTTTCAGGCTCTGCTCGCAAAAGCGCTTGTCGAACAGAAGGCGCGAAGGGCCACCAGGCCCACCAAGAGCTCGACGGAAAAACGTCTCGAAGAAAAAGCGAAAAGGGGAGAGGTCAAGGTCTCAAGAAGAGCACTTCGTGAAGAGTGAGGGCGGTTGAAGCGTCAAGAAAAAACCCCGACAAGCGGTGAGGCGTATCGGGGTTTTTTGTTTGTTCTGCGGCGTTGCGCTTCATCAGAGAAGCCCGTTTCGCTCTTGTGTGGAGGCATCGGCAACCATGACAGGAGTGCGGGCAAACTGCTCCTGGTACATCTGAACTTTGGCCAGGAAACCATCAAGTTCCGCTTTGGAGAGTGTGCGGCTCGGCGCTTTCTGTTTCAGGGCGACCATCGGATTTTGCGGACGGCCGTTTTTGACAATCCGGAAGTCCAGATGCGGGCCGGTTGATCTTCCGGTTGAGCCGACATATCCGATGACATCGCCCTGCCTGACGCTTTTGCCATAGCGGGCAGTTGGCGAAAAGCGGCTCAGGTGCAGGTACATGGTGTGCACGCCTTTTGCGTGAGCGATGGTAACCATATTGCCCGCGTTGCCTTTGCGGCCCCGGAAAATGACGCGCCCGTCAGCCACCGCCTTGACCGGCGTGCCGGTGGGGGCGGCCAGATCGACGCCGCCATGGAACTGGCGCCGTTTGGTAATCGGGTGGATGCGGTAGCCAAAACTGCTTGAAACGCGGGAGTAGCTGCACGGATTGATGTACATGCCTCCCGACTGCTGCGCCAGCGCGCGTCCCTTTTCATCGTAATAGGCGCTGCTGCCTTTGGCATTGACGAATTGGTACGCGCTGACCTTTCGGCCGTTCGTGGTGATTTCGACGGCCAGAATGTCGCCGGTGCCGGCAAACTGACTGCCGTTCCACTGCTCCTGATAAAGTATTTTGTAGGTTGTTCCGTTCTGGATATCCCTTCTGAAATTGATTTTCGACGAGAGAATCCGGTTGAGTTGCGCGGTGAGTGCCGGGCGGTTTTTGCTGCCCAGCTCTTTGGCAAGCGAGGTGCGAAGGGTGCCTTCGAGCGTTGCGATCCGGGTGTCAAACTCGATGGTCTCTTTTTGGACCTCCAGCTTGCCGGTTTCCCGGTTTTTGGTCAGGTGAATGGTGGTGTTGGGGCTTGCCTGCCAGGTGAAACGGCTGAAGGTGCCGTTCCTGTTCGTTTCAACTTCATAGCTCTTGCCGGCCCTGAATCCCCGGATCGCCTTGTCTCCTTTGAGCTGTGAGGTCAGTTCGTGAATTTCCGCCGGTGTCAGCCCGGCTGCCTTGAGGATATCGTAAATCGAGTCGCCTCGCTGGACGGTTCTCTTTTCGATGGTTTCGGAAGGGCCCTGTTCGCCCTCATCAATGGTTACCCGGTCGGATGCGTCGTTCAGGCCAAGCTCGTCATCAGCGGCAAGGCCGAGCGAGTGGGCGAGGCCCTGAATCGGTGAAACTGAAGCGGTTTGGGGTGGATTTCCGGAATGAATGAGTCTGACGGAAAAGAAAAGGACGACGAGCAGGACGGATACCGGAAGAAACAGGCGGGAGCGGCTTCGGAACAGCGCCGAGCGTCGCAACCTCAGCAGAAAATGGTGAAAATGTTGACTTGTCATAGTAACCGGATGAATTCATAAAAACGACTGATGTCGCATATCGTAAAAACTCGAATCATCAATGTTATAAAAAAAGCCAATAAAGGAAAATCTGATACGCAGTCTTTACGCCGCATTTGGGCGAATAAGAAGAAAAAGTTCTCTTTTTGCGGGATTTATTGTTTTTCTCACCTGCTCCGGGTTCACTATTTTTGGCTTTGGATCATCCTGTCGGTACTTTTCTGGCAGCGCTTACCGTCAACTTTCTGATTGCTTTTTTCATGCTTGCAACCAACGAAAACCGGCTCGTCGAAATTCTGCTCCAGTGCCAGCCCGGCCAGCCTCGAACCCGCGGCACCTGGGAGGTCGATCACCAGGGCACGCCCTTCATTTTGCCCTCGATCGGCGGCATCACGCTCAACCTTCAGGTCGGCGACCCGGCGTTCGGCTGGGAGGGCGACCACATCGAGCCGGGTGTGAGCTGCACCGCCGACACGCACAAGCCCTACGAGCACCCCAACGTCACCGTGCAGATGCTGAGCTGCGTCGGCAACACGGCCACCATCGTCTCCGGTGAGGCGAAAGGCGAGCGTGGCGTGGTGCTTGGCCATCACGGCGGCTCGGAGCACATCATCGTCGATTTCCCGCGCGAAGTGAAGGAGAAGATGCAGTACGGCGACACCATCATGGTGCGCTCGAAGGGGCAGGGGCTGAAGCTGACCGATTTTCCGGAGGTCGCGCTTTTCAACCTCGATCCGTCGCTTCTGGCGAAAATGAAGATCACCGTGGCCGATGACGGCGTGCTCGAAGTGCCGGTGACGACGCTCGTTCCGGCCTACTGCATGGGCTCCGGCATCGGCTCGGCGCACGTGGCCAAGGGCGACTACGACATCGTGACCAGCGACCCCGATGCCGTGCGCGAGTTTGGCATCGACCGCATCCGCTTCGGCGACTTCGTGGCGCTGCTCGACCAGGACAATCGCTACGGACGCGCCTACCGCAAGGGCGCCGTCACCATCGGCGTGGTGGTGCACAGCGACTGCCGCGAAGCGGGCCACGGCCCCGGCGTGACGACCATTATGACCAGCGCCACACCCAAAATCCGCCCGGTCATCGACCCGAAGGCCAACATCGCCGACCTGCTCGGCATCGGTACAAGGCTGTGATTGCGCGGAAGGGTTTGTTGTGCTTACAGGGGCGATTCCGATCAGCCGGAGTCGCCCTTTTCTGCTGAATCCGAACTTCACATGAGTGGAGCAGTTTTCCAATATGCATGGAGAATGCGATAGGCGGGAAAGGTTGTAGAGGCTGTTCTGTTTACGGTTTTTCTATAATTCCGGATATTTCGTTGATCTCTTTATCGTCTCAAATACCTTGCTCATAGTTCAACGCCACCTGATCCTGCTATGCGGGTCTTTTGGCCACGCGCTATAAACAGCGGTATCTCTCTGGAATGTGTTCCAGTTTTTATTGTCTACCCGCATGGAGAAATTTCCAAGAGCCCTGCTGTTTCGTATCACAAAATAAAAATCTGCAAGCGAGCTTATTCCATGTCCTGATGATACTTTTTTTCCGTCATTCAAACCTGCCGTATTGAAAGTGCCGATTGATAACAGGCTGTTTGTGTATGATCCGTTACCATGATGCACATAGGTTGCGTCCATAACGTTTATCGCCGACCAGCCTGAAGTGATTATCGGGCAATAAATTACAGAAAGCGATTGAATCCTTCCGGTGGAGTGATTCCAGTCGATAAGCGCGCTATTATGATCACGAAGCGTGACCTCTTCTATATGAAGCGTGCCGATGCTTGCGGCGCTCAAGCCGTCGAAAACGAATGCGCGGCGCCAGTGCCCCCACTCAACATTTATCTGATCTATTGATGACTCAGATTCTTGCCCTGATAAATAAAACCCGCAGTCCTGATTATTCATATATGGCGAGTTTTCTGTTCCAAAACCATCTCCGCCATGAATGTAGATGTTTCGATAACAGTTACCAGTGCGCTGATATGATCGAAAATCTATTCCGCGAAAAGACGGATTTTCGATTTCAATGGTGTCGAAAGTTACCGAAAACGGGCCATAGTCGTTTTCTGCAAGATCACTGATAGCCGTGCCGACATGTTCAATGCGGACATTATATATCCCACCGCCTCGTTGCAGCATGTAGTATCCCTCAGCACCGGTAACGATACCGACGCGCTGCCCTTCGGTTTCCGTGCCGGTGATCCGCGTTGTCGCAAACTGGATGTTCAGGTCTCGTACCTGCGTTGATCGACATGCGGCAAGCACTGGCACTGTTGCGCTCACAATATCGCCGATAACATAAGTTTGAAACATTCCGTCACCTTTTACGTTGACATTTTGCGCAATAAGAGTCCCGTTTGTTCTGTACGTACCGGCGGGCATGTATCCAACCCCATCGTCAAAAGCCGCCTGGATGCCAGCCGTAACAAGCGCTGCATTCTGACTGTCGTAATTATGGCTCTTGATGGAGGCGATTTGTGACCTGTCGATATAGTCAATCACCGAGCGGATTACGTCTGCATTCGCATTCTGAACAAACGAAAAAATCGCGACGAGCATAAAGAGCGACCTTGCTATGGTTTTTCTCACAGGTCTCATATCAGTAGGCTTTAAAAAAGTTGAAATTCTTGTGTCCCACATTTCTTCTGCACCGGGTTCACGTTCGTCACTATGCCAAGCCTTCAATTTTAAATTAAAACGTTCATATATCCACGCGGCCCCGTGTTCTCCAGCATCTGGCAACCCCCAACCAACCAGCGCTGACATCATTGGCGCTATGAGAAATACCCCCACGGGCGTTGGGAATGAATTTTTTTGTGTTTACTGAGAAATCGTTCGGCAGTTGATGATACTGAGCAGCTTTTTCTATTGCTAGATTACGTTTCTTCGTCGGAGCGCATGTCCTGCAACCAGTCGCGACGCATTTTTGAATACAACTCTTTGACAGGAAAGGCATAACCGCAATAAGCCCAGGCAGCGCCTTTTTCTCGCGGATACGTTAGAGATATTTGCTGTTCTTGATGGGTTGTCATTGTGATGATGTCACAAAACTTGTCAGAATAAAGGGTAAGTGACTGCACCTGACTCATTCCGAGCGTTATCTCTTCTCTTTCTCCGGTTATCGTCCATCCCTCGGCGTTTTTTCGCAGCGTCGGCAAAAGAATCGAAATATTCATCTCATTCTTCTTGTCTTATGGTTGTTTGTTAATCCCGTTTAAGGTCTGGAAAGCTACTTTGTACCCGTCTCCGTTGTCCTTCTTTGTTTCATCCGCAATGAGTGGGTACTCTTTAGTCAAGTCTTTCTTAGAAAGAAACCCCCCCCACGGGCGAGGGGAAGACCGCATTCAGCGGGCAGTTTTTCCACGCGACGCAGAAACACCCCCACGGGCGTGGGGAAGACTCGCAGTGCCCGAGGATGAGCAAGGGCCGGCTGGAAACACCCCCACGGGCGTGGGGAAGACGCCGCCGAAATGTACAGAAAACTTCCTGTTGAGGAAACACCCCCACGGGCGTGGGGAAGACACGATGAAATACAGTGGTATCTTTCAGAAAAAAGAAACACCCCCACGGGCGTGGGGAAGACCACAATTCTGATCGAAAGGAAGAGGGGATCAAGGAAACACCCCCACGGGCGTGGGGAAGACGCCTCGTTCACCAAATCTGCCATTCCAGCCGAGGAAACACCCCCACGGGCGTGGGGAAGACCTTTCCGATATTGACGCATTCAACGTCATCGAAGAAACACCCCCACGGGCGTGGGGAAGACTTTGTAATACGCCGAGTGTCCGGCTAATGTTAGGAAACACCCCCACGGGCGTGGGGAAGACCCCCTAAATATTTAAAAATGTGTACTTCACCTAGAAACACCCCCACGGGCGTGGGGAAGACCTGACTGCAAAGCCATTGCGTAACGCAATTCGAGAAACACCCCCACGGGCGTGGGGAAGACGTGGTGCTCGTGGACGATCTATGTACAAATCTGGAAACACCCCCACGGGCGTGGGGAAGACCACCCCTCTCTTGCTTTCGATCACGTCGATGTAGAAACACCCCCACGGGCGTGGGGAAGACCCCCGTACCCATGTCGGCGAACAGGGCGAATGATGAAACACCCCCACGGGCGTGGGGAAGACCGTACCAGTGAGTTGTTACCCCTGTAACTTCCAGAAACACCCCCACGGGCGTGGGGAAGACCCCCAGTTTCCGGACGCTTCATAGCCTGAAGCGGAAACACCCCCACGGGCGTGGGGAAGACCAGTGTTGTTTTTCATGGCTTTTGTTTGTTTTGGAAACACCCCCACGGGCGTGGGGAAGACGGTGGCGGCGGTGGCGGCGGTGGAGCGCTTATGGAAACACCCCTACGGGCGTGGGGAAGACCTTTTAAGGAACAGGAACAGCTTTTGAATAGTAGAAACACCCCCACGGGCGTGGGGAAGACGGCTTTGCTCTGCGTCCGTGGATGGGTGAGCGAGAAACACCCCCACGGGCGTGGGGAAGACTTTTCGCCCGGCGATAATCATCTGTATATCGATAGAAACACCCCCACGGGCGTGGGGAAGACTATCAGGGGGGCGTGATGGCGCAGAACGAAATGGAAACACCCCCACGGGCGTGGGGAAGACAGCCTGCCCTTTTTTCTGGGAAGCAAAAGGACAGAAACACCCCCACGGGCGTGGGGAAGACTTTTTTCGCCAGCTTTACCTCCAAGCAAAAAAGGAAACACCCCCACGGGCGTGGGGAAGACAAAAAGAGAATCGAAAACCGCTGCTCGTGATGCGAAACACCCCCACGGGCGTGGGGAAGACCAAAGAAGTGGAAGCGCGTGCATCATATCGACGGAAACACCCCCACGGGCGTGGGGAAGACACTGGGTTTTACTGGGCTTTCGGGGCGTCTGGCGTCAATCTGTTTGGGTTTTCTGGTGGCGGTTCGGCTGATTTTTCAATCACGAGCGGCAGGCCCGAAATTTCCGTGATCTCTTTGCGCGTGTCGCCCATGCCGAAAATCTCGTAGCCGGGACACCCGTTCGAGCTGTTGAAAATCATCAGGCCGCTCTTCGGCGGGCAGTGCTCGTGCAGATAGTCAACCACCTTTCTGGCCAGGCTGTCCCGCACGCCCGACACAAAAACGTTCGCCCGTGGTTCGATGAACCAGAGCTTCATCCGGCCTCTCACAGCCGGGGGCAGGTCATTGGCGACTACGACGAGCATTGCTTTTTCCCCAGAATGTTTTCGATGTCCGGGCCGATCTTGCCCAGCAGGTCGATTTCGATGACGCGCTTCCGGAACTCTCCGGCGATTTTGTGCCGGTCGTAATACCCGGCCATCTCGGCGGTGAGCGAAAAGGCCAGGTCGATGGAGACCTGCTGCTTGTAAAGATCGGCCAGGTCGTAAATGAACGGCAGCGGACTTCCGGAGTGAATGAACCCGATGTGCGGCGAATAGCCCATGCTGTGCACCGCCGACATGATGATGCTGTAGAGCGCCGCATTGGCCGCCGTCAGAATCTTGTTGGTGGTGTCGCTCATCTCGAATTTACCCGGCTCGAACCGCCGCCCCTTCCAGCCGACCTTGTATTTCACGGCCATCTCTTCGTAAAACTTCCGCACCCGCAACCCCTCCATGCCCATCATCTGCGGCAGCGTCTTGTTTTCCAGATTCGCGTCCGGAAAGCGATAGGCGAACAGCCTCCGCGCCACTTCAAGCGCTTTGGTTGGATTGGCCGCGAGCTTCATCTGATGAGTCATGTTGCGCGTGTTGCTGGTCGGCGTCTGCCCGCTCGCGTAAAACATCAGGCTGTCGTCGCCAACCCAGCAGATGCCGCAATTGGCGGCGGCCATTACCTTTACCGCCTCGTGCGTCACCGTCGTTCCGGGGCCGAGCAAAATACAATTCAGCATGGCGACCGGCAGGCGCACGACGTTGCAGTCGCAATCGATCCACTTGATGCTGCTGTCGTCAATCTCCATCCGACCCTTTTCAAGATACAGAAACGGATACTTTTCCTTGACCTGCGGAAGGGTCTCCCGCGTCACTTTTATCAAAAGCCGCGCCGGATTCCCTTCGTTGCCGAGTGCGTTACTCTTCATCGTTTTTGTGGATTATGGTTACTCGCCGCTGGCGATATTTTTTCTTCGGCCCGAACTGCACCGGCACGTCGTTCAGCGCCACGACCTCGCCCTCATGCACACCGTCGAGCACGCGAAACGCCTCGGCAAGACGCTTTTCATGGGCGATTGAAGAGGCCGCATCGAGCGCCTCCGCCTCCGAATCGAAGCAGCCCCGGAACACGAGGTCGGTCGGCGCGCAGCACTTGCGTCCGAAATAGATGTCCCACACGGGAGCCTTGAGCGCTTCGGCGAACTCCCCGGCCCGCGCCGCCGGGACCTGCACTGCGGCGGCGAAGGCGGCCTCCTGCAAATAGTAGCGGTAGGTCATCTTCGTGCCGCCGCCCACCGCAATATCCCCATTGCTTTTTCTTGGAATCAGTAACGATTCCCACGGCTCTTTCTTGTTGTACCCGCTGCCGACCATCTGGAAGTCGCGCAAGAGCGGCGGTCGCTCGCCGCGTTCGCGCTGGAACGCGAGCACCGTCTGGCGGAGCGGGGCCATTTCGGCGAGCAGTTCCCGCTGCTCGCCGCCCGCGCCGAGGGCGCAGCACAAGAGGCCGAGCAAGCCCGACTTCGTGGGGAAGTCGAGCGTGTCGCGCCGCCCGAAGCGCGAATCAGCGCCCCACGACTGGAGGGGCGCTTCGAGCCATAAAAGGATGAATGGATTGCTCATGATTTCGCTTCGATAAAGTTGCGGATTTCGCCGACCAGCGTGTCGATGCTGAACGTTTCGTCCACGCCGAAGTCGAACTCCTTTTCCTTGCCGAACATCGATCCGGCGAGCTTCTCCTTTTTGGCGAGATAGTCGGTGAGCGCCTTGATGCTCGGCTGGAGGAATCCGCCATCCTTCGCTTTGACGGCGGTCTCGAACGGAACCTGAAGGCGCTGGCCCTTGCGGATGTAAATTTTGGCGAACTCCCACGGCGACGCGCCCGACTGCGTCGTCTGCCGGGCGCTCGGCACGGCCAGGAAGAGCGCTTTGGTGAACGCCTCCACCGCGTCGGCGATCTCCGCGCCGCCGAGGTTCGTCGAAAGCTGGCCGAGGTCGAGGCTGACGTAGCGGTAGTAGGTCGCCGAGTTGAATTCAAGGCTGCCCATGTGCGCCGAACCCGGCTCCTCGGCAAGGTCGTCGAGCGCGGTGAAGAACTCGACTTCGTTGCTCACCTTGTGGGTCGAAATGGCGTGAGCGAACGACGCGGCGGCCTCGATGTTCAGCTCGGCAGCCTGCGCCACCATCCGCCCGAACAGCGCGATGTCGAGGCCGTCCTTGGCCGGATCGAGCGTTTTCTTCGAGAGCTTCGCCAGCTCTTTGTCGTTCAGCTTCGAGGCGTCGAACTCCTTTTCGGCGGCGTACTGCGCAAAGGCGACTGCCTCCGTTTCGCTGAAAAAGAAGAGCGTGTCGTTGCTGAACGCGGCGGCAATCTTCTCTCCGCATGCCTTCGCCGCTTCCTCATCCGCGCCGAGAGCGACGCAGGCTTTGGCTACGTAGTCGGAGACCTTTTTGCTTCTGACGCCGAGCCTCACGCCGAGATTGTGCATTTCGAGGCGTACCTGGCGCTTCCAGCACTGCGAGCTGACGCGGGCGCGGGTGGAGCCGCCGACCGTCGCGGTTTTCGGAGCGCCAACGTCGTCGCGGTTCAGGCAGGTGACCGGAAAGGGCTGGAGGATGTGGAACTCGATGCGCTGGCCCTTGAATGGATTGTTGTTCATGGTGTTCATGGTGGTATGGGGTTTAGTGGTTTGAATCATCCTTGAGAGGTTCGATCTGCAACAGCCCGAAGCCGAACGCCCGGCCCCGGCCAATGCCTTTGTTGAAGCTTTCGATAAAGAGGTCGCGGTTTTCGACGCGCAGCATTCCCGACACGCTGGCCGCTCCGTGGGTGACGGGACGGTCGCCCTGCTTGCTGAATTGCATCACCGGCAGCATCCGCACGTCGAGCCGGGCGGGGTCAACGCTGAATCCCCACGACGAGAGCGACTTGCCGCCGAACCATGCCGCCACCTCCTCGCGGGTTTTGATGGGTACGCGCCTGCCGCTCTTGTTCTCCTTGCGCGTCGGGTTGAGCGTCACCTCGAACTTGTAGAAGCGGTGCTGGAGAAATTCGTCGGGCACCGTCCACGACGCAGACAGCGTTCCGTGCGCCGGTTGCAGCGGCGGCCTGTCCGACAGAATGAGGATTCGCCTGCCTTTGGCGTCGCCCCCCTTGTCGGCGAAGAGGAAGCCGCTGGGCACGCTCGACCGCTTTTCGGCCTCCGAGCGCACGTCCTCGAAAAGGCTGTAAACGACGCGGTGCAGCGAATAATCGTCCGTCATGCGCAGCGCGTTGACCTCCTTGCGGCTGAGGGTGAGAATGGTTGCAATCATGCCTCCACCTCCTCGTTTTCGGTTTTGGCGGCGTGGCGGTAAAAGTCGGTCGCCCATGCCGTTTTGATGCGGTTGCTGTCGCGATGGAACCAGAGGAGCTGGTCGAGCAGCTTCGCATAGTCGAGCGTCACCGCCGCTTTCGAGTCGATCAGGCTGAAGAGCGGGCGCAGAATCCGGCACGCCTCCCCCACCGAATCGCAGGCAAGCAGCCGCCGGAGCCGTGCTTTGGCCTGCTCGCTGGCGCTTTTGTCGTCGTAGCAAAAGGCGATCGACTTGCCGATGCCCGCCGAGCCGTTGCGCTCCGCTTTGGCCCGCGCGATGGCGGCGGCGATGGCGGCGTAGGGAATGCGCTCGTAGGGTTTTTCGAGGTCGATGTTGAAGCCCGCGAGGTACTCCCAGCTCTGGTACTCGGTCGCCGGATTGTCCGCGCGGCGAAGCGCGGCGGCGGCTCCTTTGTCGCGCTGGCACAGCCCGATCACAAACTCCACGAACTTTTCCGGCCTGCCGGTTTTCTTCTCTTTTTCGTTGTCCATAACGGTTGGTTTTATCATTTGTTGATGAAGTGCTTCGCAAAATTGGGACGGCACTCCGCCCACGCATCGATCTGCCGCGCCGTCTCCTTCGGGCAGTAGGCGTCGTAGGACTCTCTGGCAATAGAAATCATTCTTTTTCTGATTGCGGGGATTGATTCGGTATGTCTGGCCGGAATGCAAGCGTAAGCGATATCTTTGGACAACCTTTCCGCAAGTTGCCAGAATAACTCTACAGCTTTTTTTCCCATTATTGTTGAAGCTCTTTCTTTGGGCTTTCTTTCTGTTTTTGGCTCAAATGCGTCATAATATCTTATTACTCCATACTTGACTTGACTCGCTATTTCTTCAAGAGTAGTTATTTCTTTGCAGAAGTAATCATACCATAAGTCGTCCCACATGTCGGGGTCGAGTTCTACTGATGATTCTACAAAATCATTAGCAGCTTTTGCATATTGCTCGCCAGTTTGAAATGACACCTGAAGTCCCCCCGACCAAACGCCAATTTTATCTCCAGGTTTATTGTATCGTTTCGGCCATCTGCTCAAACCGTATTTTATGAACAGACAAACAAACTTGTTGTTTTTGTTGCTATCGAAAACAGCAAGGATTGATACCAGCTCTCGCCACGGGCGCTTCTCTGGATTGACCAATATGGCTTTCGGCGGATTTTGCTGATCATCGATCGTCATACTTGGTTCTAACCAGCCCTGTTGATGAGCTGGATAAAGAATCCCATCGACATAATAAATTCCATCTCCGTGCAGAAGGACGAATCGTGAAAGCGATACAAGAGTCCCCATGTAAGATTTTTTGAGAGATAGTGCGACGTCACATTCTCTGCTGACAGGCATGTTTTCCCAAGGTGGAGTTCCAATTCCTTTTTCCCAGAATAACAAGTTGTCGATCTCTTCTTGAGAAAGAAGATTCATAATGAGCGTATCAGTTATTGTCGAACCGAAAAGAAAGGTGTGCAAATAACCATTTCGTCCTAAACTCGGTCCGGGTTTTGCCGGTTTTCCTTTTCCCTTGACTTTTTCTTCTGATGGATAAATGTTCTTGTTAATCTGCGTTCCGCCAAAAGCGAAGTTCATGACCGAAACAATGAATAACGCTTTTTCGGCTTCTGTTTGAGCCTCAAGTGTCTGGAACTGACTCAGAATGGAATCATTTTCTGACGGAAGACTTGGATAAAATCCTGGCCCAATTTGCTTCGCATCTTTTGTTTCAGATAAAATTCCGACAGCGCGTTGAGATTCTATCCAGTTAAGAATTGCGGGCATCTGCAAAAACGGCTTGTCGCCGAAGAGCCAGAAGCTCTCGCGCCACTTTTCGAGATAGGCGCGGCAGGCATTGCGGAAGGTTTCGGCGTCGAGCTGTTCGAGCGCCTCCGTGGTTTCCGGCGTGCAGGCGACCTGGCCGATGGCGAGCAGCAGCTTGGTGAGGGCGATTTTCTGCACGGGGTTGCCGCCGAGGGCGGGAATTTCAGGATCGCTGAAAATGTCACCGAGGCTCGTGAAGCCTTTGCCGATTGCCGGAATCCACGGCTCGTCGATCAGGTTGAAACGGTTTTGCATGGCTGTGTTGATGAGGGTTATCGTTTTTTGTACTGGTAGCCCAGTCGCGGGTTGTAACTCAGTTCGTAGTCGCCGGACGCCGCGCCGCCGCCGGGCAGCCTCAGTTGGCCGCCTTCGCCCACGATGGCGACGCGCAACAGGCTTTCGCTCTTCGACGGATCGCCGAGGTAGAAGTAGGGCTTGAGCCACGAGAGCGCGGTTCTGCCGGGGTCGGCGGGCGCGGCGTAATCGGCCACCTGAAGCGTTTGCGTGGCGAGGCTGGCGGCGAGTTCGCGCTTCTCCCGTTTTTGCCCGGCGGCAAATTCGTGCGGCAGGGTGAGCGTTTGGCCGTCGAGCAGCGTCACCGTGGTTATGCCCGCCGCGTGGTCGTGGCTGACCGATTGCAGCAACAGCAGCTCGACGCTGTCGATGTCGCTGTATCGGGTGCTGACGTTGGTGTCCGGTTTTGCGCCGAGACCCGGCGAGACGCTCTGAAGCGCGAATCGTTCAAGCGTCTCTTTTCGCCGCTGGAGGTCAGCTTTGTGCTTTGCCATCGCCTTGCTCTCCAGCTTCGCTTCGTAGGTGCGTTCGAGCAGGCCGCGAATGTCGCCGGGCAGCGAAAGCGTTTCGACGCCGCTCCACGCCTGAAGCGTCCGCAAGAGCACGTAGGGGCTGTAAACCTTCGCGCTGTTGCCGAACGCCTCGGCGGGATTTTGTTCGGCGGCCTCGAACTCCGCGCTGACGATCCAAGCTTCGCACCTCGCTCCCGCGGGGCGCTGGTGGAAAGCGTGCCGCCACAAGCGCCCGATGCGCTGCAAGAGCATGTCGGTGGGGCAGAGGCGCGTGACGAGGAAGTCGGCGTCGATGTCGAGCGACTGTTCGAGCACCTGCGTGCCGACGAGAATGCGTCCCCGCACGCGCCGCGCCGCCGCGCCATCAGCGCCGTAGCGCGTCACCCACTCCTCTTCGAGCGCCTCGCGGTCA
Organism: Chlorobiaceae bacterium; assembly: GCA_016931495.1. Taxonomy (GTDB): domain Bacteria; phylum Bacteroidota; class Chlorobiia; order Chlorobiales; family Chlorobiaceae; genus Chlorobaculum. Next base: position 39,856 of record JAFGER010000013.1, on the reverse strand, counting down.
CGGTGGATGAAGCGCGAATGGAGCAGGCCGCACTCGATTTCCATGCCGTCAGTTCGCGCGGCGAGGAGTTTGAACGCCTCCTGCGCTTCGGTGACGGTGTTCTCGATCCAGAGCACCTGCTGACCGGAAGCAGCGCGGTCGAGCGCTTCGTCCATTGCTTCGTCGATGTCGAGCGTCTGGCGGATGGCGACGCGGTTTCCGGGGGTTGTTTCCGGCGCTATTTCCACCGGCTCCCCTGCATCGGCGGGCAGCGCCGAGATGAGCGGGTAGGCCGCTTCCGCGCTTCGCTCCGCGCCGAGCAAAGCGCTCCGCCGCTCGCCGGTGAGCGTGGCGCTCAGGATAATCACGGTGCAGCGCAGCTTCCGCAACTCCTCGACCAGCCGGTCGAGAATGGTGCCGGTGTAGGCGTCGTAGCTGTGCACTTCGTCGAGAATGACCACCTTGCCCGCCAAGCCGAAGGCGCGAACGAAGCCGTGTTTGACATTCATCGAGGCCATCAGCGCTTGGTCGATGGTGCCGACGGCGAAGGGGGCGAGCAGGCCGCGCTTCGACGCCCGGAACCACGAGCAGCCGGGAGCGGCGTCCGCGCCGAGATCGAACTCCCGCAGCCAGGCGTTGCCGTGCACGAGCAGCGCGTTGCGGTGGGGCGAGTCCGCTTCGAGCACCTTGTCGAGAAAGCGCTCGACCCGCTCGTGAATGCGGTTGGAGGTGAGCTGCGTCGGCAGCGCGAAGTAGATGCCTCGCGCCTTGCCAGCCGAAACGAGGGCGTAGGCGGCGTAGAGCGCGGCTTCGGTTTTGCCGATGCCCATCGGCGCTTCGAGGATGTACACGCCGGGGCGACAGGCCGCTTCGATCAGGCCGCGCTGGATCGGGTTCGGTTCAAAGGGAAAAATCTCCCGGAATGACAGCCCTGGCGCGAGGCGCGGCGGCGTGAATCCGGCGGCATCGACGGCGCTGGCGATGCGGTTTTCCCACGGCACTGCCGGGTCGTCGAACGTCGCACCGGAGCCGATCCAGTCCGCTACGGAGGTCAGCCCGGCCAGCACGCGGGCGTGCAGCGGATCGCGGATGTCCGGGAACCGCTCGCCCGTCGCCTCCATCAGCAATTCCAAAAGCCGCGCTCGTTCGGCTTGCCAAGCCGGGCCGCCGAACGACTCCGCGTCGGCGGTGCGGCCAGCGAGCTTTGGCGCGTAGCCGTGGTGGCAACCGGCGATTTGCGGGATAAATTTGCCCGCTTCCAGCGCTTCGAGCGCGCACTCACTCACGCCCGCGTGTCCGCCCCATTGGCTTTCGAGCGACGGATCAGCGCCGCGCAGCACGTCGAGAATTGCCGGGTCGGGGCTTTCAATCGCCGAGTGGATTTTTTGCTGGAAGGTTGGGCAGACCTTGCCGAGGTCGTGGCCGGCGGCGATGAGCGCGGAGCCGCCGGGGAAGAACGGCTCGCGCAGGAAGGCGGGCGAGCGGGCGATCAGCTCCCGCGCCACCTCGCCCGCGATGCGGCAGTGGTCGAGCACCGTTCGCCCGGCAATAGATCGGCCATTATCGATTTTTCGTGATTTCGCGAGGCATTTTTCAAGCGGTAGCAGTGGACGGTCAACCGGAGCATCCGGCTTTTTGTTCGTTTTGGGGTAACGCAAGGGCGGTTAGATTGAGAGGTTTTAGCGAAGTTGTCATGCAAAACACAAAACGGTCATTGGGGCCACAACGAACCGGAACTGCTGGGGGATGGGTTGTGGTGATAAAATGAATGTAAAAAATCGGTGCTTAGAAATGTGAATTCTCCTGTGCGAAAAAAATACGCGCAAGAAAACCGGCTGAGTTCACTTTGTGGCGCTTTCGTTCCATCGAGATGAAGTGATTCCGCAGAGCGTCGGAAAGGAATTTTTGGCAGTCGGAAAGACGTTGATATAACTCGTAGTAGCCGTTTGACAGTATTTCTATGAACAGATAAATGGAGCATAGCCATGAACCTCAAACTTTATGGAAGGGATCCCCTGAAGATGTTTGAAGATGTGTTTAACGAAAGGCTCACGCCGTTCATCAGCTCGATGGGTTCGATGATCGCACCGACCTTCAAGGTGGATATCAGTGAAGATGAAAAAGCCATTTACCTCTCCGCCGACATTCCGGGCGTGAAGAAGGAGGATGTAAAGGTGACCATAGAAGATGACGTTATCAGCATTTGCGCAGAACGCGCCCAGGAGGAGGAGGAGAAAAAGAAGAACTACCACCGCGTAGAACGCTCCTGGGGCAGCCTCTCAAGAAGCTTCACCATCGGTGAAAATGTCGATAGCGACAACATCAGCGCCAACTACGACAACGGCGTTCTCAAAATCGTCGTGCCGAAGAAGGAGCCCGAAGAGAAAAAGAGCAAAGAGGTCACCGTCAGCTGACTCGCCAGAAAACAAAATTCCCTCCCAAGCCCCGCAACACCGATGCGGGGCTTTTTTGTGCTCAAATTCACAATCAGCTGCGAATTTTTATCCGGTGAATGCCGGGTTTCAGAAAGCTTTATGCATGGGCGCATCGTGTGAAACAGGATGCAACGCTTTTCCCAAAACCACAAAACCCGCCGGAGTGGCGGGTTTTGCTTTTGGTATCCTTGCTGACGATCAGCAGTTGCGGACGGTGTCGGAGGTGCGGTCCTTGATGGTCGATTCGTCGAACTCGTCCCAGTTGTGTTCGTCGTGCTCGCGCTGGTAGCCGGCTTCCTTGAGGCCGAAGCTCATGTCGGCAACCATTTCGGGGCGCAGCTCCTTCAGGTTCTTCACCTCGGCCTGCGTCAGGATTCTGGACTGGTCGAAGCCGAGGTCGATCTCGATCTTGCGGTTCTTGGTCTTGACGCGGTCGATGTCGTAGAATCGCTTGGTGATGGTGGTCTGCGCGAACGCCTTGAGGCAGCCGAGCATGTACTTGCGCACATACGGATCCTTGATCCAGGGGTAGCTGAAGAAGGTCTTGCGGGCGTAGAAGCGCGCGTATGATTTCAGCACGCCCTTGAGCACATCCTCGCGTTCCATGTTGTCCGGCTTGATGATCGGCGAAACGAAGTTGTATCGCGAATAGTCGCGGACTTCGACGCGGTCGCCAAGCTCCTTGAAGAGGTCGGAGAAGGGCCACGGGGTGTAGATCGTCCAGTTGGCCATATCCGGATCCCAGTCCTTGCAGAGCTGGTAGGTCTCTTCGATGGTCTCCGGGGTTTCGTGCTCGAGACCCATCACGAACTGCGCTTCCGCCACGATGCCGTTCTTCTGGAGCAGTTTGATGGCGTACTTGTTCTCGTCGATGGTGGTCTCCTTGCGGAAACGGTTCAGGTTCATCTGGCTGGCTGCCTCGGTGCCGAGCGAGACGTGCACCAGACCGGCCTTGCGGTAGAACGGCAGGAGGTCTTCGTCACGCATGATGTCGGTCACGCGGGTGTTGATACCCCAGGTGACGTCGAGCTTGCGGTCGATGAGCTCCTGGCAGAGCGAGACGAACTTCTGCTTGTTGATGGTCGGCTCTTCGTCGGCAAGGATGAAGAAGCCCACGTTGTATTTCTTGACCAGAATCTCGATTTCGTCCACGAAGTGCTTCGGGCTGCGGGCGCGATACCGGCGCCAGAACTGCCACTGCGAGCAGAAGGTGCAGGTGAAGGGGCAGCCTCGGGCGAAGTTCGGCACGGCCAGACGGCAGTTGAGCGGGGTGTAGATGTACTTGTCCCAGTCGTAAAGGCTCCAGTCCGGGGTGAGGGTGTCGAGATCCTCGATGACCGGATGGGCAGCCGTGGCGAACACCTGGCCGTTGTCGTCGATGTAGGCGATACCGGTGATGTTGGCGCGGTCCTGCTTGTCGGTGCCGGCGGCGATGGACTTCATGAGGTTGACGGTGACCTCTTCGCCTTCGCCGCGGACCACGTAATCGGTCTCCGGCGCTTCGGTGAGCACCTGCGGGTACATGAAGGTGGAGTGGATGCCGCCCATGATGGTGCGGATATTCTTGTTGACCTTCTTGGCGGTTTTCATGATATCCTGCGCCTTGAAGATCGAGGGGGTGATATTGGTGGTCATCACCACATCCGGCTGGTTTTTGCGGATGATCTCCTCGATGGTTTCATCGGGCAGGTCGTCGGCCATAGCATCCACAAATTTCACCTGACTGAAGCCAGCCTGCTTCAGAGCTCCGCCAATGTAGGCAACCCAGCTTGGCGTCCAGTTGCCTGCAATTTCGGCGCCGCCTGAGTGATAATTCGGCTGAATCATCAGAATCTTCATCTGTTTCCACCCTCCGGATAGGTTGTTGTGTACGAATTCGACTGTATCGGCATGTAATGACACGCTTGTCATGCAACACTGTGCATGCGGTAAAAAATTTCCTTGACTTTTAATTTACAACTTATTCCATAAAATTCCTGAGCCTGAATTCAGCATCAGCGCCGTTCAGCGGCGAGCCACGTGCATCAGCATCGTGTGGTAGAAGCCGAAGCTGATCTTCTGCTGGCTGACGATCTTGAGACCCAGTTCACCAAGCACCCTTTGCATCTCCTTGTCCTTGATCATCTGGATGGTGGTGCGGCGCTCCTTTTTCGGGAAGAAGCCGCCGAGCCAGTGCTGGAAGGCGAGGATGTTGTTGAACGGCGCGTAGGTGAAGATGATCGGCCCCTTGGTGAGACCCGCGAGGTTGCTGAACGCATGGGCGAACCCTTCCGCAGGGTAGTGGATCAGTACGTCAAAGCAGACTACGGCGTCGAACGTACCCGAGACCGACTCGATGGAGCTTACTTCAAATTCGATGTTGCCCGCCACGCCAGCTTTTTCGGCATCCTCCTTCGTCTTGTTCACCATCTGCGAGGCGATGTCCGCCGCCTTGACGCGGTAGCCGCTCTTGGCGAGGCGGATCGTGAAGAGCCCCGTGCCGCATCCGGCGTCGAGAATTTTCGAGCCTTTGGGCAGTCCGGTTTTCTGGAGCCATTCAAACGCCTTGTCCATCATGACCGCGTGGCCCTGCCGCACGGTGGAGCGGACGGTGGAGAGCTTGTCGTCGCCATAGATCGATGCCCAGCGCTGGAAGCCCTGGCCATTGAAATAGGACTGAAGCATCTTCTTGTGTTCTTCGACGTTGAATGATGGGCTGCTCATGGTGCTGTTTCGTGGTTGATGATTGTTGTCGCCCGCGTCCACCGTTCAGATCAGGTGGCTCGCCGCGCCTTCGATTCTTGTTTCGAGTTCTTCGTACAGTTCCTGCAACTGTTCGATGGTGCCTTCATCGGTCTCCCAGAAGCCTCTCGAATTGGCTTCGAGCAGCCGCCGGGTCATCGCCATGGTGGCATTGGGGTTGAGCGCCGCCATGCGCTCCAGCATCTCGCGGTCTTGCAGGAAGGTCTCCGTGAATTGCTGGTAGGTCCAGTCCTTTACCGCCGATGCGGTCGCGCTCCACCCGTAGGTGTTGGTCAGGTGGGCCTCGATCTCCCTCACTCCTTCGTAGCCATGTTCGAGCATGGCCTCGTACCATTTCGGGTTCAGAAGCTTGGTGCGGGCTTCGAGGGCGACCATGCTTTCGAGCGAGCGGATTTTCTGGCCTTTGCCGAATCCGCCCGCGTCGCCGACCATGACCTTCGGCTTCGCGCCGCCGAAAACCTCGACCGATTTCGAGACGCCGCCAAGATACTCATAATAGTGGTCAATATCAGACAATCCGATCTCGAAACTGTCGATATTCTGAAAGGTCAATGTAACATTTTTCAGCGCGGAACGGAGAATTTCAGGACTTTCACGCCAGTCACCCTCCGGCGAGAAGGCGAAGCTCTTGCGGTTGACGAAGGCGTCGGCGAGCTGCTGCTCCTGTTCCCAAGTGCTGCTTTCGATCAGGTGGTTGACGTTCGAGCCGTAACTGCCGGGGGCGTTGGAGTAAATCCGGCCCGCTGCTTCGTCCACCGTGATGCCGAGTTCGTCGCTCTGTTGCAGGACGTGCTTGCGGACGAAATTCATCGACTCCGGCTCGTCAGCGTTTGCCGCGAGCCGCACGGCGCGGTCGATCAGACGCACCTGGTGCGAGAGCAGGTCGCGGAAAATGCCGCTGACCGTCACGACGATGTCGATGCGCGGGCGCTGGAGCTTTTCGAGCGGAATCAGCTCCACGTCGCCGATCTTGCCAAGCTCGTCGGTCTTCGTCCGTGCGCCAAGCAATGCGAGCGCCTGCGCGACTCCCTCGCCATCGCTTTTCAGGTTGTCCGTTCCCCAGAGGATCAGCGCGATCGATTCGGGCAGTTCGCCGGTTTCGCGGCGGTACTGCTCAAGCAGCTCCTCCGCCGAGCGCTCGCCCGCCTTCGTGGCGAAGGGGGTCGGAATGCTGTAGGGGTCGAGGCTGTGGATGTTGCGCCCGGTTGGCACGATGGCCGGATTGCGCACCAGGTCGTTGCCGGGCGAGGGCGGGATGTAGGCTCCGGCGAGCGCCTGCGTGACCGCTTCGATTTCGCGATTCTCCAGCATGGCGGCAAGCAGGCCGTTCAGGAAGTGCCAGAGCTTGTCGAGCTGCTGCGGCTTGACGTTCGCCGATTGCTGGAGGTACGAGCCAGCTTCGCTCATGCGCACGGGCAACGTGCCTTCGAGCAGCGCGGCAGTCGTGACGCCATGCGGCAACGTGGCGGGCAGTTTACCGATGAAGCGCCTAACCGCTTCGTGGCAGATCGCCGTAACCTTCTGCCACGATTCGCGCAGTTCCATCTTTTCTTCGTGCCGCTCGACGAGCGCGTCGTAGTCGAGGCGCAGGCCAGCGCAGACCAGTTCGGGCAGCGAGCGGTTGTCGAGTTCGGGCCGCGCGTGGCTGACCAGCAGCGCGAGGTTGTCGGCAAGACTCTCGGCTGACGGGGCTTGGCCGAGTACGTGCAGGCCGAGCGGAATCATCCGCTCCTCGATCAGGTAGAGCTCGTTATTCAGCCAGGTGACGTACTCCTCGTCGCCCGGCGCTTCGTCTGCCAGATCGAGGTCGAGCGTCGTGGCCAGCTCGCGAATCTCGTCCAGCGCCTCGGCTGACGGGCGGCTGCGCCAGGCGGCCACCAGCTCGCGGAGTTGGCGCATTCCCTTGTACAGTCCGGCGTGTTCGAGCGGCGGGGCCATGTAGCTCACCAGCGTCGCAAAGCCGCGCCGCTTGGCGATGGTGCCCTCGCTCGGGTTGTTGACGCAGTAGCAGTAGAAGTGCGGCAGCGATCCGATCAATCGCTTCGGCCAGCACTCCTGCGACAGGCCGACCTGCTTGCCCGGCATGAATTCGAGCGCCCCGTGCGTGCCGAAGTGCAGCAGCGCGTCCGCCCGGAACTCGCGGTCGAGCCACGAGTAGAACGCCGCGAAGGCGTGGTTCGGCGCGGCGTCTTTTGCCATGAGCAGGCGCATCGGGTCGCGCTCGTAGCCGAACGAGGGCTGCTGGCCGATGAAGAGATTGCCGAACATCGCGCCGAGAATGTGGAAGCGGTTGCGGTCGTTGAGAATTTCGCCCGGCGCGTCGCCCCAGAAGAGTTCGATCCGCTCGTAAGCCGGAAACGCCTTCCGGTACTGCTCGACCGGGTAGTGCGCCGCCACGTTGCCGTCGGTGCCGAAGAGTAGCCGGTTGCCTTCGAGCAGCTTGTCGCGCAGCGCATCGACTGACTCCGGCAGCTCGATTGCGTATCCGTCATCCTTCAGCTTTTTCATCAATCGCAGCAAGCTCTCGAACACATCGAGGAAGGCCGCCGTGCCTGCGTTGCCGAGGTTCGGCGGGAAGTTGAAGAGCACGATGGCGAGCTTTTTCTCCGCGTTGGCTTTCCGCCGCAGCCGCACCAGGCGGTCAATCCGGTCGGCCAGGGCGCGGGTCTCCGGTTCGAGCGGCAACGTTCGGTCGCTGCCCTCTTCGAGCCCCGCGAAGACGTGCGGCTCGATAGCACCGTCGAGTTCCGGCACGGCAACGCTGAGCGCGGTCTGAAGCGGCGTCAGGCCGAGGTTGTTCTGCCGCCAGTGGCTGATAGGCTGGAAGGCGAGCGGAATGAGGTTGAAGCAGGGCACGCCGATTTTCTTCAGAATGCCGACCGCCTCCGCTGACTTGGTCTCCGCCGGGCCGCCAACGAGCGAGAAGCCGGTAGCGTTGACGATGAGGTCCACCGGCATCGACTCCGAACTTGCCGGATCGAAAAAGCCTTCGAGCGCGGGACGGAAATCGAGGCCGCCGCTGTAGGCGATGCAGCACTGCACATCGCGCGATTCGAGTTCGCGTAGCAGGTTGATGACGTGCAGCATGTTTTCGGAGAGCAGCGTGGCTCGCATGACGAGAATCGCCACTCTGCCCACCCCCTTGCCAGGCCGGTTCGCGCGTTGCCATTCCCGAAGCTCCGAGGTGGTCGCGAACGGCTTGCCGGCGTCAGGGTGGTAGAGCGCCGTGTCGGGGTAGAAGATCGGGTCATTCTGCGGCAGCACGCCGCGATAGCCCGGCACGTAGCGATCCACCAAGAGGCACAGAAAGCGCCTCATGTTCTCCTTCGATCCGTTCAGCCAGAACTGGTGCGCCGAGATGAAGGTGTGGATGTCGCGCGCCTTGCCGGGGATATGCTTCATCAGCTTGCCGACGTTGCGCACCAGCGAGAGCTGCCGCTGGCTTTCGCCGCTGCCGTTGTGCGATGGCCTGAGCTTCGAGGCGAGCTGCCTGAAGATGCCCTGCGGTTTTTCATTCTCCGGGCTTTTCTGGAGCGAGAACCTGCCGACGCGGGTCTGGCTGATGAGCGCCGGGTTGCTTGTAATCATGCAGATCGGGCAGGTCGCCGTTTCGAGCAACTGTTCGAGCGGGCGAACGATCTCCTCGCTGAAGAGCATCGAGCCGAAGATGAAGTCGGCGGATGGAATCTCCCGTTCGAGCTTCTCCCACGTTTCCCGGCAGTGATTCATGCCGAGGTTGAATATGGAAACCTTCAGGTCGAGCGAGAACTCGCGGCTCAGTTCGGCTGCCGCCGCCTTGAGCACGCTGTTGTTCGTCGGCTCCATGGTGATGAACAGAAAGCGCATAGGTCAAAATCCTGTTGCCCTGCATTGATAAAGTCTTTGCCGGAAAGCTCTTGTCCGCCCGAACGGCGCGGCGGCGCGGCTATGACGGACGCAAAGGGATTGCCGCCGTACCATGGCTGATTGCCGTTCCGCCAGGGGAGCGCGGAATCAGCAGTCACTTCCGTTGGCGGGATGCAAGCGCTCCGCCATGTTCCGGTTTAATTCAGCAGGACGGGATTCTGTTCGAGAAGGTTGCAGGGGCGAGCCAGCCGGTTGCTGCCTGTCAGCACGGGCGCGGCATGGGCTTTGCCAGACAGGAGATGCTGCGCAAGGCGCGGCAATGGATGGATGGCCGCAAAGGCGTGCCCGGAGGTCGGGTTTCCTTGCGAAAGTGCGGCGGCTGTTTCGTTCGTAAAGAGGCGTTTGCCGGAAAGCGCCTTGATGCTGTTCATTTCAAGAGAACGCTGAAGGGCGATAGCGTCGCGATCCCGGCTTTTGGATTTGGTGTTGAACGACGAGACCTTCAGCATGAGGCCGTACCCCAGCGCTGAAATCGCGAAAAACAGGGCGATCTCGAACACGCGGAGGATCTTTTTGCCGATGGTCTGTTTTCGGGTCTGCATAAACTGGTTCTCAAAAGGCGCAGATGACGCCAATCGTAAAGCAATGATGGGCACCTCTAAAAACGTATTGCGCGTTCCGATTGCTGCGTTGGGTGGTGCTCGAAATCCTCACGTACTCCATGTACGCTCCGTTTTCTGCGCTCCTGCCGCCGTGCGCTCGGGCCGCTCATGACACTTTTTAGCGGTGCCCTGAATTTGTTCGATCAAACTCGTTTCAGTGCGCTGTCTTAGAGTGTCGTGCAACCGGAGGCATTGTCTGCGCATCTGGTTGCCAGTCTGGTGTGCCATGAATGATTCCGGAATCGAGGCCGCTGTTCGTGCCGAATCCGGAGTGCCGCAGCCCTGGAGGCGGTGCAGCGCAGCTATCTATAAATGTGACCTTCAAATATATGAAACCGGAAAATGAAAATACAACCGGCCGCCCGTCTTGTGGTTGGCAATGAGGTTGGTGTGAGCGGTTTGTGGCGTAAAAAATGGCCGGGATCGTGTCGATAGGGCAAAAAAAAGGGGCGCTGTTTCCAGGCCCCTCTTTTTTTTATCCATGCTTTTGCGATCACACTTCGATGCCCTCGAGGCGATCTTCCAGGTCGGAGTAGATCTCCTGAAGCTTCTCGATGGTGTCTGGATCGGCAGCCCACATGCCGCGGCCGCTCGCTTCGAGCATACGGCCAACGATGTTCTTGAAGGCCTTGGGGTTGAGCTTCATGAGCTTGTCGCGCATGGCCGGATCGAAGGCATAGGTCTGGGCGGCCTCTTTGTAAACCCAGTCGTCCACGCCCTTGGTGACGGCGTCCCAGCCGAGCATGTAGGTGAAGCGGTTGCTGATCTCGGTCGCGCCGCTGTGGCCCTGCGCCAGCATCCCCTCGAACCACTTCGGGTTGAGCAGCTTGGTGCGGAACTCCACCTTGAGCGCCTTCTCGGCGTCGTCCACCTTGATGTCGGCGGTGTAGGTTTCGACGTAGTTCAGCTTGACGCTGTCGCCTTTCGGATTGCGGCGGCGGGCCGAAAGCTGCAATGCGCCCGACGAGGAGAAGTAGCGGTCGATATCGGAAATGCCGTACTCCGCCGAGTCAACCTGCTGCACGACGCGATCGACGGTGCCGAGCAGGTTCTTGAGAATGTCGGACTGCTCGTCGCCGTAGCGGTTGCCGCCGTAGGCGAAGCTGGTGCGCTTGACGAACATGTTGTCGAGGTCCTCTTCCGACTCCCACGCCGAGTCCTCGACCAGCTCGTCGATCTGTGAGCCGTAGGTGCCTGGGGCCTGGGTGAACAGACGCGACGTGGCGCTTTCAAAGTCTTTGCCCTGCGCGATGGCTTCGTCAACGTGCTTCTTGATGTTGTTCATCTCGGCCGGTTCGATCGCCTTGGCCGCGTCTTTGACCAGCTTGTCGAGGTGATCGACAAGCACGCCGAAGGTGTCGCGGAAGATCGAGCTGATCTGGATCAGCACGTCGATTCTCGGGCGGCCGAGCTTTTCGAGCGGCACGAGCTTGTAGTGGCTGATCTTGTTCTGCGCGTCGTAGGCCGGTTCAGCGCCCATGAGCGCGATGATGACCGCCACGGCTTCACCCTTGCTCTTGATGGTGTCCAGACCCCAGAGCACCTGGGCGATAGTTTCGGGATATTCGCCGTTGTTCTCGTCGCGATGCTTCTGGATGATGGTGTCGGCGATCTGCCTGCCACGCTTGAAGGCCAGCTCGGACGGAATTCTCCACGGGTCGATGGCGTGCATGTTGCGGCCGGTCGGCAGTACGGACGCGCCGTCGCGCACCAGGTCGCCGCCGGGGCCGGAGGGCAGGTACTCGCCGTTCAGGGCGCGAACGAAGCTCTGCATCTCGTGGCTGTTGTCCTGCAAGCCCTGCTTGAGGGCCGCGCCCTCCTGCAATGCGGTGCTGATTGCCGCAGCCATGTCGTCGTTGATCTTCGCTCCACCCGTCAGCACGCTGAAGACGTTGCCTGCATTCGAGTTGCCGAAAACGGTCTGCTCGATGAACTCTCTGGTGATGTCATCGACCTTCTCCCTGACCTTGAGCGCCTGCGGATCGCCTTTACGGGCTTTGGTGGCCAGCGAGGCGTAGTCGCCCCAGGAGGAGCTTTCGCCGAGCGCCTGCATGATGACCGATGGCAGCGAGCGCTCGTTGCCGCGAACCTTCAGGTACTCGGAGATCGTGGTGACCTGCGTTGAAAGTTCCGGTGTTTCGCCGAACACGTGCAGCGCGTTGGAGATGAGCTTGGTTTCAAGTTCGAGCAGGTAGATGTACAAACGGCTGATGTAGTCGCTGAAAGGTTCGCCTTCAAGCCTCGGGCAGTCGTCGGTGAGGTTGAGATTCTCGGCCTTTTCGATGATGGCCATTTCGGTTTCGACATCGACGATCTTTTCGAGGCCGCGCTCGCGGTAGTCGTTGAGCATCTCCTTGAAGGTTGGCAGCTCCTTGTACAGGCCGGCGCGGGAGAGCGGCGGAATGTTGTGCGAAATCATGGTCGCGTAACCGCGGCGCTTGGCGATGTTGGCCTCGCTGGGGTTGTTGACCGGATAGATGTAGAAGTGCGGAACCTCGCCGAGCAGCGCATCGGGCCAGCAGTCGCCGGTGACGCCAAGCTGGAGGCCGGGCATCCACTCGACCGTGCCGTGCATACCGACGTGCACGAGGGCGTGCGCGCCGAACTCGCGGCTGATCCAGCGGTAGAAAGCGATGTACTGGTGGTGCGGCGTGTTCTCCTTGTCGAAGAGCAGGCGCATCGGGTCGCCCTGGATGCCGAGGCGCGGCTGGACGCCGATGAAAACGTTGCCGAGCGTCAGTCCGCCGAGGAACATTTTGTCCACGCCGACCGGGGCGATTTCGCCGGGGAAGCCGCTCCAGCGTGCCTCGATGCGCTCGCGCTCGCGGTCGGTGGTGATGGCGTTGAAGGTCTGGCGGTCAATCGCGAAGCAGTCCGGCTCGTGAGCCTGAATCTCGTAATCGGTCGCGCGGTCGAGCATGGCGAGCAAGGCTTCCGGCGACTCCGGAAGTTCGCCGACGTTGTAGCCTTCGCTCTGGAGGCGCTGCAACATTTTGTAGATGCTCTTCGGCACGTCGAGCAGTGCGGCGCTCGCTTTGCGGCCCATGCCGGGCGGATAGTCATAGACCACGAAGGCGACCTTCTTGTCGTGGTTCGCGGTGTGGCGAAGTTCGGAGAATTTCTTGGCCAGCGTGGCGAGGCGGTCGAGGCGGTCGGGCACGGTGTGCAGGCGGCCATCCTTGATCGCGCCGAGCACGACGGGGCAGACCGCGCCGTCCATCTCGGGAAGCGCATAGGTCATGGCCGACTGCAACGGCACGACGCCCTGCGTTTTCCACGAGTTGATGTCCTGAATGAAGAGCGGCTGGGAGACGACGTACGGTGCGTTGAGCTTGCCGAGAATCTCCTCGCGCGCGGCGGCCGAAGCGCCCGGCGTGGTTGCGCCGGCGGGGCCTCCGACGAAGCCGAAGCCCATCATGTTGATGAGCATGTCAATTTTGGTGTGGGTGAACCACTCGCGAGCTGCCACGTGGCCCTCGACGCCCATCACGAACACCGGCAGCGGGTTGAGGCCTTTGGCCTCGATGGCGCGGATGGTGTTGTCGATGTACTCTTTCTCCTGCAAGAGGTGCTTGCGGAAGAAGAGCATGGCGATGTTGTTCTGCGATTTGGCGTCGCGATTCTTTTTATGCAGCCATTTTTCGTAGTGGCTCAGGTCTTTCATGTACTCCGGCGCGTCGGGATGGTAGAATCCCATCGTCGGAACCTCCTGAACCTTTTCGGCTTTTACGTTCACGTCGAAGTACTCGGCCATGATGTAGTTGAACATCGAGGCGAGATTTTCGGCGGTGGGATGCATCCAGTAGGTATAGACCTGCATCCAGTTCTTGAAGTCCTTGGCTTTCTTCGGAATCAGCGGCAGCATGGTGCGCATGATCTTCAGAAGCTTCATGTAGCCGTAAAGGGCGTCTTCGTCGCGGCCCTTGACGAGCATCTTGGCGACTTTCTTGACGATGTCGGGCATTCCGCCGCCGTCTTCGGAGACGACGTAATTGCCGACTTTGGTCATGTGCATCACTTCAGGCATCGACTCGTAGGCGAAAACGGTCCTGACTTTCGACTGGTCGATCTGTTCCTGAAGCCAGTCGGCCTGGTTCTTGAACTGGATCAGGGTGGTGAAGACGCAGTCGGCTTCGCGGATGGCCTTGGCGGCCTCAGGATTCTGGTGTTCAAGATCCTGGTCTGTCCACTGGGTCAGTTCGGCGTGCCGGCTGACCAAATCTTTCACTTCTCTCCAGACGCGCTGGTTGCACTGTTCCATTCCGACAACCGCGGCAATTCGGATTCTGTCGCCCATAGATATCTGTGATGTGCTTGGTTTGTGAGGCGTCACGACCGTTCTATTGTGGATTGTGTCGTGTTTCGTGACGCTCTGAGGTTTTTTCAGGACTACGCAATGTAATAAATCCTGCCTTGATTAACAGCAGCAAAAAAACAAACCCCTCCATACGGAGGGGTTTGCGCAAAAGAACCGGCAGGCTTTGCCAAAAGTTTCGCTCAGTACGTCAGATCGATACCGGCCACGAAGCTGCGTCCGGGAGCGCGGAACCACTCGGCCTCTTCGTACTGCGTGTTGTTGATGTTGTTGCAGGCCAGGGTACCGGTAATGTTCTTGTTGAACTGGTACTTCACACCGGCATTGAACACCACGAAATCGCCAGGGTAGTTGTCACCCTCAGGGTTTGTATAGAAGGTAACAGCTTTGTACTTACCAACATAACGTCCGTTGACGTTAAGAGTCAGCTTTTTTGTTGCCTTCCATGTCACGCTGGCCGAAGCCGTATGCTCGGGTCTGTAGGGCAGCCATTCCGGATCAGGGTTGTTCAGTTCCGTAGCAGTTGCCTTAGAGGCATCGAACGAACGGTTCTTGGCATTCATATAGGTGTAGCCGACACTCAGGTTCCAGTCTGTGTTTGGTCTGTAGTTCAGGTTTGTCTCAATACCCCAGATGCGAGCTTTGGTGATGTTGCCATATTGGTAGGTAAATGGGATGGCGGTCGGCCGTGACTCGATAAGGTTGTCATAGTTGTTGATAAACCCGGCTATGTCGAGTGAGACTTTATCGCTGAACTGCTTGAAGACGCCTGCTTCCCATGATGTCATGGTTTCCTTGTCGAGATCCGGATTCGGTTCAACAGTCAGGAAGCCTGCCTCATGAACGAAACGCTCAAATAACGACGGTGCTCGGAAGCTACGGCCCCATGACGCGCGAAGAGCCATGTCATCAGCCACCCTGTAGTTGAGGGCCACCCTGGGGCTCAAGGCATCAACACTTTTATTGTTGAGTGGGATCCAAGAGAGGTCTTTCAACTGGACTTCATCCTTGTTGATGCCGCTCCAGTCATAACGAAGAGACATCAAGGCAGTGAGCCTATCAGTCATTTTCCACTCGTCCTGGAGGAACGCAGCGAAGTTCTTTTCCTGGATGTCGTGGAATTCTCCTTTTACCGGATACTCGACAGCCACCTGTGTTGTCCGGGTGTCGACGATGTTGCCATCAACACCGAAAAGTAATCGATGGGCATCGTTTGCGCGCCAGTCGAGTTTGACCCCTGCGCCATACCTGTTGTCATCTGTTTCATTGAACTGACCGGGAATTTTGATGCTGGGGAGAGCCGGATTGTCATAAGCGGAAACAAGTGCGCCATATAGTGATGTAAGATAACCCCCTCCTGTAGGATAAATCTGGTCGGCATCTGTCCGGTTGTACTCAATACGAGTGGCGTTATAAGTGTAATACAGACGCGTATCAAGCGAGAGTTTATCGCTGAGCAGATTGACATAGTTCAGGCCAATCAATCCGTTTTTGCGATTGATAAGATCATCTCGGTATACGTCATACAATGGGTTATAGAGCGTGATGGGCGGAATAAAGCCCGATGGAGGAGGGCCAGGATTGAAAGGCCCATCAGGGTCAAAAGATGTGACACCGGAAAATGTCACAAAGACATCATATGATCTGTTGGGAATGGGCGATTGTGTAATGGTGAAAGGAGGGGTGACCATTGGATTAAACGCGACATTGTTGTTATAGGCCCACTGATAGGCATAGCCTCCCACCATAGTGCTGTAGAATGAGCTGAGCTGGATATACTGCCTCGAATCAATGTCGTATCTCGCTTTGAGCTTGATGTCATTCATGTAGTTCCATGCGTTCTGACGGTAACCGTCGTCGTCACTGTGTGAGTAGAGAAGGTCGTAAGTCCATTTGCCGGATTTGTTCCCGAAACCGGCATAGGTATTCCAGAATATCGGAGTGAAGCCTTTACGATATTCGCTCTCATCACTCGACGGCGTCTTGTCATAAAAGCCGATGCTGCTTCCAGCTTTGATCTCCATGGTTTCCGGCAGGTGCCCGTAGACGTTCACGACACCTCCCATGGCTCCGGATCCATAGAGCGTTGCGGCTGCGCCCTTGAGTACCTCGACCTTGTCGGCGGCGTTCATGTTGACCGACTGCCAGACGATTTCGCCGCTTTCGGGATTGTTAATCGGGAAACCGTCATAGAACGCATTGACCCTTGTTCCGATACCTCCGCCCTGATAAGTGTTCGAGCCGCGGATCTGCAGTGTCGAGGTTGATGTTCCGCCGGCGCGACTCACGACAACACCGGGAACATCTTGAACGACCTCATCAAGCGTTGGATTGGGTTCTTCCTTGATCTGTTCTTTGGTGACCACGTTCGCCGTCACCGGCACGTCAAGCCTATCCTGTTTGTAAAGAGCGGCGCCAACAACGACTTCCGAGGCCATGATGGTGGTTTGGCCGAGGGCGAAATTCAGCGTGGCAGTCTGGCCGTCGCCAAGGTTGATGACCTGGGTGGTGGGGGCGTAACCGATGCTGGTGACGGTCACTTTCTGCTGTTTCGAGGCTGGAACGTTCCGGAGGACGAAGTTGCCGTCGATATCCGTTGCGGTGGCGATATTGGTGCCGGCGATCGATACCGCGGCTCCGATGACGCCTTCTCCGTCCGCCTTGTCGGTGACCCGGCCTTTCAGGACGCCATCCGCGCCGTAAGTCGTCAGCGGAGTTACCGACGAGGCGAAAATCGTGACCGACAGGGTGAGCCGTTTCATGCCTGAGCCCTTGACCTGCTGCATTTTCATGATTTGAGGGGTTGGGTTGTTGGTGTAACGTGAGCGTTAAAAACCTCGGGCATCTCCCGGAAGAAGCGGGGGAAAGCCCATCGAAAAATTCTGCGAACAGTTGCGGTATGCTGTTGCATCCGATCGGATGCTGCTCATCGGTACAGGCTGGTGGTCATCGGTATGCGTCGTCGCACATGAACATGGGGGAAGTGCATTGCACGTGTAAATTTATGGTGAAATAACGCAAACTCCAAAGTTTCCTTGCGGTTAGCGTTCTCTGGAGGCATAAAAAAAGCCCCGCCAGGAGGAGCAGGGCTTTTTGAAGCTGCAATGTGAAGCCGTGCCTCAGGCTTCTATGATGCCCAGTTCGCGGCCGATCGTGGAGAATTCGGCGATGACTTTGTCGAGGTGCTCTTTTTCGTGGGTGGCCATGAAGCTGGTGCGCAGCGCTTCGTGACCGGGCATGACGCCGGGACGGATGAACGCGTTGACATAAACACCGGCATCGAAAAGGCGTTTCCAGAAATGGAGCGTTTTCATCTGGTCGGCAATCAGCACGGTGACGATAGCCGTGCGTGAGGGCATCAGGGTGAAACCCGCTTTCAGCAGTCCCTGGCGAACATAATCGGTGTTGGCAAGCAGGCGTTCGGTCAGTTGCGGCTGCTCCCGGATGATCTTGAGCGTGGCCAGCACGGCAGCAACGCTTGCCGGTGTTGGCGAGGCGCTGAAGATAAGCGACGCGGCGTGGTGCTTGATGTAGTTGATCACCGTGTTGTCGCCCACCACGTAACCGCCGAGTGAACCAAAGGTTTTGGAGAAGGTGCCCATGATCAGGTCCACCTCGTCAACCAGGCCGAATTCGGACGGCGTGCCGCGTCCTCCCCTGCCGATGACGCCAACGGCATGAGCGTCGTCGATGACGATGCGTGCGTTGTATTTCCTGGCCAGCGCCACCAGACCGGGCAGATCGACAATCTCTCCCGACACCGAGAAAACGCCGTCGGAGATGATCATCCGGCCCGCCGAATCGGGAATGGTTTTGAGTGCGCGCTCAAGGTCGGCCATGTCGTTGTGCTTGTAGCGCACGAGGTTGGCGCCACCGCCTTGCGCCATGACCGAGGCGGCCACGAGGCTGGCGTGATTGTCGCGATCCGAAACGATATATTCGCCGCGCTGCACGATGGTCGGAATAATGCCCTGGCCGGTCTGGTAGCCGGTGCTGAAAAGCAGGCAGCGCTCTTTTTCAAAAAAATCGGCGAGCTGTTCTTCGAGTTCAATATGGAGGTTGACCGTTCCGGTCATGTAGCGGGAGCCGGAGCAGCTGGTGCCGTATCGCTTGATGGCATCGATCGAGGCCTGTTTGACGCTCGGGTCGGAGGTGAGGCCGAGATAGTTGTTCGAGCCGGCCATGACGAGCTTTCTGCCGCCAAACGAGACGACCGGGCCTTCGGAGTCATCGATGGGGCGGAAAAAGGGGTACAGGCCCATAGCCTTGATTTCGTCGGCGAGGGTGAAATCAACGCACTTCTTAAAAATATCTTTTGCTTTTTCCACAGGTTGCGGTTTTGCGTCCACGTTTCCGCCGAGCACTTGAAATTGATGAAAGCCTGGTTCCGCGTGCCAGTTCATTACAACTGAACAGATGGCGCGGATTCTGCTATGAAACGGAAATGTATTAAAATTTTCTTTTTTCCGATAAAGCGGCCTATGTTTTTTATCTGAACGGAGTTTCGGTTCTCCCATTCCGGGGTGAACGATCCTGCCGGTATCGAATGAGAAAAATGCGCTGAATGTTATGGACAGGGTGATTCTGGTTACAGGTTCGACCGGCTTTATCGGGTCGAGAATGGTTGACAGGCTTGTTGCGGAGGGGCAGCGCGTGCGGGTGCTGCTTCGTCCGGAAAGCGCGGCCGCTTCATCCCGGGCGAGCCGCCAGGGCGTCGAGGTTGCGCGGGCGGCTTACGATGATGCCGCTGCGCTCGGCAGGGCGGTGGCGGGCGTCGATGCGATCATCCACCTTGCCGGGGTGACCAAAGCCGCCGATGAGGCGGGGTTCGCCGCGGGCAATGTGATGCCGGTCGAAAACCTGCTCGGCGCGGTGCAGCGCCACAATCCGGAGCTTCGGCGCTTTCTGCTCGTCTCGTCTCTGGCAGCCGCAGGCCCGGCCTCAAGTCCATCGCCGGGTGTCCGTGAGTCCGACCAGCCGCGTCCGGTCAGCGCGTATGGGCGAAGCAAGCTTCTCGGTGAGGAGGCAGCCCGGCGTCAGGCCGGAGCCGTGCCGCTCACCATCGTCCGGCCTCCGGCGGTCTATGGGCCGGGAGACCGCGACATTCTTGAAGTTTTCGCCATGATGAAGAAGGGGTATCTCCTTTCGGCGGGTTCCGGGCGGCGCCAGCGTTTCAGCATGATCCACGTCGATGACCTGATCGAAGGCACGCTGCTCGCGCTTCGTTCGGAGGCTGGATCCGGAAAGACCTTCTTCATCACCTCGCCACATGGCTATGGCTGGGATGAAGTGATCGGCGCCGCCCGGCCCGTGCTCGGTTTCGGGCGGCTCGTGCGCATCAGCCTGGCCAGGCCGCTGGTGTTCGCCCTCGGAACGGCGCTCGAAGCCGTTGCGAAGCTGAGCGGCCGTCCGGCGCTGATCAACCGCGACAAGGCCGCCGAGCTGGTGCAGGATTACTGGGTATGCAGCCCCGAAAAAGCAGCAAGGGAGCTCGGATTCACCGCGCGGATACCGTTGGCCGCAGGGGTTGCCGAAACGCTGCGGTGGTACCGAGAGACGGGTTGGCTGTAGGAAAATTATGAATGGGGGGAGATGCTCTCATGCTTGAAAGCCGGGGCAATTGAAGAACATGCAGGAGGTTCAACGTCCGTCGGGCCAAAGCCCTCCTGAATGTGGGATTGTTTATCCGATCATTCTGTCCACTGGTCTTCCTCCTCCTTCCTCACCCCAAAATTTCCTGCATCATCTTCAGCAACGTGAACTTGTCGTCCGGTGACTGGATAATGCCTTTGAGCGCGGCATCGGCGTCGCGCAGGGCGCGCAGTGACCGCTCGGTTTCGGGGAGACTGAAGCGGCGGGCGTAGTCGAGGTAGTTTTTCGCGAAGTACTCCTGCCGTCCGTACATGCCGAGCGCGGCGGCGGTGTCTTTGAGCGACAGTTGCTGCATGCCCGGCGTCTGAAGCTTCCAGACGCGCAGGAAAAAGGTGGTCAGGTAGCGCACAATGTTCATGAGCCCCTCCTTCTGCCCCTCCTGCTCCATAATCATTAGGGCGATGCCGCTGCAAAGCCGGAGGTTCTTGCCGACCAGCGCTTTTTCGAGCTCGAACACGTTGTATTTTTTGGAAATCCCGACGCACTGGCAGACGTCGTCGAGGGTGATGCGCCGCTCGGCGCGTTTATCCGTGACGTACAGGGTGAGCTTTTCGATCTCCTGACAGATCAGGCGCGACGAGGGTTCGATGTACCCGGCAAAAGTCTTGAGGGCGTCGGGGTCGAACTCCCAACCAGCCTCGCGCGCACGCTCGGCGGCAAAGACGTCGGGGTGCTTGACCGCCGGAAAGTCGTGCTGGAAGGGCTTGAGCTGTTTGTACGGCGACTTCTCAAGCTCCTTTTTATCGACCTCGTCCGCATCGAGCACCAGCACGGCGAACGTGGCCGGATTGGCAAGGTAGCGCGCCAGCGACGCCTCCTGCTGCTGGCTTTCGGTCTTGCCGGTCACTTTCTTCAGCTTGTCGAACTGCCGGACGATGACCAGTTTTTTTTCGGTGAACATCGGGTACTCCGATGCAGCCGAAATGATCTGGCCCAGCGTGACGTCCGGGCCGTACAGCAGCATCGTGTTCAGGGCGGCCTCGCTTTCCGAGGGAAAGAGCGAGGCCTTCAGCTGCGTTTCAATCTCCTCCTTGAGCCAGCTTTCAGGCCCCTGAAAGAAATAGACCGGCGCGATCTTGCCTGATGCGATCTGTTTTTTCAGGTCAGCCATGCGGGGTCACTGCCAAAGTCGTTGGTCAGAAGGGGAGGTCGTCCTTTTCGAACTCCTGCGGGCCGGGCGACGAAGGGCGGCTGCCGTAATCTCCGGACGAAGGTTCGGGGCGCGACGGGCGTGAGTAAGCGGCGCGATCCTGCGACCAGGAGGAGGCGGAGGAGGAGTCGCCCATGCCGCCGCCACCCTCTCTTCCGCCAAGCATCTGCATGTCGCTGCAGACGATTTCGGTGGCGTACTTCTTTTCGCCGGTCTTGCTGTCGTCCCACGAGCGGGTCTGCAGGCGGCCTTCGATATAGACCTGGCGGCCTTTCTTGAGGTACTGGCTGCAAATGTCGGCCAGCTTGCCCCAGGCGACGATCCGGTGCCACTCGGTGCGCTCCTGGAAGTTGCCGCCGCTGTCTTTGAACCCTTCGCTGGTTGCAAGGTTGAAGTTGACGACGGTCTGGCCGGATGCGGTTTCGCGCCGTTCCGGGTCGTTGCCGAGGTGGCCTATCAGCATAACTTTGTTCAAGCCTCGTGCCATAATGGTGTGCGTGATTTTCTATGGTTCTGTCTCCGATTCCGGCGTTGCGGGTCGGGGACTTTCAGATTTCGTGCATTGACGGGCAAACTACATGATTATTTCTTATTGATCAAATCATGCGGTAAATCGCTCCCCGTTGATGACCGGACCTTCGCGGCAGAGCAGGATGCTCTCTTTCTGCCCGTCGGCGTTCTGCAGCTCGACCATGCAGCCATAGCAGATGCCGATGCCGCAGCCCATGACCGATTCGAGCGACAGCTCGCACGGAATACCGCGATCCCGGCAGAAGCGGGCCAGCGCTTTGAGCATCGGGTTGGGGCCGCAGGCGAACACCTTGAAGCGCGTGTCCGGTTTCTGGCTGGCCAGGTGGTGTTCGAGCAACTGGACGACGTTGCCGTGGAAGCCTTCCGAGCCGTCATCGGTTGCGGTGCTGACGTTTGTGAGGCCGGCGGTCAGAAGGTCGGTGCGGCTTCTTCCGCCGATCAGATGGTGAAATGGCGTTCCCTGGTCTGCCAGCGCCGTTTCGAGGAAGCGCATCGGCGCGGTTCCGATGCCGCCCGAAACGCAGAGCGCGGCGTCGAACGCTTCTGGATCGGTGCCGAACGAATTGCCAAGCGGTCCGAGCACCAGCAGGTCATCGCCGCAGGCAGCTTCGCAGAGCATCGCCGTGCCGCGCCCGACGTTTTTTACCATGACCTCGATCCGTTCTCCATCCACGTTGTGAATGCAGAAAGGGCGGCGGAGCAAGGGCTGATCCGACGAGGTGATCTTGATATTGACGAAGTTGCCTGGCCGGGCGGTTGCGGCAATTTCCGGGCAGGGCATCGAGATGATCGAGACCTCCGGGCCGGCCGGGCGGATGCCGGCAATGCGGGTTTTGAGGTCGCGGATGGTGCTGGATGGGAGCATGGCTGCAAGCTTTGTTGGTCGCGGCTCTCGGGCAGTCGCGACAATTCGGGAAAACGCCGGAACACAATCTGTCCGTAATTAAGAGTCCCGGCGGCGATTTTGCAAATGCACCGGCCCTTCCGGATGAGGCTTGCGGCGCCATCTTTTTTGGCGGGGGCGGATTGTTGGTGAATGTTGCTTTGCAGAATGAGTGGAGAAGTATATCTTTACGATCTTGGCTGTATAACAAACTTCCAATGCCTGGTTCATGCGTATATTAACTTTTACTGGAAAAGGTGGTGTGGGAAAGACAAGCGTCTCTGCCGCCACGGCAGTCCGTCTTTCCGAAATGGGACATCGCACGCTCGTGCTTTCCACCGATCCTGCCCACAGCCTTTCAGACTCCTTCAACCTCCAGCTTGGCGCCGAGCCGACCAAAATCAAGGAAAATCTGCACGCCATCGAGGTGAACCCTTACGTTGACCTCAAGGAGAACTGGCATTCGGTACAGAAGTACTACACCCGCATTTTCATGGCCCAGGGTGTTTCGGGCGTCATGGCCGATGAAATGACGATTCTGCCCGGCATGGAAGAGCTGTTCTCCCTGCTCAGGATCAAACGCTACAAATCCGCCGGCCTGTACGACGCGCTCGTGCTCGACACGGCGCCGACCGGCGAAACGCTTCGCCTTCTTTCGCTGCCCGACACCCTCTCGTGGGGCATGAAGGCGGTCAAGAACGTCAACAAATATATTGTCCGTCCGCTCAGCAAGCCGCTCTCCAAGATGTCGGACAAGATCGCCTACTACATTCCTCCGGAAGATGCCATCGAGTCGGTCGATCAGGTTTTCGACGAGCTTGAGGACATCCGCGAGATTCTCACTGATAACGTCAAATCGACCGTCAGGCTGGTGATGAACGCCGAGAAGATGTCGATCAAGGAGACCATGCGCGCCCTGACCTATCTGAACCTTTACGGCTTCAAGGTCGATATGGTGCTGGTCAACAAGCTGCTCGACACGCAGGAGAACAGCGGTTACCTCGAAAAGTGGAAAGGCATTCAGCAGAAATATCTCGGTGAGATCGAAGAGGGGTTCTCTCCGCTTCCGGTCAAAAAGCTCAAGATGTACGATCAGGAGATCGTCGGCGTCAAGTCCCTCGAAGTGTTTGCTCGCGATATGTATGGCGATACCGATCCATCAGACATGATGTACGACGAGCCGCCGATCAAGTTTGTCCGCAAGGGCGACCTCTATGAGGTGCAGCTCAAGCTCATGTTCGCCAACCCGGTCGATATTGACGTGTGGGTCACCGGCGACGAACTGTACGTGCAGATCGGCAACCAGCGCAAGATCATCACCCTTCCGATCAGCCTCACCGGTCTGGAACCTGGTGACGCGGTTTTCCGCGACAAGTGGCTGCACATCCCGTTTGATCTCGAAAAGCAGGGGCAGCATCACCGGACCAGGGAGTATCACAAGGCCTGACGCGGTGAGGAATCCTGTTTGAGCAAGGGTGTTTTTTTATTAGTTTTTTGCTCATTACCGTTTTTTACACACAACAGCAACTCCGGGCCGCGACGGCGGTCGGAATAAAGGAGGACACAATGTCAGAATCGTATCAGAAACTTCGCAAAGATTTTAAGGAACTCGATTTCACCGACAGGCTCACTTTTCTTGCCGAAAGTGTACTCCTGACCGGCCAGAGTGCTATTGTCGGCGGGCTTGAAATTGCCGGCAGCGTTGTCGAGACGGTTGCAGGAACGGTCGGTTCGCTGGTCGATGCGTCGGGTATCGGCAACATTCTCGGCGGTCCTGGCGGTGTTGTGGGCGAGACCATCGACCGTGTTGCCATTACCGTCAAGGATGTTTCCCGTTCGGCTGGTGACCTGTACAATGATGCCGTCAAGAACGTCGAAAACGCAACAGGCAACGCAGCCAGGGCGGTTGGTGACGCTGGTGTTTCGGCTTCCGAGGCAGTCAAGAATCTTGCCGGTTCGTTCCAGAAAACCACCGTGAAAAAATAAGATTTTCACTACGGCCCCGTCGTCCGGCCGGGATGAAAGGCAGGAGGGCGCTTAAAATCTTTTAATTTGTGTTTTTTCGTTTATTCGCTTATTTTTGTCTTAAGTCTCATTTTTGAACGTTGTTTTTTCCGTCAATTAAATTCCAAAAGGAGGAGTTATGAGTGGAGGAGGCGTCTTTACCGACATCTTAGCCGCCGCAGGCCGCATTTTCGAAGTCATGGTCGAGGGTCACTGGGAGACCGTCGGTATGCTGTTCGATTCGCTGGGCAAAGGCACCATGAGGATCAACCGTAATGCCTATGGTTCCATGGGTGGCGGCAGCCTTCGTGGTTCTTCACCCGAGGTTTCCGGCTATGCCGTTCCGACCAAAGAAGTTGAGTCGAAGTTTGCCAAATAAGCAGACCGTTCAACAAGATTCTGAAAGCAGTGACAGGTTTTGCGCCGTCACTGCTTTTTTAGTTTTATCCCCTATACTCCTCTCGCCATCTCCTGCTGCCCGGAACCGGCTCTTCTTTGCGTGTCTCAGGCGCTCTTCCGTTGCCGAATCACGTCTCGGTGTTACGTAATTTATTTTTGTTTTCATATTTTGTCAGTTCGATTATCGATGATTCACTGATTTTACAGGTAACGTGACCGGAAGCGGTAAATGGCTAATTTTTCTCTCTATATCTCGGGACAGACTGAGCTGGGCGATGTGACCGAGTTTTTCCAGAAACGCCTGATGGGCGAAGGGGAGACTCCCATCGCTTTTTTTGATGGGGTTTTTTACGAGTCTCACCAGGAGCGTGTAGGCAATATTGTTTATCAGGACTACCTGATCTTCTCTGACAGGGCGCTCTATCTCTGGGCGAGGGGGGCTTCCAAAGATTATCTTGACCGCTTTACTCTCGGCGCGGTTTCGGTCAACAGCCGAAACAAGGACAGCGCGTTTGCGACCATGAACCTCAAGATACGGCGCGAGGGCAAGGAGCCTGTGTTCGTGATTTTCGACATGGTTGAAATTCCCGAAGCTGAAATGATCATCCGGCTCCAGACGGTAGTCGAATCGACCATACAGGATTATCTCGGAGTCAATTACCGTCACGAGATTCCTCCGGACGCAGCCGCCCGGATTCTTCAGGCGGCCAGAAGCGTCTGCCCGCCGAGGATGATTTCCCTTCCGCTCGAAACGCCTGAAACGCCCCAGATGCCGGTTCCCGATGCGGGGATCGGGTATGGCCAGGATCTGCTCGAACAGTATCGGGCGATGGGTGGTCATCCGGGTCAGCAGCCCCCTTCGCCACAGGCTGGAGGCTATGGTGAAAGGCCCCGTTCCGGCAGGATGGGAATGCCCGGGCCGGGGGCTCCATTTGCTCCGCCCGGCGGCCTCGAAGCGATGCTTCCCACCGATCCGGCTTCGCTGAAGCGGATTGCCGATCAGATCAAAAATATGGTTGGTGATGCGCCCTTCAAGCTCCGCGACCAGGTGATGAAGGATCTTCAGCATGTGCCCGGCGATGTGGCTACGGTGCTGACCGCGCTGAACGAGCTGCTGGCCAACATTGCCGGCAATCCTCTCGCCGAGCGTTTCGTCATCAATGCCATCAAGACCGCCGTGGTGAATGATGGCATGATCGGCTCTCTTGGCAAGATCATCAAGATGACCGGCCTCGGCAGCGGCGGCGGCAAAAAGAGTCCGCCTCCGGCAGGCGCCGAGTCCGAACGGGATGAGCGTACCGTCTCGAGGCCGAGGAAGAGCCCGTTCGAGGAGGAGTCAGAAGATGATTCTTCGACGATCCGGCGTAAAAAGATCAGCATCAGAGATGAAGAGGAGAGCGCGGGAGCTGGTCTTTTTGCCGGTGGCGATGAGTCGGTCGCATCACGCGACGAGAGCGGCTCGTCAGACCGAAGCGCTGCGAAGGACGATGACCATGCCGATGCCGGTGGCCGTCGCAAGAAACTCGCCATCAGGATGGAGGACGACAACGAGATCGCCCGGAAGCTGATGAGCTACGAAGAATCGGAGCGTGAAGCGCCGGTTCCCGGGCCTGTCGAGCCTGCGCCGGCAGCAGCTCCGGCCAGCCAGCCGGCAGAAGGCGGAACGGGAGCGCGACGCAAAAAGCTTGCCATCAGGGCCGAAGAGGGGAGCGGTGCGAAAGCCGAAATCGCCCAGAAGCTGATGAGCTACGACGAAGAACGGCGTGGCGCGATCAACATGCTCTCGAAAGCCGAAGAGCCGGCAGCTGAGGTTTCGCCTGAAACCGAGCCGGAATCTGAGCCGGAAACTCCGGTGAGAAAGAAAATCCAGATCGTGGCAGCGGAAGAGACGGAAGTGGCAGCCGCGTTCGAAATCGAACCGGAAGAAGAGATACCGGTCATCGAGCTGATGGCGATTGAGGCGGTGCTGGAGGTTGAATCTGAGCCCGGGCCGGAATCTGTCGAGCCGTCCGTTCCCGAATCCGCCTCCGAACCCGAACCGGAAGCGCCAGTCAGGAAAAAGGTGCAGATCGTAGCAGCCGAAGAGCCGAAGGCCGAGGCGAACCCTTTTACGGAGCCGGAGCTTCAGGCTGAGCCGGAGCCGGAAGTGGAGAGCCTGGCCGGTGAGCATCCTGTCATCGGAGAGAGTCCTGCATCCGCGCCGGGGCATGAGGCAGAGCCGGTCGAGCCGTCCGGTACCGAGCCGGAGGCCGAGGCCGATGAGATCGTTCTCTCTGAAGAGGTGATTTTTGCGGCTCTTGACCAGACGCCGGAGCCTGAAGAGCGTTTGGCCGGTTCAGGAGAGTATATGACCATTGAATCCGATGAACCGGTACGGAACGTATCAGTCGTGAAAACCTCCGAACAGCAGCACCGCCCTTCCGGAAAGGCCGGTCGTGCCAAACGGCGGGGTAAAAAAGCCTGATGGCGAGCAGCCGGAAGGAGACAAATATTCAGTTTTAGTCAAGTTTTCACCATAGTTTTTTTAGCACCATGAGAATCATTCTTTACCTGGGCAAAGGCGGAGTGGGCAAAACTACTGTTTCCGCTTCCACAGCGACAGCGATCGCCCGCAGTGGCAAGCGCGTGCTGATCATGAGCACCGATGTGGCCCACAGCCTTGCCGATGCGCTCGGCGTTGAGTTGAGCTCGACTCCTCTTGAGGTCGAGAAGAATCTCTTCGCCATGGAGGTGAATGTTCTTGCAGAGATCAGGGAAAACTGGACCGAACTGTATTCCTATTTCTCCTCGATTCTCATGCACGACGGCGCCAACGAGGTCGTGGCCGAAGAGCTGGCCATCGTGCCCGGCATGGAGGAGATGATCAGCCTCCGGTACATCTGGAAGGCGGCAAAATCCGGCAAGTACGATGCCGTCGTGGTCGATGCCGCCCCGACCGGCGAGACCATGCGCCTGCTCGGTATGCCTGAGTCTTACGGCTGGTACTCCGACAAGATCGGCGGCTGGCACTCCAAGGCGATCGGTTTCGCCGCTCCGCTCCTGAACCGTTTCATGCCGAAGAAGAATATCTTCAAGCTCATGCCGGAGGTCAACGAGCACATGAAGGAGCTGCACGGCATGTTGCAGGACAAGAGCATCACGACCTTCAGGGTTGTGCTCAATCCCGAGAACATGGTCATCAAGGAGGCTCTGCGCGTGCAGACCTATCTCAACCTGTTCGGTTACAAGCTCGACGCGGCGGTGGTCAACAAGGTGTTGCCGCAGAACTCTTCAGACCCCTATCTGCAAAGCCTCATCGACCAGCAGACCAAGTATCTCAGAGTGATCGACAACTGCTTCTATCCCGTGCCGATTTTCAGGGCGAAGCAGTCCGCCAAGGAGGTCATCAACACCGACAGGCTCTATGAGCTGAGCCAGGAGCTGTTCGATGGCAGGAATCCGATCGATGTGCTCTACTCCAATGACCGCACCCAGACGCTCGAAAAGATCAACGGCAAGTATGTGCTCAGCCTCTATCTGCCGAACGTCGAGGTTGACAAGCTTGCGGTCAACATCAAGGGTGACGAGCTGCTCGTCGATATCAACAACTTCCGCAAGAGCATCGTGCTGCCCAACGTTCTGGTTGGACGCAAGACCGAAGGCGCCGATTTCGAGCAGGGAACGCTGAATATCACTTTCGCGAACTGAGCGAAGAAATTTCTGAGATAAACAAAAAAAGCTGCCAATTGGCAGCTTTTTTTGCTTCCAGGAGATCGGACGAATCTGTCAGATCGGACGGATCGGACGGAGCTGCAATTCTTTTAACAGTCTTACTGGAACCGAGTTGTCTTCGCAGGTTTTAAGCAGGTTGGCGATGGGGCGGCGCAGGCGGGGGTGTTCCGGATTGGCGAGGTCGAGCAGCGGCACGAGGACGAACTTCCGGCGGTGCATCTCGGCATGGGGAATGACGAGCAGGTCGCTTTCGATGCACTTGCCGCCGTAAAGGAGAATGTCGAGATCGATGGTTCTCGGGCTCCAGCGCAGGTACTCGCCGGGGCGTCCGAGCTCATGTTCGATTGCCTTGCACCGGGCGCGCAGCTCTGCCGGATCGAGTGAGGTTTGCAGCTCCACAACGGCATTGAAGTAGCGCTCCTGATCGGGATCGCCGAATGGTTCGGTCATATACACCCGCGAAACGCCCGTCACGCTTGTCTGTTCAGCTCCTGCAAGCTGGTCAACGGCCCCTTGCAGGTAAGCGAGCCGGTCGCCGACATTGGAGCCGATGCCGATGTAAGCCGTTACCTTTTCCATTGTTTCACCTCTTTTCGATCCGGTGCTCGGCCTCGGCGTAATCGCACAGCCCGCCAAGCGGCACCGAGCGCTTGCGCACCTTCACGGTGACGCTTTCCGGCAACTCCAGCTCTTCGATCAGCCTTGTCGCAGCCCGCGCGGCGAGCGTTTCGATCAGCGCCGCCGGTTCTCCTGCCGTCATGACCTCCCCGATGATCGCATAAGCCTTGCTGTAATCGATGGTTTTGGAAAGATCGTCGGTGGCGGCGGCCTCCGTGCTGTCGAAAACAACTTCGGCATCAACCTCGTAGCGCCCGCCGAGACGCCGTTCTTCCTCATGAACGCCGTGCCGGGCATAGAAAACAGCATTGACGAGCCGGATGCAGGAGCGGTGATGAAGGGTCATGGTCGATAACGGAATCGGAGTTGCCGGGTTTGTTGCAGGAATGTAACCTATTCGCGTTTCCCTTGCAACGCCGGGCGTTGGCGCAGCGATAAACGGCGGGGAGCGGTGCTGAATACCAAAAAAACTGTTACCTTCTTTATCGACAGTCCGGCCGCCGGACAGGCCTTCCTTTTTCAAACTCTCATCGACAGAGCAAGTCATGGCAGACAAACGAACGAATCATGCCTTCAGGGAATTTTTCGAGACCTGCCGCCTGAAGGCGATGCAGCTCGCACTCGAAGAAGACCGGTTCCAGGGGGATATCACCACCCAGGCAACCGTCGATCCTGGCCAGACCGGGGTGGGCTATATCGAAGCCAAGGCCGAGGGCATCATCGCCGGTATCGAGGTTGCAAGGCAGGTGTTCCAGACGACCGATCCGGAGCTTGAGTTTACGGAGCGTGCCAGGGACGGCAAACGGGTCTATCCGGGCGAGCATATTCTCGAAGTGAAGGGGCGCATCGCCTCCATTCTGTTCGGCGAGCGTACGGCGCTCAATTTCATGCAGCGCATGTCGGGCATCGCCACGCGCACCAACATGTATGTCGAACGGGTCAGCCACACCAACGCGGCCATTCTCGACACCCGAAAAACCGCGCCGGGCCTGCGCTATTACGACAAGGACGCCGTGCGGATCGGCGGAGGCACCAATCACCGGTTCGGGCTGTTCGACATGATTCTGATCAAGGACAACCACATCGATGCCGCCGGAAGCGTCGAGGAGGCGGTCAACCGGGCCAAGGCGTATTGCCGGGAGCACGGGGTGAACGTCAGGATCGAGACCGAGGTGCGCAGCATTTCAGAGCTGGTCAGGGCCTGCACCTGCCGGCCAGACATGATTTTGCTCGACAATTTCATGGTCGATGACCTTGCCGAGGCCGTGCGCTGGGTACGGGCCAACGGTTACGGCGACATCAAGCTCGAAGCGTCGGGCAATGTCACGCTGCACAACGTTGCCGAAATCGCCCTGACCGGCGTCGATTACATCTCCATCGGGGAGCTGACGCACAGCGTCAAGGCGCTTGACCTCTCCATGAAGATCGAACGAGGCTGAGTCTGGCGGTGGAAGTTGGCGTTGACATCGTGGAGATCGCTCGGATACGGGCCATTTACGAACGGTTTGGCGAGACCTTCATGAAGAAGGTGCTGACCGGGCCCGAGATGGAGCAGTGTCTCGCCAAGCCCGATCCCGTGGCGAGCCTCGCCGGACGGTTCGCTGCCAAGGAGGCGGTCTCCAAGGCGCTCGGCACCGGCATTGCGCGTGGTCTCGGCTGGCACTCCATCGAGGTGCTGAACGACGAGGCCGGCAAGCCCTGCGTGACCGTTCACGCACCCGCCTTCTCGGGCCGCATCAGCATCTCCATCTCGCACGACCGGCACTCCGCCGTGGCCATGGCCCTGGCCGAACCGCGCTGAACTGCGGCTGTTCGGAAACGAAAAAAGGCCCATCATCCGATGAGCCTTTTTTGCTGACTGTTTATTTCGACCGATCAGTTTTCGTGCACCGGAATCGGGGTGGCCTCTTTGGTGATGGTCACTTTCGATTTGATCACGTCGTAGATTTTCTCCTTGAGGATCGTGTCG
Organism: Chlorobiaceae bacterium; assembly: GCA_016931495.1. Classification (GTDB taxonomy): domain Bacteria; phylum Bacteroidota; class Chlorobiia; order Chlorobiales; family Chlorobiaceae; genus Chlorobaculum. Next base: position 8,960 of record JAFGER010000013.1, on the reverse strand, counting down.
ATGATGTAATCCTTGAACTCGGTGGACATATAGGTGCCGACCAGTTGCTCGACGGTCATCGACGGGTCTTTCTCGGCCTGTTTTTCAGCGAAAGCCTTGATGTCCTCGTCGCTCACGTTCAGGTCGTTGTCCTTTGCGATCTTCTGGCTGACCAGAAGCCAGCGGGCGTGCTTTTCGGCGTTGGGTTTCAGCGATTCGAGGAACCCGGCTTCGTTCAGGCCTTGGGGAAGCTGGCCGCCCATCTGGCGCTTGGCATTTTCGAGCAGCATGTTCTGGAACGAGGCGACCATCGCTTTCGGGGTCGGAACGGGATGCTCTTCGATCAGTTTTGCCGACAGGGCTTCGAGCAGATCCTGCTCGGCCTTGTAGCTGAAATGCTCCTGGAGCTGCAACCGGACATCGGCCTTGAAATCCGCGACATTCTCAAAACGCTGCTGGGTGATCTCTTTAACCAGTTCGTCATCCAGTTCGGGCAGTTCGAGACGCTTGACCTCCTTGACCTCGACGCGGTAGCGCAGGGGTTCGTCGCCCTCCTGTTTCGGCTCAACGGTCACTTCGACGCTCTCTCCGGCCTTCTTGCCTTCCAGCGCCATGCGGAACGGATTGTCGGCGGGCAGGTATTCGAGGTTGAAGTGGTGGTTCTCGTTTTTGGCATTTTCGACCGGATTGCCTTCGGCATCGAGTCTGGTGACGTCGCCGATGAGCGTATCGCCTTCAGAGGCCGCTTCCTCGATGGTCACCATCGTGCCGTGGCCTTTGAGGATCAGCTTGATTTCGCGCTCGACATCTTCGTCGGTCACGCTGTATTCGGCCTGGGTGAAGCTGTAGGCGGAAAGATCTTTGAGTTCGAATTCCGGATGGATTTCGTAGGAAATGCGGATGGTGAGCTGGCCGTCGCCGTAGTTGAAGTTGTCGATCTGGGCGCGGCTGGCCGGATTGATCTTCTCCTCGTCGGCGATGGAGGAGAAATATTTCGACGCCATCTTTTCGGCGACCTCGGCCTCGATGGAGGGGCCGATCATGCGTTTGAGCATTCCGGCGGGAACGTGCCCCTGGCGGAAGCCTTTGATTTTGACCGACCGGCGCGCCTCTTCGAGCTGCTGGTCGTATTCGGGCTGGTACTCTTCGGCAGTCAGAATGATTTCAAGTTGCTGCTCGGTTTCGCTGACATTCGTGATATTCTTTTGCAAGGCTCTTCGTGACCGGTTAAGTTGCCGGGCATCCCTTGTGCTGCCGTGACTCTCCGGCAGTCCGGAGGCGCTGTTCAGGCAGGCGGAATGTCCTGAAAAATTTAAAGCTTTGATAATACGATTTTTTCGATCCTTTTGAAACACACTCCTTTTTGTGCTTCTGCGGAGCGGTCCGGAGGGTGGAGATCCGTTCCTTTTTTTTCTGAAAAGCCCGTCAGCCGGCTTTATAGATCAGCGTCGAAAGGCGCTCCGGAATGCTGATCATGGCGGCGGCTTCGGCCACATCGGCTTCGGTGACCGCTTCGATCATGGCGGCCTTTTCGGCGGGCGACTGGATGCTGCCGTAGTAGAACACATCCTGCGCGATGCGCGACATGCGCCGGGTCATCTTTTCCATGCCCATGATCAGCGAACCAAGCATTTTGGACTTGGCCGCCCTGAGGTCGGCGGGATCCGGTTCCCGCAGCGCCCTGCCGGCGAGCAGCTCCGTGATGGTTTCGAGGGTTTTCGGCGCTTTGCCCTTGTCGGTGCCGGCGTAGATGTTGAAGGTGGTGAGCTCGTCGAGAAAGGCGAGCGACGAGTAGGCCTGATAGACCAGCCCGCGCTTTTCGCGCAGTTCGAGATTGAGCAGGCAGCTCATGCCGCTGCCGAGCATGGCGTTGAGCACCATCAGGCTCCAGAACCTCCGGTCGTCTCGCGGGATGATCGTGCCGAGCAGGAGCTGCGACTGGTGGATGCGCTTTTTCAGCGTCACCGAAAAGGGCTGGTAGGCCGCAAGGTCGAACAGCCGGCGCACCGACTCGTCGTCAGCCGGAGGCTCTTCGAGGTGGCCGAAACAGGCGTCGGCCAGACGGGCCAGCTCGTCGTGATCGATGTTGCCGACGGCGGTCACCAGCATTTTCGACGGCACGTAGTGGCGGCGCATGAAGGCGCGGAGCTTCTTGCGCGAGAATCGTCCGATGCTTTTTTCGGTGCCGAGAATGGGCGCGCCGAGCGGATGGCCGGGGAACGAGCGGAGGTCGAACTCCTCGAAGATCAGCTCTTCGGGCGTATCGTTGACGCTGGCGATCTCTTCGAGCACCACTTCGCGCTCCTTTTCGAGCTCCTCTTCCGGGAAGAGCGGGTTGCAGACCAGATCGGCCAGCAGGTCGAAGCCGAGCGGCAGGTGCTCGCGCAGGCAGCGCACGCACAGGCAGGTCTGCTCCTTGGTGGTCCAGGCGTCGATATAGCCGCCCGCCTCTTCGATGCAGCGGGCGATTTCGATGTAGTCCCGCTTGCGGGTGCCCTTGAAGATGGCGTGTTCAATGAAATGGGCAAGCCCCTCAAGGCCCTCGGGGTCTTCGCGCGAACCGGCGTTGATCCAGATGCCGAGGGTGACGCTGTGCACATAGGGCACCAGATTGGTGACGATGCGCAGGCCGTTGGGCAGGGTCGCGCTCCTGATGTCTCCCGAAGCGAGGCGTTGTTCGGCGTGCAGGTCAGCGCCGGGGGAGGCCGGTACGATACTTTTTCTCACGATTGCGGATGGATTTGAGTGCAATGTACGGTTTATTCGTTTTATTCTTCTTATCATTAAAAACAAATCGGCACCGGGCCGCATGGTCCGGATCGCGTGGCTAACGGTTCAGCGAATGCCGGTATTTTCAGCAGGATCCACCGGTTCGCCGCTCCTCCGGTTTTTTGTACGGATCGACGGGGCGCGCGATTCCCGAAGCTTCGGGACCGGCACGGCAATCGAAACGCGGAACAGGTTTTCAGTAGCGCTATCGTTCATGTCAGCAACTCCGATACTCATCACCGGCGCAACGGGTTACATAGGTTCACGGCTTCTTCGCGATCTCATCGGCAGGTTCGGTGACGGCGTCAGGTGCCGGGTCGCGCTCAGGGAGGCCTCGGACGCCTCTTTCCTCAAGGGCTTGCCGGTCGAGATCGTTCGCGCGGATCTGCACGACCCTATCGCTGTCGGCGAGGCGATCAGGGGAATGGAAACGGTGTTCCACTGCGCTGGAATGATCGCCTTCACGAAGAGCTTCCGCCTCCGCCTGCACGACACCAACGTGCTCGGCACCCGCCACGTCGTCGATGCCTGCCTTGAGCACGGCGTCAGGCGCATGGTAATGACCAGCTCGATTGCCGCCGTCGGTTCGGATACGGTGGACGGGCGCGTGCCTGAGTCCAACGAGCACTCCGCATTCGCCGAGTGGCAGCGCCACAATGTTTATATGGAGTCCAAGCACCTGGCCGAACTCGAATGCCGCCGCGGCGTGGCCGAAGGGCTCGATGTGGTGACGGTCAATCCCGGCGTGGTGATCGGCCGGAACCCGGAACCGGGCATGCCCGGCAGTTCGTCGAACGAGGTGATGCGGCTCATTTACGAGGGCCGGCAGCCGTTTTGCCCCGAAGGTTCGACGGGATTTGTCGATGTCCGGGATGTTTCCGATGCTCTTCTGGCCGCCTGGCAGAAGGGTCAGCCGGCGGAGCGCTACATCATCGTCGGCGAGAACCTCTCGTTCCGGGAGCTGTTCAGCCGCATCGCCGCCCTGCCCGGCAGCCGCACCCGCAAGCCGGTGATGGTGAAAGGCCTGGCGGGGGCCGTGGCGGGGGCTGGCGGAGAGCTTTTTTCGCTGCTCACCGGACGCCCGTCGTTCGTTAGTACCGAAAGCATCCGGCAGGCCTCCCGCCTGGCGCGGTTCAGCAACCGGCGCTCGGTGCAGGAGCTTGGCATCAGCTACCGGCCTTTTGACGAAACGCTCAGAAGCGCCGTGGCGTTGTAAGCCGGGCACAAACTTTTTACAAACCATACCCCTACGGATTTCATGGAAAAAGAGACGCCACAGCAGACACAACCGCAGCCGGCGGTCGATCCGGCAAGGCTCAAGCAGCTCAATCTGGCCATTGAAACGCTTGAAAAACAGTTCGGCAAAGGCTCGATCATGCGCCTTGGCGACGATTCGGCCATCATGCACGTGCAGGCGATCTCGACCGGCTCGATGGCGCTCGACTACGCCCTCGGCGTCGGCGGATTTCCGCGAGGCCGCGTGACCGAGATTTACGGCCCGGAATCCTCCGGCAAGACCACGCTCGCCCTGCACGCCATCGCCGAAGCGCAGAAGGCGGGCGGCATCGCGGCGCTGGTCGATGCGGAGCACGCCTTCGATCCGTCCTACGCGCGCAAGCTCGGCGTCGATATCAATTCGCTCTTGGTGAGCCAGCCCGAGTCGGGCGAACAGGCGCTCTCCATCGTCGAGACGCTCGTGCGCAGCGGTGCGGTGGACATCATCGTCATCGACTCGGTGGCGGCGCTGGTGCCGCAGGCCGAACTCGAAGGCGAGATGGGCGACAGCGTCGTCGGCCTCCAGGCGCGGCTCATGAGCCAGGCGCTGCGCAAGCTCACCGGTGCGATCTCCAAATCGAGCAGCGTCTGCATCTTCATCAACCAGCTTCGCGACAAGATCGGCGTGATGTACGGCAGCCCCGAAACCACCACCGGCGGCAAGGCGCTCAAGTTCTACTCTTCCGTGCGGCTCGACATTCGCCGCATCGCCCAGATCAAGGATGGCGAAGAGGTGGTCGGCAACCGCACCAAGGTGAAGGTCGTGAAAAACAAGGTTGCGCCGCCGTTCAAAACCGCCGAGTTCGACATTCTCTACGGCGAAGGCATCTCCGTCCTTGGCGAGCTGATCGACCTGGCCGTAGAGTTCGGCATCATCAAAAAGGCGGGCGCGTGGTTCAGCTACGGCACCGAAAAGCTCGGGCAGGGGCGCGAGAACGTCAAGCGTCTGCTCAAGGAGGACGAGACCTTGCGCAACACGATCCGCCAGCAGGTGCGCGACACGCTCACCGGAGCGCCAACCGAATAAACGGAACACAGCGCCATGCGCATCGGAACCATCGACATCGACCGCCCCGTCATTCTCGCGCCCATGGAGGATGTGACCGACCGGGCCTTCCGGCAGCTCTGCAAGCAGCACGGGGCGGACATCGTCTATACCGAGTTCATCAGCGCCGAAGCGTTGCGGCGCGGCGCGGAGAAGTCGATCCGCAAGCTCGCCGTGGACGCGCATGAACGGCCGGTCGCGGTGCAGATTTTCGGAAGCACGGTCGAGTCGATGGTCGAGGCGGCGGCGATTGCCGAAACCTACGAGCCGGACTATCTCGACATCAACTTCGGCTGCCCGGTCAAAAAGGTGGCCGGGCGCGGCGCGGGCGCAGCCTTGCTGAAAGAGCCGGAGAAGCTCTCGGCCATCGCCTCGGCGGTGGTCAACGCCGTCTCGCTGCCGGTGACCGCCAAGACGCGCATCGGCTGGGATCACGACTCGATCAACATCACCGATACCGTGCGGCGGCTCGAAGACGCGGGCATCCGGGCGGTCGCGGTGCACGGGCGGACGCGGAGCGACATGTACAAAGGCCGCGCCGACTGGGGCCGCATCGCCGAGGCGAAGGCTGCGTGCTCGATTCCGCTGATCGCCAACGGCGATGTGTGGAACGCGGACGACGCCGTGGCGATGTTCGCCGAAACCGGCGCGGACGGCATCATGATCGGGCGCGGCTCTATCGGCAATCCCTTCATCTTCGCGCAGTCCAAAAGCCTCGTCAAAACCGGCGAGCACCTGCCGCCGCCCTCCTATCGCGACCGGATCGAAGCTGCGCGGGAACACCTGCGCCTGTCGCTGGAGTACAAGGGCGAGAAGCATGGCGTGCTTGAAATGCGGCGGCACTATTCAACGTATCTGAAAGGACTTCCCGGCGTTTCGAAGGTGCGCAACCTGCTGGTGCGCGAAGCCGATCCGGCGGTGATCGTCGAGCTGCTCCGAGAGTTCGAGGCCACCTGCGAGGCGCTCGACCGCGAGGGGCGGCTGAAGGAGGGGGGCGAAAACCTCAACGACCATTCGCCCAGGCTGATTCTGAATTACTAAACCATTCATCCATCTGATTTTATGAGCAGTGAAGCAGGCTATCGAGTAGCCGTTCTTGGCGCAACCGGCCTGGTTGGCAGAACCATGATCAAGGTGCTCGAAGAGCGCAATTTTCCGGTTAGCGAGCTGGTGCCGCTCGCCTCGCCGCGCAGCCGGGGCGAAGTGATCACCTTCAAGGGGCGCGAGTTCGTCACCGAAGTGCCGTCGGCGGAGATTTTCCAGGGCGTTGACATCGCGCTCTTCTCGGCAGGCGCGTCGGCCAGCAAGGAGTGGGCGCCCGTGGCCGCGGCGGCTGGCGCCATCGTCATCGACAACTCCTCGGCCTTCCGCATGGAGGAGGGGATTCCGCTCGTCGTGCCGGAGGTCAATCCCGAAGCGATCTTCGACCGCGAAGGCAAGGCGGCTCCCATCATCGCCAACCCGAACTGCTCGACCATCCAGATGGTCGTGGCGCTAAAGCCGCTCTACGACGCCTACGGCATCCGCCGCGTGGTGGTTTCGACCTACCAGTCGGTGACCGGCAAGGGCAAGGCTGGGCGCGACGCGCTCGAAAGCGAGCTGGCGGGCATCATCCCGGATGAGTTCACCCACTTCCACCAGATCGCCTTCAATGCCGTGCCGCAGATCGATGCCTTCACCGACAACGGCTACACGAAGGAGGAGATGAAGATGGTCAACGAGACCAAAAAGATCATGGCCGACGACACCATCCAGGTGTCACCGACCACCGTGCGCATCCCGGTGTACGGCGGCCACGGTGAATCGCTGAACGTCGAGCTGAGGAGCGATTTCGACATCGACGAGGTGCGTGCGCTGCTTGCCGGATCGCCGGGCATCGTCATGCAGGACGACCCGTCCGCCCGCCTCTACCCGATGCCGATGACCTCCTACGAACGTGACGAAGTGTTCGTGGGCCGCCTCCGCCCGGACTACTGGCACCCGCGCACGATCAACCTCTGGATCGTCGCCGACAACCTCCGCAAAGGCGCCGCCACCAACGCCGTGCAGATAGCCGAGCTGCTGGTGGGGAATTTGTGAGGATTTTGCGGAAGGGGTGAATTTCTTGTAGGGGCGACCGGTGGGTCGCCCTTTTTATTTTGGGGGGGAAAGGACGAAAAGGACAGCAGGGACAGCAAGGACGGATGGGCGTAGCTGTCAGATTGCGGTGCCATTCAGCGCCATGATAGCGGTGCTGACGGCGCGAAGGGTGGCGGTCGGTGATTTGCTTTTTACGGCGCCTTTTTCCGCCGATACCCAGGGGTGCAGCTCCAGAGCTTCAAGTTTGCGGGAGGTTGCGCGGCTGAGGCGTTCGAGGGTTTTCGGGCTGGCTTCCGGGCCGGTCACCCTGACGGTCGCTCCGCCGAGAGGCGCCGAGGTCAGCTCCGTGACGGCAAAATAGTCCCGTTCGCTTGCATCCTTCACCGGCCAGTACCTGAAGTAGCCGATCCGGCCGTCAACCGACAGGCAGAGCGCTGTGTAGCGCGTTTCGAGTTCCAGCACCGCCAGCGGCTCTCCGGTTCCTGCCGACAGGCTGGCCAGCGCTTCCAGATGCACGCCTTGCGCGCCGAGCGGGCGATGCCGTTGCAGCTCCTGCTCGATGAGCCGGGCCGGTGCGGCCGGGTAGAACAGCAGCATCCGGCGCAACAGCCCTTTGGCCTGCTCCGGAGCGCTCTCCACAGCCATGTCGTGCCATCGCCACGCCTCGACATCGTTGAGAAAGTAGCCCGCTTCGAGCCGGCAAAGATCGCGGTAACGGCCCGGCGTGATCTCCTCCGGGAACCATGCCGGCAACGTGCGGATTTCCGGCGGCGAAAAGCAGAGCGCCACCGGTTCGTCCGGCCACTCCCTGAGCATCGAGGCAACTTTTTTGGCCAGCCGGATGCCTTTCGGGCCGCCAAGCGCATCCAGACCGCCATCGATGGTGCGGCACATCGTCATGGTGAATGTTCCTCTGCCGGTCGATTTGACGCGTGCGACCGTGGTGCTTCCGGCGTCGAACGCGCAGGCTATCTGGCTTCTGCTCATCAGTTGAGGATAAGATGTTGTTTGAGGTGTTCGAGTTTCTTTTTCCCGATCCCCTTCACTTCCAGAAAATCGTTAAAATGTTCGACTTTTCCCCCCTTTCGCTGGCGGAACTCGATCAGCCGCCTGGCCATCACCGGGCCGACGCCGGGGATTTGCTGAAGCTGCGCGGCCGAGGCCGTGCCGAAAGCGATTTTTCCGGTCAGCTTCTTTTTCGGGGCGCGCCGTGACGATGTTTTCGTCACCGGCTCATCTGCGCTGTAGCGCATCACCGGCGTGGCGGCCGTCTCCATTGGCGCGTTTTTTTCTTTCAGGGCAATGGCGAGAAGGCTGTCAACGTCGGCTTCGGAAAATTGTGCCGCTTCGGCCCGCCTGATCGCGCTGTCGGCGTCCTGCACCGCGCCGCTGTATTGCAGCCCTCCGCCAAGCAGGAGGAAAAAGGTGAGCAGGGTGACGGCGGTCATTTCCGCCCTGGTGATGCCGAGCCTGACTGCAAGATCGTTCAGAAATTTCATAGGGGTTGAAAGTTCTGTTGTCGTAAGGGGTATTTACTGAGTCTGTCTCAAAAGACTATTATGAATCTGTTTTTCCGATCTCGGCCTCTTTGTCATTCTGAGTCAGACAAAGTCTGGCGAAGAATCCGGTGAACTTTCGTAACGTCTAATAAATTATTCACTTAATGTTGATCTCTGAAAACGGGATTCTTCACTGCGTTCAGAATGACAACCAAATGCAAACTTGAATTACCACAGAAAACCTGCATTGAGACAGCCTCTTATTCAAACCGGTCATTTTCTTCTGTAGGGACGGCTCTTGTGGCCGTCCTCTT
>JAFGER010000087.1 GCA_016931495.1 Chlorobiaceae bacterium | reverse complement strand
GGCGGCTGGAGCGCAGAAACCGGAGCGTACACGGAGTACGTGAGGATTTCGAGCACCACCCAACGCAGCAATCGTGACGCGCAATAACTTTTTAGAGGTGCCCTTCACCCGGAATGCGAGGATTCCTTGCCGGACTGCCTTGCGAGCGATGCCTCCGCCGCTCTTTTCGTCATTTTAACCCCTTTGACGGCGATGAACGCGCCCTGGCCGAAGCCATCGAGAATGGTTTCAGGTGTTTTTCCGGGAATCAGTGACTGGCGGACAGCGGTGATCGTAAATCCGGCCTCCCGGAGCAGTTGCTGCACTTCCAAGGCTGAGTAGAAGACGGCTTGCCGGTAAAACAGGCTTTTTTCCCTGTTTGCGGCGTAGCTTTTTCCAAGCTCGCTTTCTTTGTCGATAAATCCGACAAGAATGCAGCCGCCATCCCTGAGCACACGCAGCGCCTCGCGAAACGAGAGCAGGGGATCATCGACGAAACAGATCGTCGTGACCATCAGCACCCCGTCGAACCGTTCATCCTCAAACGGCAGCTTTTCAGCCGTGCCGCGATGGACGTCAATGCCGCATTCCGACGCCCTTATGGCCATCAGTTCCGAAGGTTCGACTCCCGTCTGAATTCCGAGGGGTGCGGCAAATTTGCCCGAGCCGACGCCTACCTCGATCATCTCCGAGCCGGGTGGCGGCATCAACTGCCGGATCGTTTCAAGTTCCGCCCGGTACAGGTCGTCATGACGGCCAAACCAGTCGTCGTACTCCTTGCTGAAGCGGTCAAAAGCTTCCGTTTTCGGCATATCTGCTCCTCTTTTCGTGAGAACCCCGGATCGACGCGGCTACTGTTTCGGGCGCTCCGGTTTTTTTCTGCGGAACCATTGCCCCGATATTGCACCAGGGCAAATAACGAACAAAACGGGACGTTCAAAAATTATACCTTGTAACCGGCAGTATCGGCATTGCCGAAATCCGCACTCAAGAAAATAACAGAGCGATGGGTCTTGAAATCATTGGAGCAGAATCGCTGGGTGTCCGGAGCCTTTGCTGTCTGGTGACGCTTGGCGACCGGCGGCGCATTGTCATCGACCCCGGGCTGGCGCTGGGCTCCATGCGCAACGGTCTGCGCCCCCATCCCGTGCAGATAGCGGCAGGGCGCAGAATACGCGAGAACATCGTGGAGGTGTTGCAGCGTGCAACCGATGTGGTCTTCAGCCACTTCCACGGCGACCACGTGCCGCTGGCGGATGCCAATCCCTATCAGCTTTCGATTCAGGCGCTGCCGCCCTCCTTTTCCTCGCTGCGCTGCTGGAGCAAATCGGCTCGTGATCTGTCGGGTGATCTGCGCAAGCGTTTTGATGATTTGTCATGCCTCATGGGAGAGCATCTGCAGATTGCCGAAGGGCGTCTGGAGGGGCCCTTGTCATTTTCGGAAGCCGTGCCGCATGGCTTACCCGAGAGCGGTATGGGCACCGTGATGATGACGAAAATCGATATGGGCGGCCAGACTTTTGTTCACGCCTCCGATATCCAGCTTCTGCATAATGAAACCATCGACAGGATAATCGGATGGCAGCCAGATATTGTGCTGGCCGCCGGGCCGCCGCTCTATCTCGACCGGTTGGGCAGCGCAGAGCGCCGAACCGCCTGGAAGAACGCCATACGGCTGTCGCAGCATATCGAAACCGTGATTCTTGACCATCACCTGATGCGAAGCGCAGAAGGCGCCGCGTGGCTTGAAGAGCTTTCCGCCGCTGCTGGCAGGAGAGTCTTTTGCGCGGCAGATTACCTGCGAAAACCGCGCCGTCTGCTTGAGGCTGAAAGAGTGCAGCTCTACGAACAGATGCCTGTTCCGGAAGGCTGGCACAGGAGGTATGCCGAAGACAAGGTGAATCCGGATCTGTACCTTGAGCGCTTCGTGCGTCAAGGGAGCCGGTTTTAGCCGCTCAGCTATTAGTATGCCGGCGCCGAGAGCGAGCAGGCTGTATTTCCGGTGCTCCTTCTCGGCCTGTGGCAGCAGGTGCGTCGCCCCGACATAGACGAGAGCGCCCGCCGACAGGGAGAGCAGTGCGCCGAGCAGTGACCGGTCAATCTGGCTGATGAGGGGGTAGGAAAAAAGCATCCCCAGGGGAGCGGAAATCGAGGCGGCAAAAAACGCAAGGATCATGGACTTTTTTTCGCTGAATCCGCCGCGCAGAAGCAGCAGGTAGGTGATGATTCCTTCCGGAAATTCATGAAGCACCATGCCGGTCGCGGCCATTGCGCCGGTAAAGATGCTGACGGTAAACGTAATGGAATAGACAAAACCGTCGATGAACGAGTGAAAACCGATGCCCCGCCACCTTTTTCCAGGATCGATGTCATAATGGATACCCCGTTTTGTTTTAACGAACAGAAGCGGGGGATGATCATTCCGTTCGGAAAAGAGCCTTTTTTTGAGAATGCAGAGTGGGGCGCGAAAAACCGGACTGTTTCTTGCACCGGCCATTCAAGGTGCCAACGCTGGTTTGATCATGAGCTTGTCGGGATGTCATTCCGAGCGTAGCGAAGAGCCCGGTATTTTTCAGATGGATTCTTCATTCCGCTTCGCTCCATTCAGCATGACAGGCCCGGCTCAAGCACCTCATGGCGACGTTCTCTGGCCGGAGCCGTAAGCGTAATCAGAAAAATGGGCAGAGGATGGACGGAAGATCTTTTGGAGCAGGAAGGCCGGGTTCAAGAAGCAGAATCGCCCTCTTCGATGGCGTCAAGATGAAGCTCGAAATCTTCCGGAAGCTGATCGTCCTGAAGATCGAGGATGCGTACGGCGGTGGCGTAGCGTTTGTCGTAGTAGCTTGCGTTGAGCGTGTCGCGGGTGATGCCTTTGGAGAGCGAGGAGTGGATGAAGCTGTCGTTGCCGATGAAAATGCCCACGTGATTGATGCGGTTCCGCGAGTTCTTGAAGAAGACCAGATCGCCGGGACGGAGTTCGCTCCGGTCAATTCTGGCGCCGACGGAGGCCATTTCGTTCGATGAGCGGGGCAGCTTGATGTCGAGCTCCTTGTTGAACATGAAACGCACGAAGCCTGAACAGTCGAATCCTTCCGGGGACTGGCCGCCGAAACGATAGCGGATGCCGAGGTACTGCTTGAGGTTGGTGAAAAGGTTGGAGAGCTTTGTTCCCGGCTGCTGCGTTGTGCCGGAGAGGGGGGTTTCCTGCAGTTCGGTGCACTGGAGGTCACCATTCGGCTCGGCGGCCATCAGCGAACCGGGCACCTGAATCAGCGATACGGCCAGAACACCAGAGCATACCATGCGTTTGACGAACTTCACGATTGGCAGGGGGGTGTGTTCCGGGCGCATAAATCAAGGGCAGGCTTGAGTTTTAATTCGGTTCTGCAAATATTCAAAAGGATACAACGAATTTCTGAAATAACCTTACGCGTTGTCGCTCTTTTCTGGTGTATCTGACGCTTTTTTACGGCGTTGGCGTTTTTCTCCGAGTGTTTTTCTGATCTGAACCTGATTTTTTTTCAGGAACTGGGCGAATTCGTTGCCCACCTTCCTGATTGCCGAAGTGCTGAAACGGATCGGTTCGGGCACGACCACATCAGCATACGCTTCGGCAGGGTTTGCCGAGCCGAAACTGGCCGGATAGATCATGATTTTGCTGATGCCCGAGAAGTGCTTTTCAAGCTGTTCGGGCGTCTGGTCGAAAAAGGGCTTGTAAGAGACCGAATCCCGGCGGGCGCTGATAAAGAGAACGATGTCGTCATCCTTGAAGCGCTTGCGCTGTTTTGAAAGGTTTTCCCAGTCCTTTGGGGTTTTCATCGGTTCGAAGAGCAGATTCGGGGTCGATTGCATCGATTTCATGCTTTCGGTCACGGCGATGCGGCTGTTGCGGTCGCAATGGAACTGCACGGGAATGCTCAGCTCAAGGGCCAGCAGCATCATTTTGCCAACCCACTGCTCGAACCCTTTCTCCATTTCGGCCAGTGGCGGGCAGATCACCACCATCCTGCGATGCAGGGCGAGCGGCTGGGTGATCTGGCAGATGATGGTGGTTTTGCCGGTGCAGTGAACGATGCTTTCAGCCGAGTCGTTGATCAGCCTGTCGATGAAGCCTCGGTGCGTAGGCCAGCCATACACAACCAGGTCGGCCTGCAACTCCCTCGACATGCGGCTGATGCCGCTGCTGAAGTTGTAGTCGATCGTCGTCACAATGTCGAGTTTCGTATCGAACGAGGCGGCGTAATGAACCATTGGCTCCAGCTCCTTTCTGGACTTTTTCATGTTCACCTCGGCCTCGTGGTCGTTGGGCACCACGCTGAGCAGAATCAGCGGGTTTTCCGAACGTTTTTCGCGGATGAGCACGGCAAGTTCAAGCACCCGTTCGGAGGGTAACGAACCGGCGATCGGCAGCAGAATCTGTTCGGAGAAGCTCTTTTTGTCGAGTTCGTCTTCCGGAGCGGCGGTGCTCTCCTCGACGGCGATCGCCTTGGCGGCTTTTTCGGTGACCATCGATCCCGCGATACAGGTGATGAGGATCAGGATGATGGTTGCGTTCAGGATGTTCAGGTCGAGAATGCGGGCCTGGTAGCCAACCAGCACGATGGCGATGGTTGCTGCCGCCCGGGAGCTGCTCAGTCCGAACATCAACTGCCGCTGGGCAGGCGTCCATTTGAAGAGTTTCTGGATCAGCAAGGCAGGAACCCATTTTGCTGTAATGGCCACCATGGTCAAAAGAGCCGCTATGATCAGGGTCATCGGGCCGCTCATGATGACCCTGAGGTCAACCAGCATGCCGACGCTTATTAGGAAAAAGGGGATGAAGAGTGAATTGCCGATAAATTCGATGCGGTTCATCAGGGCCGAAGAGTTCGGGATGAGCGGATTGAGCGCAAGCCCGGCCGCGAAAGCTCCAACAATCGGCTCCAGTCCGGCGGCTGTGGAGAGGAAGGCTGAAAAGAAAACTGCCGAGAGCACAAAGATGTAGTGAGCATGCTTCTCGTTTTCAAGCTTGGTGAAGAACCAGCGGGCGATGAAAGGCAGTAGGATGAAGACGATGATCGTGAAAATCGCAAGCGATATGCCGAGGTGCAGCCAGAACTCCCGGGTGAGGTTGTTCTGCGCGTACCCGATAATGACCGCAAGCAGGAGCAGCACGGCCGTATCGCTTAAAATCGTGCCGGCTACCGTCACCGGTACGGCCTGGTTTTTGGTGATGCCCATGCGGTTGACAATGGGGTAGGCGACCAGCGTATGGGTTGCAAGCATGCTGGCCGTCAGAATGCTCGCACTTACATTGTAATTCAGCAGATAGCGGCACACCGGATAGGCCGCCACAATGGGCAGCGTGAAAGTAAGCAGGCCGAACAGCAGGCTCTGATTGCGGTTTCGTTTGAGTTCGTTGACCTGGAGTTCGACACCGGCGATGAACATGATGTAGAGCAGGCCGATGGTTGAAAACAGTTCGACCGCCGAGCTTTTTTCAAGCAGGTTCAGCGCGTGCGGGCCGATCAGCACGCCTGAGATGATGAGGCCGACCGTTCCCGGAATATTGAAGCGCTTGAGGACGATGGGGGAGAGCAGAATGATGAACAGCACCAGCGAAAACACCAGCACCGGATCGGTCAGTGGCAAGTGAAACTCCTGAAGAAGATGATCGTAATAGGACTTCATGAGCATACTTCCGCTTCAAGGTTGTCAAGGCCGGCTGTGGCTCAAATCTAAACAATTTATGGGCACCCCGAAAAAGTGTGATGTGCGTCACGGGTGCAGGGCGGATGGAGTGCAACGTGGTTTTGCATCGCCGTCGTGGTAAGCCGACCGGCAGAGGCTCACTCCTCCGGTGAGGTGATCGCCTGCTGGCGCATGACTGTATCCGGGTGTTTCGTGGGGGGGCTTGTTTGCGGTGTTTACTCCCGCCAGGATTTCGTACATTTGCCCCGGATCAACGTAATCTTCCCATTTTGGTGAAAAGAGTGAACAAACTTCCGAAATCTCTTGGCGTGGTCATTACGGGCGGAACTGCGGGTCTCGGTTTGGCGATGGCTCGGGAGTTTGTGCTCGCTGGTGACCGGGTGGTGATTTGCGGCCGCTCAGAGGCCCGGCTCGATGAGGCGTTGCGGCAGCTCGGTTCCGGCGAGCCGGACGGGGCCGTTCATGGTATGGTGTGCGATGTCTCCGATGCGGAGCAGGCGGTTGCGTTCACCAGCTTTGCCGTCTCGAAGCTCGGCCTCATCCATCGCTGGATCAACAACGCCGGTACTGCCGGAAAAATGCGCCGCCCGCTCTGGCAGCTCGATTCAGCCGACATCGACGAAACCTGCCGCACCAATCTTTCCGGCAGCATGATGCTCTGCGCCGAAGCGCTCAAAGCCATGCACCGCCAGCCTGCTGGACAGGGGCGTCCGCTCTATCATCTTTTCAACATGGGGTTCTCGTCGGCGGGTCTTCGCTCCTCGCCAACGTCGGTGGCGCATCGCGCCTCGAAGCGCGCCGTGGCGATCATGAGCGAGCTGATTCTCGAAGAACTGAAGCACTCTTCAAACACCTCCATCGGCGTTCACGAACTGAGTCCCGGACTGGTGCTGACCGACCTGTTGCTTCGCGACGCAACGCCCGCGCAGAAGCGCTTCTTCAACGCGATGGCTGAAACCCCCGAAACCGTCGCCGCAGCCCTGGTGCCAGCTATCCGGAACATCGCAAAGCGGGACGGCGCGGTACGGTACCAGCCGGTTTCCGTCATGCTGCTCAGGCTTGCCGCCTCGCGCTTCGGTTATCGAAAAGAGCGCTTTTTCGACAGCGAAGGGCGGCGGCTTCCCGATTCTTGATTTGTGCCTGCACGCTCAGAGGCTGTCTTATTACTTCGGCCACTAAAACTCTTAAACAATTGCCCCGGACTTTAGTCCGGGGTTTATGGATAAGAAAAAAGAAATAAGGGTTTTAGCCCAATCTCTTTTTTTAGAGAAGATTGCGATTTTTTGTTGCCGGATTAATAAAAGTCATTTATCAGACTGTTTCTCTGAACTCAGCGCCCAGCCTCTTTGTCATTCTGAACGAAGTGAAGAATCCGGTTTCCGGAGATTGCCATTAAGCGGATAATTTATCAAGTGTTACGAGAGTTCTCCGGATTCTTCGCCTGACTGCGTCGGGCTCGGAATGACAGGAAAAATTGAGCCCACATGAAATGAACCTATCCTTTTGAGACAGCCTCCTGCAGGAAAAGCGGCGGTTCTGTCCGCCTCGTCCGTTTCTGTCCATGTAACTCCACCTGATCTCTTCAGGCCGCCACCCACTGCACGGCGCTGTCCACATCCTCGAACAGATCGACACGGCGAGCGCCCTGGCCGCTCTGTTCGTCGAACAGGCCGGCGATGGTGGCGTTGTGCAGACCGTTTTGCAGCACGATGGCGACCTTCTTGTTCTTCCGGTGCCCCACGCTCAGCTTCCTGACAATCGGCATCACCGATGAGATGGTCGCCAGCGAAAGACTGCTTTCGTCATCTCCGCTGAAAATCCAGATCCGGCTCTTGTCGCCGAAACCGGGCAGCCCGGTGATGCTCAGGAAAGCGTCGAGAAGTTCCGAAAAACTGACCGGTCCGGTAAAGGTGACCGCGATGTATTCCGATTCGTTGACAATTCTGTACATGGCCGTAGTTCGTTGACGTTGGTGGCGATCATATCGTACGCCTGAGTTTCTAAGATTTATCAACAATAACTGTGCCAACGAATACCCCATATCATCGGATGACGTCGTGATGATCGTTGTTTTCCGGATGAGCGGAATCTGTAAGCTATTTTAAAATAGATTGATGCAGCAGTTGGCGTTTTTGTGGCGACTCGTTGCGTCATGCAGGGTGAGCTTGAGGTTCGGAGAGCAGCAGGAGATTTCAGAAAGTTACGAGGATGTAGAAAAGGGGTGGCGTGGGGCCTGTTTCTACATTCCGGTATTTTTTGGAAGCCAGTGGGCTGTGATCCATGGTGGCGGGTGAGCTGCGGTGACGTTCCGGTTGTGAGCCGGATTCTGCCGGTTGAACCGTTAAGGGCGGTGCGTGAATCGCCCTTGCGGAGGTTGCGGGTTTTGCGCCATTGTCCGGGCGCGGATGGTCGTTCCGGCTAAAACAGCACCGCCTGGGCCTTTGCTGCCTGGGCGAGGAAGCGCTCCTGCCAGTTTGGCCCCGAGTGTTTTTCAGCCAGCGCGACGGCAATGTGTTTCGGTTCGACGCCCATGTCCTGATTGCGGCCAAGGCCCTGCACGCACGACGGGCAGTTGGTCAGGATCGTGGCCGTTGCCGAACCGTGCATCGACTCCTTCAATGCTTCGCGCTTGCGATGGAGCATCGAGTCGGTGATGTCGGGCCGCGAGAGCGCCAGCGTTCCGGCCTCCGAGCAGCAGTGCGGCACTTCGGTCACCTTGCCGAAGCCGCCGACATCGCGCAAAAGGTCGCACGCCTTGCCCTTCAGCGAGTCGTGGCACGGGGCGTGGTAGAGGCTTGTCGCGGCCCCGCCGTCAACGCGGAGGCCTTTCTCGAAAGCGTAACGCGACACATCGACGATCCGGTTGCCGAACAGCTTCGGGGTGTCCATGATTTCAAGTCCCTCCAGGCAGGTGCCGCACGAAATCACGCAGGCATCGAAATCGAGATACGAGAACATCTCCCTGATCTGGCTGAACATGACCGAATTGCGCAGCACGATCGAGTCGTATTCGTCGCTTTTGGCGTTAACGTGCAGCGGGAAGCCGCAACACAGGAACGGCGGCGGCAGAATGACGCGCGTGCCGGTTTCGAGCAGCATGTGGATCGCGGCCATCGAGATGGTCGAATGCAAACGCTCCGAACCGCAACCTGGGAAGTAGAACACGGTCGAGGTGGCCTCCTTGCCCTCCGGCTCGAACACCAGCACCTGGTCGCTGTCGCAGGGGGGCAGCACGTCGCGCAGGGTTTTTTCCGGCACCGGCGGCACTGCCGAGCGCAACAGGCGCAGCGGCGGAAGCATCTTCTGCGCCTCCTCGGAAGTCTGCAACGGCGCAGTGAACTTCGTGCCCGCACGCTGTGCGGCTCCGCCCGCCCGCAGCACGGTGTTGCGGAAAATCCGGTTGTAGAACGGCGAGCGGTTGGTCAGGTAGTCCAGCGTCATTCTGGTGATCGGTGGCGAGTTCTTGAAGCCGCGCGCCGAAAGAATCTCGCGCTCCAGAATCGATACCTCGCCGGTGTCGATGTCCACCGGGCAGGGCTTCAGGCACTTGTGGCAGATGGTGCAGTGATCGGCCACCTCTTCGAGCCACTGCAAAAGGCTGAAATCGGTCGAACGCTCGCGCTGGGCATCGTAGAGCAGCGCCTCGATGAGCGAGCCGATGGCCAGGTTCTTGTTGCGCGGATGGTAGAACATGCCGCGCGCCGGGTAATAGACGCAGCAGTCCGGCTTGCACTTGCCGCAACGGATGCAGCAGTCCACCTTCTTCGAGAGCGCTTCGAGCTTGCCGCGCTTGAGGATGTGCGCCTCCAGCTCCAGCAGGTTGAACGATGGCGTGAAGATGTGGTTCAGCGCCTCGTAATCCTCCAGCTTGCCGGGGTTCATGATGCCTTCAGGATCGACCTCGCGGCGATAGGCGCTCAGCTCCGCGATGCGCTCCTTGTCCATGTACTTCAGCTTCGTCACGCCGATGCCGTGTTCACCCGACACCACGCCGCCGAGCGAAATCACCTTCTCCATCACCTTGTCGATGACGTGGTCGGCGCGTTCGAGCATCGGACGGTCGTTGGAGAGTACCGGCACGTTGACGTGCACGTTGCCGTCGCCGGCGTGCATGTGCGTGGCCAGCACGATGCGCCGGTCGCGCACGTGCTTGTAGGCGGCCTCGATGGCGTCGAGCGTTTTCGGATAGCCCCGGAAGAGCTGCTTCAGTTCCGAACGGAACTCCTGCACGAGCGTCAGCGAGCGCAGCATCAGGGGATCGGCCGCTTCGAGCCGGTTGCGGATCAGGTCGCACAGGCCGAGCCCGGCGGGAATTTTTGCCTCGAAGGGCGAAAGGGTTTCCGGGTGGCTGCACTCCCGAAGCAGCGCTTCGATCCGGTCAACGTAGAGCTGTTGCGAATAGCGCTCCTCCTCGACGTTCAGGTCGTCGATGAAGCGGGCAAACACGGCGAGCTGGTCGATCGGGATTACGATATCCTCGTTCAGCTTGAAGGCGTTGGTGCGGCGGGCAATCGCGCTGAGCTTTTTGCGATCCAGCCAGAACTGCACGCTTTCGGCCTGGTCGCGCGCCACGAACATCAGCGTGTTCGGATGCTTGCCGAGCAGCTCCCGCACGCGCTCCACGCCAGCCTCGACCTCCGCTTCGGTGTGTCCGGCGATGTCGATGAGCAGCACCGCCTTGGGCGTCTGCGGCCGGGTGGCCTTCACCTTGTAGTCGATTGCGCGGATGTACTCGTCGTCGAAGTGCTCCAGCGCCAGCAGCGTTTCGTGTTCGACGTTCCGGTAGGGGAAGGCGTTGGCCAGCTCCACGATGACCCGGCTGGCCTCGTCCATGTCGGGGCCGAAAAACTCCAGGCAGAGCGTGCGCTTCTGCTTGTACTTGGGATAGAGCACGAACACCGCCGAGGTGATGACGCCGTCGGTGCCCTCCTTCTGCAGGCCGGGAACGCCGCCGAGCGTCTTGTTGGTGATGTCTTTCCACAGCCCCTGTTTGCGGATTTCGGTGCCGCGAAGCGCGATGCGCTTCAGCGGTGCGCCGTGCTGGTCGAGCACCTCGTAGGTCACGGTGTCTTCGGGCAGAATCTTGCGCAACTGGTGGTCGGTGCGGCGCACGGTCCACAATTTGCCGCCCGGCATGGCGATCTTCCACTCCAGCAGGTTGTCGATGCAGGTTCCCCAGCGCACGGCCTGTTTGCCGCCTGCGTTCTCGGCAATGTTGCCGCCGATGGTGCAGGCCCACTCGCTGGTCGGGTCGGTGGCGAAGACCAGACCGTGCTCGTCGGCGTGGTGCATGGCCGCCTCGGTGATGACGCCCGATTCGACCTCGATCACCTTGCCCGTCACCGTGTGGCCATCCTTCAGGTGGAAGGTGCGCTCGGTGATGCCGCGCACATGGTTCAGCTTTTCGGTGTTGATGATGACGCAGTCCGAGCGCAGCGGCACCGCGCCGCCGGTGAGTCCGGTGCCCGCGCCGCGCGGAATCACGCGCAAGCCGAGCTTGGCGATGGCCGCGATGAGCGGAGCCACCTGCGCCTCGTCGTCCGGCGTCACGACCGCCACCGGCAGGTACAGGCGCCAGTCGGTCGCATCGGTTGCGTGGGCCACCAGCGAGAAAGGATCGAACAGCACATTCTTGGCCCCCACGATGGGCGCAAGCTCGCGTTTCAGGCGGTTGCGAAAAAGGGGCAGCAGCTCGATCTCGCTGCGGAATTTTTCAAGCTTCTGGCGCAGGGTCTTCACGATGGCCAGCACGCGCTGGTCGCCGTTGGCCGAGGCTTCGATGGTGTCCAGATCCTTGCGGGCGTGGTCGAAGACGCGGTTCCGGCGTCGTTCCGAATCGAGCAGCTCCTGGAACAGGTACGGATTGCGTCCGTGAATCAGGATATCGCCGAAAATCTGCATCAAAAGACGCGCCGAACGGCCAGTCACGCGGAAATCGCGCAACTCCTCAACCTGCCTGACGACCGCTTCGCCCAGGATGAACGAAATCGCCTGCCGGTCACTGGCCGAGGTGTAGTTGTATGGAATCTCGCGTTTGACGGCAGGAGCCGGTTTTACGCATTCAATCTCATTATTGACAGTCATCATTGGTACTGCTGACGAAAATATTCTTGTTCATTCCGGCGCCTCTGACGGTCTCCGGAGCTTATACAATCCAGGGCACCTCTAAAAACTTATTTCGCGTCACGATTGTCGGCGCTTGGGTGGTGCTCGAAATCCTTACGTACTCCGTGTACGCTCCGGTTTCTGCGCTCCAGCCGCCTTGCACTCGGGCCGCTCATGACACTTTTTAGAGGTGCCCTCCATGACGGCAAAGCGGACGTCTGGAGCGAACGCTGCCGGCCCGGCCTTTCCGAAACTCCGGAAACCCGCGCTTCGGGTGCCCGGTTCGGTCATGTCACGGATTGACCTGTGCGCCAATATAACGAAAACCACCCGAACTCTTTTGCTTGGCGCTGCGCCCTCCGGCACCCGTCGGCGAAGAGCTGCAAAACCGTGATAATGCCAGACATGATGCTGCATAATCGAAAGACCTGTCGTTGCTTGTCCGGATGTTAACCCAGTTAACCATCTTGCCTCCATGAACATTCCCCGGCACGTTTTTTCTTTTTTTCTTCCGCGCCTCTCCAGGGCAGGGATGCGTTCAGTTTGTCACATTATTTTTTTTGTATGTGCGTCAAGCTGTTTTTTTTCTTGCGGCTTGTTTTTGACGTAGAAATTTCTGTATTTTTTATCTTGTGCTGAGTGTTACATTTGCTGCTCTGAATGAAAAGAAAAGCACGACAGACCTGCCTCGCCATCTCGCTCAACTGTGCCAGAGTGCAGAAAAGACAAGGCTTGACACGTTATTCTGATGGAATGAACGCCGGATCGTCCGTGATTTTGTTGAAGCCCGTGCTCCTTGCCGGTGTTCTGGGGATAAAATAATTTTGTGAATAAACGGTGGCTGGGTATATATTGTTCGTGCATTAAGTAGTGCAGAGTAGTACCCCTTTTAAGTATCCACGACTCAAACTCAAAACTACTAATTGCGTGCAACCCATGTACGAAGTCCATAACAAGCCCGATCGCCTTGAGGTGAAGATTACTGGTACTGTTGACCAGAAAGCTCTTTACAAAATACAGCAGACTCTCATGCTGCATCCCGCATATCCCTACAAGAACTCTCTCTGGGTTTTCGATGAAGGATTTGTCTGTGACTTTTCGAACCTTGATATGTTCGAGGCGGTCAACAGGATAAAGACCTATTTTCCTGTCGGAGCAAAAAAGGAGAAAGGAGCTTTGTTGGCCTCAACCGGGTTCCAGTATGGTCTTTTCAAAATCTTTTGTGAAGAGGCTGATCGTGAAAGAATTCCGTTCAAGATGAGGGCATTCCGAAGCTACAGGGATGCAAAGGCCTGGCTGCGCTAAGATCCCCGTTACCCCTTTTTTTCTGAAAGCTTCCCTTCATCTGTCAGGAACAGTTTGAACCATTGATATGCTCAGCCGCGCTCAAGGTGCTCTCTGACCCGGACAGAGCATTTCTCTTCCGCGCCTTCGTTTTTTCCCTGCCCCTTTCACGAAAGAATCCTGTTTGCCTCTCTGTTTTCCGCAACCATTGCATCTCATGGTGTTATCCCGCCCAATGAGCATGATTCCCGATCGCCGGGTACCTTCACGATCAGGCCGACCTGCTCTGTGAGCGTTGTTGCGAGGATTTGACTGCGCCGGCTGACCTGTACCGATACGTTGCATGCCGCTCAACAGGATGGTTCACAACCCCTTTTTCCGGAGATAACTGTGCCCTGAGAAGAGCTTGAACAGCTGTTTCAGGGTGCAATGCGCCGGCACTGAAGCCGTGCATTTCTGGGCAATCCCTCCCGGTCTCAGTGATACCGTGACTGTGTGAATGGACATCTCCCCCTTTTCGGAAATGCCCGTAATAACCCGTTTGCGCGCCAAAAGACAATGGTATTACTTACAAAAATTGTGATTATTGCTATTTTATTGTGATATTTATCAGTATTGTTTCAAAATGAATAATAAAAGCACTCTGTTTTTGTAAGGAGAAGGCGTTTTGTTGAAAGACTGGTTCTGAAAATAAAGGATACGTCGTTTTTATACTTTTTTCCGTGCGTGAAAACCCCTAACCACAACAATCCGCCCGGATTTCTGTACGCCACTCAGCTTGCACTTTCTTGCTTGAATATGAATCATGGGTATACGTCAATACATAAAAACTGTAAAGAGCGCTTGAAAAAACCTGTAACGAGCATCGGTTGCCGCGTTGTGTGAGCTCAAAATCATCACGTACCGTGTGTGCGCACTTGTTTTTGCGCACACAACGTGGCAACAGGGACTCGTACTGCGTTTTGGAGTTGCCTCAAGCTCAACAAGAAGAAGCACGCTATGGAGCATTGGAATAAACCGTTCTGCATCGAAGTCAAGGGCGAGTATGCCTGCTTCACCCGGCCTGAAATGAAGGTTGAGCGAGTCAGCTACGATGTCATCACCCCTTCGGCGGCACGGGGAATTTTCGAGGCGATTTTCTGGAAGCCAGCCATTCGCTGGAGAATCCGCAAGATTGAGGTGCTCAAGCCGATCAAATGGGTTTCGGTGCGGCGCAATGAAGTCGCTCAAACGGCAAGCGAGCGGAGTCAGGGGATTTTCATCGAGGATGCACGGCAGCAGCGAGCCGGCCTGTTTCTTCGGGACGTGGCCTACCGGCTTCACGCCGAACTTGAATTTATTCCGCCGTCAAAGCGCCCGGAAGTGAAGCGTCATTCATTGCAGGATGGTTGGGAGGCCACAGAGCTGCGCAAGGATGAGAATCCTGGGAAATATTACGGCATCTTCGAGCGGCGAATGCGGAAAGGGCAGTGTTTCAGCCAGCCATATCTCGGTTGCCGCGAGTTCAGTTGCGAGTTCAGGCTGGTCGAGAATCCGGCGGACGAACCCGCGCCGATCAGCGAAACCTGCGATCTCGGCTTTATGCTCTACGATCTCGACTTTGAGAAGAACCTGAAAGAACCGGCTCCTGCATTTTTCAGGGCATGTCTGGAAAACGGGGTAATCAATGTTCCGGCATGGGAGAGCGAGGAGGTGAGAAAATGATTTTGCAGGCACTCTACGACTATTACCAGCGTAAAGCTGCCGATCCTGACAGCGGTATAGCGCCGGAGGGGTTTGAGTGGAAGGAAATTCCCTTTGTCATCGTGATTGACCGGAACGGTAATTTCATATCGCTCGAAGATACGCGGGAGGTCGATGGCAAGAAGAAAAAAGCGAAACGATACCTGGTGCCGAAGTCTGTTGTCCGGACTGGTCCCAACGGCTGGAAAACGAGTTTTCTTCTCTGGGATCATTACGGCTATGTGGCTGGACATGCGCGAAGTGAAAGCGAGAAAGACCGGGCAATGGCTGAAAAGCAGATGTCGAGTTTTATCGGAAGGATTCAGGAATTGCCTGCGGATGTCAAGGCCGATGAGGGCGTGACGGCAGTTATTCTTTTTTACGAGAATGGCGAGTATGAAAAGCTCACTGGCTCCGAAAACTGGGACGAGTGCGCCACGATTATTGGGTGCACCATGAGCTTCCGGCTTGACGGAGACGTTGATCCTGTTCCATGCCGGGATGCCGTAAGCATGTATGTTGAGGCCCGGGTTGGAGCGCATGCCGACGGCGTTACCGGTCTTTGTATGGTGACAGGAAAAACTGCTGCGATTGCCAGAATTCACAGCGATACGCCAATTAACAGGGATTCAAAAAAATTTATCTCGTTTCAGAAAAATTCCGGTTACGATTCGTATGGAAAAGAGCAGGCGTTCAATGCGCCGATAAGCAAATCAGCGGAGTTTGCCTATACGACAGCCTTGAACACGCTGTTGGCAAAAGGATCAAAAAACAAGGTGCAGGTTGGCGATACAACGACAATATTCTGGGCACAAAAAAAGGATGTGTTTGAAGAGATTGTTTTCGCCCTGATCGGATATTCGAAAGATGATCCTGATGCAGATCTCAGAGCGCTGAAGATCATGTATCAGGGAGTTGGCAATGACCATGATGAAATGGATTCGGATACGAGGTTTTTTGTGCTTGGCCTTGCACCGAACTCGGCTCGGATTTCTGTTCGCTTCTGGCATACCGGCACCATTGGAGAATTTGCCGGCACTTTACGCCGGCACTTTGATGATCTTGACATTATAAGAAGCAAAAAAGACGCTGGTCATTATTCCATGTTCTGGATTTTATCCGCAATGGCTCACGAGGGCAAGGTGGATAATGTCCCTTCAAACCTTGCCGGGCAGATATGTCAATCGGTGATAACCGGAAGTGTTTACCCGGCAACCATGCTTCAGCAGACTATCCGCCGAATTCGCGCAACGCAGGAGGTGACAAGGGTTCAGGCGGGTATTCTGAAAGCATATCTCAACCGTTTTTCAAAAATTCATAACACTCAAGCACAGGAGATAACCGTGGCACTTGATCCAACCAACAACAATCCGGGATACCGGCTTGGACGACTTTTCGCTGTTTTGGAAAAGATTCAGGAAGAGGCGATTCCACGCATTAATACAACGATTCGGGATCGCTATTACGGTGCGGCATGTTCGGCGCCGGTGACTGTATTTCCACAATTATTGAAGCTGAAAAATCATCATCTCCTCAAACTCGAAAACTCCACAAGACGATTGAATTTTGAAAGAGTGCTTACGGGTGTATTCGATGGATTTGATACAGAGATGCCTTCTCATCTTTCAATGGAAGATCAGGCGCGATTTGCGATCGGGTACTATCACCAGCGCCAGGATTTTTTCAAAAAGAGAGATTCGAACAATAATAATGACAATCAAAAAGAGTAATTATGAGTAACCTTAAAAAGCGCTATGATTTCGTTCTGCTTTTTGATGTTCAGGATGGCAACCCGAATGGCGATCCCGATGCCGGCAACCTCCCGCGCATTGATGCTGAAACCGGCATGGGACTGGTAACCGATGTCTGTTTGAAACGTAAAGTTCGCAACTATGCACTGTTATCGGGCCAGAATATATTTATCAGGGAGAAAGCGGTTCTGAACAAGATTATAGATCAGGCCTATTCCGATCTTGGTATCGATCTTTCAGTGCCGCCGTCAGATTCAAAAGATGGATCGAAACGCAATAAACCAGGTGCGGCCCAGGGTGGAGAGGTTGAGAAGGGGCGAGTTCAGATGTGCGCAAAATATTATGATATACGCACCTTTGGGGCTGTCATGTCAACCGGAGCCAATGCCGGTCAGGTCCGTGGCCCGATTCAGATGACCTTTGCCCGCTCGGTCGAGCCTGTCGTGGCGCTGGAACACAGCATTACACGAATGGCCGTTGCTACCGAAGCTGAAGCGGAAAAGCAAAGCGGCGACAACCGGACGATGGGCCGTAAATACACGGTGCCGTATGGACTGTATCGCACTCATGGATTCGTTTCGGCAAACCTTGCCCAGCAGACAGGATTTTCAGAAAACGACCTCGACCTTTTCTGGAGCGCCCTGCTGAACATGTTCGAGCATGACCGTTCGGCGGCTCGCGGCTTGATGTCCACACGCGGCCTGTACGTTTTCGAGCACAGCTCGGCTTTGGGCAACGCTCCGGCAAGCAGCCTCTTCGAGCGTATCGCCGTGAAGCGCAAAGAGGGTTCCGTTGGCCCGGCCCGTTCGTTCAGCGATTATGAGGTGCTGGTCGATGAGTCAAATCCGGGCGAAGTGAAGCTGCTCCGGAAACTCGGATAGAAGCATGGGCGCCGAAGCCGATTTGGCGGCCTCGACCGCATCGGCATGGTTTCGACGGTTACCGGCGTTGTTCGAAAATTGATCTCGAACAGCTCCGGAACGGGCCTCAGAACGCCGCCGGATGGAGGGCGCTGCATGAGCGGGTGGGCACTGTCCTCCGGCTTGGCTGATGTTGAAGCCCGGCCTTGCGCCGAGGCGACCTGCCCTGCAAAGTTGCTTTGGCGCGTCAATCCTGCCAGGTGCATGGTATTCCGCTCAGAGACAATGCGCCGGCTGTAGGCGGTTTTCGATGAAGCACGTTGCTCTTGCGGCCATTGCTCGCTCATCGAGTTCTGCGTGCCTGAAGCGCTCAATTGACCGGGGAAAGCGCTAAACCCAGTTTTTCTAGCGTTTTTCTCAATGCGCTGTTTCGCCTCCAGGTGGGCTCGTGGATTGAAACGTAGGCTTCCCGAACAGAGTTGTCGCTGAAAAGCGCACCGTGCGGTTGCAGTGCAAGGCGGACGGTGTGTAATGCTGCGTACCCGAGGATTTCGGTCACCGCTCAACGCAGCAACCGGAATGCGCAACATCTTTTCAGAGATGACCATAGGCAGAGACCGGAACAATCTTCGCGCTCTGTTGGACGTGCTCATTGAAGTAAAGCTGTCCTCTGCCTGATTGTTACGTTCACCCTGTCGCACCCCTCCGGGTGTGTGAATTGAAACAATTGGAGGTGCCGGTTCATCCCCGATAAGCGAACGACCGCGCCCAATTTGGGCGCGTGGATTGAAACTTATATTTTGGGGTTGGCTCATGCCAGCGCATCAGCGTCGCGCCCCCGGGGGGCGCGTGCATTGAAACTTCCAACAAATGCGGAGACTTTTCATCGCCGCCTGAGTCGCGCTCCTTTGCGGGCGCGTGGATTGAAACTATAAACTTATCAACTGCTTCAGGAGCCGCTGATGTCGCGCCCCCTCGGGGCGCGCGGATTGAAACCATTTGGACATCAGAAGATCACCGGGGAATCATTGACGAGCGCCTCTGAAAAATGCCATGAAAGGTCTGAACGCATGGTGGCTGGAGCGCAAAAACCGGAGCATACCGGGAGTTCGTGAGGATTTCTGGCAACGCCCTGCGCAGCCATCAGGCTCGTCATACGTTTTCAGAGGCGCCCGTAGTCTCATCCCCAGCGGATGCGCGGGGTGAAACAATTGCTTTCACCGTATCGGCCCAAAATTCGCGCCCCTCGCGGGCGCGTGGATTGAAACGCTGTACTGGATTACTGGATCGCTCTGCCATTCTTTTGCGGTTTCGCGCCCCCCGCGGGCGCGTGGATTGACGCGATGCGGGATCGGGATTTGTTTGCATTGAATGTTCTTGGACTGAGAGAGGAAATTCATCCCGTTTTCTTTAAATTTTTCGAGTTATGAGAAGAATTTCTTCAAAACAGAGTTTTCTTCAGGGTATTTTCAATCTTGAGAACGTCTCCGAAAGTGCCGTGATCGGACCGGGCGCAAAGGCGGATGGCGCGCGGAGGCCGGAGCGAACCGGCAGAGCGTAAGGATTTCTGGCAACGCCCAGCCCTGCTGTCGGGGTGCGCCGCAAGCTTTTGGATGTAGCCTTGACAGGTCAAATTTCCTCTGTTGGCCTGGTGGAAGTGTCGATAAAAATCAGTCAGTATCCTGCAGCACTCTGCTTGCCGGAAGCACTTTCGGGTGCCATTCGCATCAATTTCTGCGTCGAGAGTGAAATGAACGGAACGCGGGTTGTTTTGTTGAAGTGGCACTCCGGCGGATGGCGGATAGCAGAAGATGGGCGATCATGCTGACGTTGTGCGCTTTTTACACTTTAATATCCATCGCCTCATCCTGTCGGGACTACTGAAACCGGATTATTACTCCGGCGATTCAAACGCTTAACCATTGCCCCGGACTTCAGTCCTGAGGGGTTAGAATACAGATAACCTGAAATAAATCAACGCCTTAGCCCAATCTCTTCTTTTAGGGAAGATTGCAATTTTTTGTTGCCGGATTAACGTCTCTCTTTCATGCCAGAAACTCTCAGGATATTTGAACCGGCTGCCATTGGTTCGATTGCGCTTCGGAACCGGCTGATCCGTTCCGGGACGCATGAGGGAATGGCCGAGGCCGATGGCGCGCCTTCCGAAGCGCTTGGGGAGCTATATGTCAAGCTGGCGAAAGGGGAGGCCGGAGCGGTGATTACCGGTTATGCCGGAGTGCTTCAGCAGGGCAAAAGCAGTCTGCCCGGCATGCTGATGATGCACAGCGATGCGCTGGTTCCGGCCTATCGCCAACTGGTTCAATCGGTTCATCGGGCCGGAGCGCCGATCGTCATGCAGCTCGCGCATTGCGGCCGCCAGACCCGGTCGGCGGTGACCGGCAAAAGAACCGTGGCTCCGTCTGCGCTGAAAGATCCGTTTTTTACCGAGGATTTGCCGCAAGAGCTTTCGGAGAGCGATATTCACCAGATCATCGAGGCCTTTTCCGATGCGGCCGTCCGGGCAAGGGCTTCCGGTTTCGATGGTGTGCAGTTGCACGGTTCGCACGGCTATCTGCTGGCCCAGTTCCTCTCACCGTTCAGCAACCGGCGGAGTGACCGGTGGGGCGGCTCGACTGCGAACCGGTTCCGCATCGTGGCGGAGATCATGAAGAGCATCCGCCGCAAGGTTGGCGATTTTCCGGTGCTGGCCAAAATCAATGCCTATGACGGCATGAAAGGCGGCATGAGGCTTGAGGAGGCGGTTCAGATTGCCGTGATGCTCGAAAAGGCCGGATGCTCCGCGGTTGAAGTTTCTTCGGGCGTCATTGCCGAGGGGCTGGCGATCATGCGCGGCCCGAAGATGCCGCTCGATGCGCTGATTGCGGCCAATTTCAAGTTCGAGGCCGTGCCCCCGGTGTTCCGGCCGGTGCTGAAACGGGTGCTGCCGCCGTTTCTCCCTTCCAGCCCCAAGCCCTACCGCTGCTACAATCTGCAGGCGGCCAGAGAGATCAAGGCGGCGGTTTCGATAC
This sequence comes from Chlorobiaceae bacterium, assembly GCA_016931495.1. Taxonomy (GTDB): domain Bacteria; phylum Bacteroidota; class Chlorobiia; order Chlorobiales; family Chlorobiaceae; genus Chlorobaculum. The sequence continues at coordinate 16,351 of JAFGER010000087.1, read as the reverse complement.
CGGTGATCGTGGTTGGCGGCATTCATACCCTCGAAGATGCAACTGCGGCGATCTCGGGCAATCGTGCCGATTTCGTGTCGATGTCACGCCCGTTCATCATCGAGCCTTCGATCGTCAGGAAGTTCCGTGAGGGCAAGCAGACGATATCGAAATGCACGATGTGCAACTATTGCGCCATCATGATCGAAAAGGAGCCGCTGCGGTGCTGGAGCGGACGGTTGCCTGAACGGTCGCGAGCGTGAGGCCGTAGCATTCCGGTACTGCCAGCCGGAGTGAGGGGCTCAACCGAGGCCACGGAAGCCGTTGCCGCCTTAAAGCACCCGCTTGCGGGATTGAGTTGCAGGCGTCGTGAAAAACCTGATCCGCAAGCTGATCGCTTCGCTGTGCGCTGCCTGAAATCATCTTGCTCCTTCCTTATTATTCCGGCCATTAAATAGCACAAAGCAATTTCGGGGAGCGCTCTGTCATTCTGAATGAAGCGATGCGGAATGAAGAATCTATCTTATTACCAAATAAAGAGTTCTGGATTCTTCACGACGCTCGGAATGACATCGGGAAGGCGTGTCGCTGAAACAATGATCGATATTTTTATTGGCCGGAGTAATAATCCGGATTCTGCCCCCATTCCGCCCTCTTTTCGGCCCTCGCTCAGGGTGCTTTTTTAGGAGCGACCTTTTCCGACAGAGCGACTCCTCCCGACCATTTCCGCCTCATTACCTGTTTAAGGGTAGTCAGTTATCGTTTGTGCGATGGTGAACAATCGTGAAATCCGGAGCACGGGTGCTTGCAAATTTATCGGCATTTCATTATATAACTACATAATTATATTAATTTCTCGTTGTGCGGTTATATCTTGTGACCTGATGCCGTAACGAGCGGGAAGTGCTGATGATGAATCTCGTCAGTTTCCGGTGATACAAGCAAGAGAACGCCAGTCAAAAAGCTATGGATACGACCATTTCTCGCAGGGCTTTCAACAAGTTGTTGCTTACAGGCCTGGCCGCAGGTTCATCGGTGCTGTTCTCCGGTTTGCCGGTTATGGCCTCCGGCTCGAAAGCGCGGGTGGTTGTTATCGGTGGCGGCTTTGGCGGCGCAACCGTGGCAAAGTATCTGAAGATGGGTGATCCGTCGCTGGCCGTTACCCTCGTCGAGCCGAAGAAGGTGTTCCATACCTGCCCGATGAGCAACTCGGTGATTGGCGGGTTGCAGACCATGAGCTTCATTGCGCAGCGTTATGACGCCTTGCGCAGCCGGTACGGTGTCGAAGTGATGCACGATTACGCTACGGCGGTCGATCCGGTGAAGAGAACCGTGATGCTGAAAGGCGGGAAATCGCTCGCGTACGACCGTCTCGTGGTTTCGCCCGGCGTGGATTTCATCTGGAACTCCATCGAGGGCTACAGCGAGCAGGCGGCGGAATCAAAAATTCCCCACGCCTACGAAGCCGGGCCGCAGACCGAGCTGCTGCGCCGGCAGCTTCTGGCGATGAACGATGGCCAGACGGTCATCATCTCCGCCCCCAAAAATCCCTTCCGTTGCCCGGCGGCTCCGTACGAGCGGGCGGGCCTGGTTGCCAACTACCTGAAAAAGCACAAGCCGAAATCCAAAGTCATCATCCTTGACGACAAGGAGGTGTTCACCAAGCAGGATCTGTTCATGCTCGGCTGGGACCGGCTCTATCCGGGCATGATCGAGTGGCGTTCCGCTTCGGTGGGTGGCAGAATCGAGCGTCTCGACGCGGCCACGATGACGGTCGCCACCGAGTTCGGCGATGAGAAGGCCGGGGTGATCAACGTGATTCCGCCGCAGAAAGCGGGGCGGATTGCCGTTGCCGCCGGGCTTGTGGACCAGACCGGCTGGTGTCCGGTGAACGAGGTGACCTTCGAGTCGCTCAGGCAGCCGGGCATTCACGTCATCGGCGACGCGGCCGTGGTTGGCCCAATGCCCAAATCGGGCGTTTCCGCCAATACCCAGGCCAAGGCGCTCGCTTCATCGCTCATTGTATCCTTCGGCGGCAAGCCTGTCGAAACGCCCGATCTGGCGAGCCTGTGCTACAGCCTGATCGGGCCGGGATATGCGGTTTCGGTGGCCGGTTCCTACTCCCGGAACGGGCAGACAATCAGCGAGAAGCCCGATGCGGTGCGCCTCACCTCGATGGAGGCCACGGCACAGCAGCTTGCCGAAGAGGCGGTGCAGTCGGATCAGTGGTATCACGCCATTACGCATGATATTTGGCATTAATCCGGTGAGGCTTTTGATCAGAACAGGCGGTGGATTTTCTGTGGTGACAGAAACAATTCAATTCAAAAAAAAGAGAGGGATATGAAGCATTCAGGCTTTATCGCAGCGGCGGTGCTCTTCATGCTGCCTTCGTTGGGGCAAGCTGGCGCCAAGCCGGACCAGGCGGCTCTTGAAAGGGGAAAGGCGCTGGCCTTCGACAGCAACAAGGGCAACTGCCTTGCCTGCCACATGATTGCCGACGGGGAGTTCCCCGGCAATCTCGGCCCGCCGATGATCCAGATGAAAGAGCGCTTTCCGGACAGGGCGGCGCTTCGCGAGCAGATCTGGGACGCATCGGCCAAAAACCCGAAAAGCATGATGCCGCCTTTCGGCAAGAACGGCGTGCTGTCCGGCGAGGAGGTTGACCTGATCGTGGATTACCTCTATACGCTCTGATTTTTTCCTTTTTCAAAACAAGGCCCCGCGTGGGGCCGAACCACTAACACCCTTTTTTCTGAGGAGGCAATTATGGGTATTTCCCGCCGGGATTTTTGTAAAACGGTAGCCGGTTCGGCGGCGTCGGTTGCTGTGCTGGCCATGATGCCGGGCAACCTTATGGCCAAATGGAGCGACAAGGCCTTCAATGCGAGCGAGCTTGATGCGGCGATCGCGGCAAAATATGGCTCCCTTCCGATCGTGGATTCAACCTCGATCGAGATCAAGGCTCCCGAAATTGCCGAAAACGGCGCCTTCGTGCCCGTGACGGTTTCAACCACTATCCCCGGAGTGACCAACTTCAGCATCTTCACCCCGGCCAACTTCAGCCCGCTTGTGGCGTCGTTCGATGTGCTGCCGCGCATGAAGCCCGAGGTTTCGCTGCGTATGCGCATGGCCAAGACGGCCAACGTTGTCGTCATTGCCCAGGCTGGCGGCAAACTCTACCGCGCCGTCCGCGAAGTCAAGGTGACCATTGGCGGCTGTGGCGGTTAATCGACGACAACCATTCAAACCATTTTCCGGAGTGAAACCATGAAAATCAAAGCAGTAGTCCAGAATAATGTCGCCTCGGTCAAGATGCTGATTCCGCATCCCATGGAGACGGGGCGCAGGAAAGAGCAGAACGGCGCGATCGTTCCGGCCCATTTCATCACCGAAATAACGGCTACCTGCGGTGGCGACACCGTCTTTCGTGCCGAACTCGGCCCCGGCGTCTCGAAAGACCCCTACCTTTCGTTCCAGTTCAACGGCGCAAAGGCGGGCCAGATGCTCAAGGTCACCTGGGTTGACAGCAAGGGGGGATCGGGAACTTCCGAGGTCGCCATGACGGCGATGTAATGCCTAACTACAGGAGAACCCATCCATGATAAAAAACAGAATCTTGAGGCGGCTGATTCCCGCTGCGCTCATGGTGTCGGCGGTCGCGGTCTCCAGACCGGCCCAGGCCGTCAATTACCAGGCGCTGGTCGATGCCGATACGAAGGCCTTTCAGAGCTACTTCATCAAGGAGTTTCCGGAGGTGAAGCTGGCCGATTACGCCAACGGCGTCTATGCGCTCAACGAGGATTCCCGCAGGCAGTGGCAGGAGATGGAGGAGTTTCCGCCGTATGAACTCGACATCGAGGCGGGCAAGGCGCTCTTCAACAAGCCCTTCGCCAACGGCAAGTCGCTGGCGAGCTGCTTTCCGGACGGCGGAGCCGTGCGCGGCAAGTACCCCTATTTCGACGAGAAGCGCAAGGAGGTGGTGACGCTTGAAATGGCCATCAACGAGTGCCGCGTGGCCAATGGCGAGCAGCCCTGGCCGGGCAACAAGGGCGATCTGGCCAAAGTGTCGGCCTACATGGCCTACATCAGCCGGGGCCAGAAGGTCGATGTCAAGGTTGGCAGCAAGGCCGCCTACGACGCCTACCTGAAGGGCAAGGCGTTTTTCTACGGCAAGCGCGGCCAGCTCAACATGTCGTGCTCGGGCTGCCACATGGAGTATGTCGGGCGCAATCTCAGAGCTGAGGTGGTCAGCCCGGCCCTCGGCCATACGACCCACTTCCCGGTGTTCCGTTCCAAGTGGGGTGAAATCGGCACGCTACACCGAAGGTATGCCGGCTGCAACGAAAACATCGGAGCCAAGCCGTTCCCGGCGCAGAGCGAAGAGTACCGCAACCTGGAATTTTTCCAGACAGCCATGTCAAACGGCCTTCAGTATAACGGCCCGGCCTCAAGAAAGTAAAAGGAGGAGTGATGAAAAAAGTGTTATCGCTTTTGAGCCTGCTTGTGCTCATGCCTTCCAGCCCGATGCTGCTGGCCGGTCCGGCGGAGAGTTCCCCGGCACTGATCGACCAGGCCGAGGCAGCGAGAAAGGAGGCCGCGGCGCTCGGCTATGAGTGGCGCGATACGGCAAAACTGATCGCCTCGGCACGAGAGGCGCTGCAGAACGGCAACCGGGAAGAGTCCGACAAACTGGCTTCCCGGGCTCTTGTGCAGGGCCGCGAAGCCGTTGTGCAGGCAAAGTTCATGGAGAAGAACTGGAAGATGATGATTCCCGCGAACTGATTTCCGGAACCTGGCCAAGCTTTTGGCGCCGGTTCAGAACTGGCGCCTTCCTTTTGATTTTTGTCCATTTACGGTAACCCAAACCGCCATCGATTCATGAACCTGTCACGACGCGAGTTTTTACGCATTCTCGGCTTTGCAGGGGCTGCCGGGCTTCTTCCGAACCTGGCTTCCGCCACAGCCGTCTCGTCCGGTCTTTACGATTTCGGAGGTTTCGGCGACATCCGCCTGATGCACATCACCGATACCCACGCCCAGCTCATGCCGATCTACTACCGTGAGCCGAGTATGAATCTCGGGCTCGGGTAGGCTTTCGGACGCCCGCCCCACCTGGTGACCGAGGCGCTGCTGAAGTATTACAACATCGCCCCCGGCTCTCCGCTGGCTCACGCTTACACCGCGATCAACTACGCCGATGCCGCGCAGCGGTTCGGAAAGGTTGGCGGTTTTGCGCACCTGAAAACGCTCGTTGACCGGATGCGTTCGGAGTACGGCTCGTCGAAAACGCTCCTGCTCGACGGCGGCGACACCTGGCAGGGTTCGGGCACGGCGTTCTGGAACCGGGGCATGGACATGGTCGAGGCCTGCAACCTGCTCGGCGTGGATGTCATGACCGGCCACTGGGAGTTCACCTACCTCGAAGAGGAGGTGCTCAAAAACCTGGCGGCATTCAGGGGCGACTTCGTGGCGCAGAACATCAAGGTCAAGGAGGATGCTCTCTTCAACGGCGCCAAGGCGTTCGACGAAAACAGCGGCCATGCGTTCCGTCCCTACGTCATCAAAACGATGGGCCAGCATCGCGTCGCCGTCATCGGCCAGGCGTTTCCCTACACGCCCATTGCCAACCCGTCGCGCTTCATTCCGAACTGGACCTTCGGCATCAATGCCGCCGACATGCAGGCGCTGGTCGATAGCGTCCGCGCCAAGGAGAAGCCCGACGCGGTCGTGCTGATTTCGCACAACGGCATGGACGTTGACGTCAAGCTTGCCGAGGTGGTCAGCGGTATCGACGTGATTTTCGGCGGCCACACCCATGACGGCGTGCCGCAGCCTTTCGAGGTGAAGAACGCCAAAGGCCGAACGCTGGTGACCAACGCCGGATCGAACGGCAAATTCCTCGGCGTCATCGACCTCAAGCTCGGCAACGGCGGCGTCAGGGAGTACCGGTACCGGCTGCTTCCGGTTTTTTCCAACGAACTTCCGGCGCATCAGGGCATGCAGGCGTTCATCGACAAAACCAGGGCGCCGTACCTCCAGAAGCTTCAGGAGCCGCTGGCCGTGGCCGGATCGCTGCTCTATCGCCGCGGCAATTTCGATGGACCCTTCGACCAGATCATCTGCGATGCCCTGCGCGCGCGCAACGACGCGCAGATCGCGCTTTCGCCCGGTTTCCGCTGGGGCACCACCGTGCTTCCGGGCCAGACCATCACGATGGAGCATGTTCTCGACCAGACCTGCATGACCTATCCCGAAACCTACGCGCGCGAGATGACCGGCCAGCAGATCAGGGAGATTCTCGAAGACGTGGCCGACAACCTCTTCAATCTCGATCCCTTTTACCAGCAGGGCGGCGACATGGTGCGCACCGGCGGCCTGAGCTACCGCATCGACCCGACCGCCACGATGGGCAAGCGCATCGACAACATGCGGCTTGAAAACGGCAAGCCCGTCGAGGCGTCGAAAAAGTACCGGGTCGCCGGGTGGGCGACCGTCGGCGCCAAGTCGCCGGGCGAACCGGTGTGGGACACCGTGGCCGCGTACCTGAAAGACAAAAAGGTGGTCGAGGTCAAAAAGCTCAACACGCCCGAGCTGAAGGGGCTGGGAAGCAATCCCGGAATCGATGTTTCCTGACGCCACGGCCCGGGGCGCAGGCATCCTTTTCAGTTTTTTCTGAAAGGGCGCGATGATGGTCTTTGGTTGTTTTGAAAAGCTTAATCCAGAAACGGTTCATGAAATCCCTGAGAAAACTTTCCGCCGCAGCTTTTCTGGCGATTTGTGCCGGTGGCGTGCCTTCAGCCGCTCCGGCGCTTGCCGCTGGTTCGGCAACGGCTGCAACTCCGGCCAGGCAGGCGGCCCCGGCTTTCACCATGAAGACGCTTGACGGCGCCCAAATCACCAGCGCTCAGCTTGCCGGCAAGCCCTACATCGTCAACTTTTTCGCTTCGTGGTGCCCGCCCTGCCGTGAAGAGTTGCCCGGCATGGTGGAGCTTCAGAAAAAATATGCCAGGCAGGGCTTCACCTTTGTCGGCGTCGCCTTCCGGGATCGCCCCGCGACCCTGCCCGATTTTCTCTGGGAGATGGGCGTGAGCTATCCGGTCGGCCTGACCACCCCGGAGCTCGAAGCGGCCTTCGGCAAGTTCCTGCCGGGCGGCAAAATCAGGGCTATTCCAGCCTCGTTCGTCGTGGGTCGTGACGGCAAAGTGCTCAACGTGGTGACCGGCGGATTGACCAAGGAGGATTTCGAGGCCCTGATTGTCAAGGCCATTGCCACCAAACCCGCGAAGTGATCCGCGCCGCTCCACGAGCGCTTCCTCCGCTTTGCTGAAGAACAAGCCATCAGAGGAGTCTGAACGACCGCTGATGGCTTGTCTGTTTTCCGGCTCTCCAGCCACGCTATCGCGTTTCAGCGGATTTTCGTGACGTGCTGCCCGGGGCTTCGATGCCTGGCATAATGAGCAAGGGCGGGGAAGTGGCGGATCAGCATCGAAGAAAAACACCGTACGCACGGAACTTTTCGGACGTTCCCTGAAAAAATCTTGCCATACAAGGCTTTATGGCTGCTCCTTTGCTTGTAATTATAATTATTGAATGATATATTAATTAAATTATTCAACGATATGGTTATATAGTTAAGCTTCCGGAGGCGCGCCGGGCGCCGTCAGGCGGAAGCGGGGAGTACCGGAGCTATCGCATCTTTTTTGAACGGGTTGCGGCTGCACCGTCTTGAATCTTGTCTATTGCAACAAAAAACAGAACAGCGCTGGAGGCTGGAGTATGTCGAAAAAAATTGTCGTATTGGGGGCGGGTACCGCCGGGACGATCGTCTCGAACAATCTGAGACGCCATCTGCCCTCGGATTGGGAGATTACCGTAATCGACCGCGATGACAACCACATTTATCAGCCCGGGCTCTTGTTCGTGCCGTTCGGCATCCAGAAGTCCAGCACCCTGACCAAGTCCAGGAAAAAGTACATCACCGGCGGCATCAATTTCGTGATTGACGAAATCACCCAAATCGATCCCGAAAAGAAAGAGGTCAAGACCAAAAACCGCTCCTTCAGCTACGACTTCCTCATTATCAGCACCGGCTGCCGCATCAATCCCGAAGAGAACGACGGCCTTCTCGACGCCTGGGGCAAGAACGCGTTCACCTTCTATACTATCGACATGGCCGACAAGCTCCGCCAGAAGCTCAAGGAGTTCGATGGCGGCAAGATTGTGATGAACATCGCCGAAATGCCGATCAAGTGCCCGGTTGCGCCCATCGAGTTCGTCTTTATGGCCGACTGGTACACCAAAAAGCGGGGCATCCGCAACAAGACCGAAATCGAGCTGGTGACGCCGCTGCCGATGGCTTTCACCAAGCCGAAAGCCGCCGCGGTGTTTAACCAGGCCGCCAAAGAGAAGAACATCAAGATCACGACAAGCTTCGAGCTGAATCGCGTTGATGGCAAGGAGAAGTTCATCGAGTCGGTGCAGGGCGACAAGGTCAAGTTCGATCTTCTGGTGAGCGTGCCGACCACCATCGGCGATCCGGTGATCAGCAAGTCGAAAATGGATGACGGCATCGGTTACGTGCCGACGCACCACAACACGCTGAAGGCGCTGAAGCACGACGGCGTCTATGTCATCGGCGACGCCACCAACGTGCCGACCTCGAAGGCCGGTTCGGTGGCTCACTACGAGGCGGATGTGGTGGTGTTCAACATCATGGCCGAGATTTACGGCGCCAAGCCCGAAGAGATTTACGATGGCCACTCGACCTGTTTCATCGTCTATTCAAAGGGTACCTCGTCGCTCATCGACTTCAACTACAAGATCGAGCCGCTGCCGGGCAAGTTCCCGATGCCGAAGCTGGGGCCATTCACGCTGCTTCAGGAGACCAAGGCGAACTGGCTGGGCAAGCTCGCCTTCGAGCCGCTCTACTGGAACGTCCTGCTCGACGGCAAACACCTCGGCATGCCGCCAACCCTCGTCATGGCCGGCAAGCATGTGGGGTAAGGTTTCTCACGAAATGAACATTCAGCCGGGAGGAGGCCGCAGGGCAGACTCCCGGCTTTTTTTTTGCTCTGCTCAAAGCGATTGGTGATGGGCTGCGTTATCATCTGAGCGGTCCAGGCAGGACTGATACACGGTTTTTTTTCTTTTAAGATGCGCCTTATTTCATTCTGAAAACTATATTGAAGGCGGTGTTGCGTAATTAAATGTAGTTATTTGCTGTTTTTCTTATGGAACTCAACTATCGTGCTGATATCGATGGCCTCAGAGCCATTGCCGTGCTTGCTGTCCTTTTCTTCCACACCGAAGTTCCAGGTTTTACCGGTGGGTTTGTTGGCGTCGATGTCTTTTTCGTGATTTCGGGGTATCTCATTACCTCGATCATCCTTAAAGAGATCAAGGCTGAAAAGTTTTCCATTGCGCGTTTCTATGAGCGCAGAATCAGGAGAATTTTTCCGGCGCTGTTTCCGGTGATTGCCTTCGTCCTCGCTGCAGGAGCCTACCTCTTCGATGCAAACGCTTTCAAGGATCTTGGCCAGAGCATCGCAGCAACAACACTCTTCAGCTCGAACATTCTCTTCTGGCGTGAGTCGGGATACTTTGCAGCACCATCCTTGCAGAAGCCTTTGCTTCATACGTGGTCGCTGGCTGTTGAAGAGCAGTTTTACATTATCTTTCCACTTGCGCTTGCGTTCATCCACCGCTATCTGAAGGGGCAATATCTGCTTTGGGTCATGGCCGCTTTCATCATTTCCTTGGTTGCAAGCATTTATGGCGTTGCCCATCATCCTGGCGCAACCTTCTACCTTGTGCCGACAAGAGCTTGGGAATTGATGGTTGGTTCAATGCTTGCTCTTGGAGCATTGCCTGATCTTTCAAAGGATTGGCAAAGAAATGTATTGACCCTTTCAGGTCTTGCGTTTATTCTCTTCAGTATTTTCTTTTATACGGAAGCCACTCCTTTTCCGGGAGCGAGTGCCCTGATTCCAGTAATGGGCTCAGGCTTCATTATTTATAGCGGCATGGGGGGGGGTACACGTATTGCACAAAGATTGCTTACAGCGCGTCCTCTGGCTTTTATCGGTCTGATTTCCTATTCGCTTTACCTCTGGCACTGGCCGCTTGTAGTGTTTGCAAAATATCTGATGTTCAGGCCTTTTAATGGCCTCGATAGTGCAGCTATTATTCTCGCTTCGTTGCTTCTCGCCACTTTCTCTTGGAAATTCATTGAACAACCGTTCAGGGGCAAACAGATGCTGTTGCCGGAAAGGAAACGACTGTTTGCTGTTGCTGGCGTTGTGATGGTTGTTGCGGTTGGGTTGGGTGGTGTGGTTCATTTGCGGAATGGTATGCCGGGAAGAATTGATCGATTTTATCCTGAAATAACAGATGTAATTGATCGGGCTAAGAATGATCCAATATGGGATTTGCATGGAAAGTGGGAAGAAAAGACAAAGGAGATAGGAGAAAGCATAACTCTTCCTGTAGTCGGAAAAGATGGCATAATGCCCACGTTTGCGCTGGTTGGTGATTCACATGCGCGTGCATTGATTCCTGCATTAGAACGACAAGCAATGCAATCAGGAACAGCGGGGTATATTATTACGGTATCATCTACCCCATTTTTCCAAGGAGTTTCTATTATTTCATCAAATGATAATGGTTTTAATGAATCCGCACACAACGAGGACGTGCTAACATTTATCCAAAATAGACAAGAAATACAAACGATAATCCTTATAGCAAGATGGGGCTCCTACATTCAGGGACATTGGACAACAAAAAGCGAAGATTCAATGAGCATCATTCTTGCTGACGCAAGAGGTCAGTATTCTAAAAAAAGGTCTAATGCGTTAATCATGAATGTAGGTCTGACGAGAACCATCAATGCTCTGCTGGCCATGAACCGTAAAGTCATTCTTGTTAGCGATGTGCCAGAGATCGGTTATGATGTGCCTCGTGTCTATATGATGCAAACCATATTTCCATTCTTCACAAAAAGAACAGAGTTTCGTCCATCTATTGCGGAATACAATGAACGCCAGAAAGAGGCGAATGCTATTCTTGAGGAACTCGATAATTTGCCAAACGTTACCCTGGTTCGTCCAGAAAAGCTGATGTTTGATGAAAATGGTAGGGGGCGGATCATGGCCAATGGAAAGTTGCTCTATCGTGACGATGATCATCTATCCACTGATGGCGCTCTGTATGTCGCTCCGGTTTTCGATGAGGTATTCAGGGAAATGGCAAACGACCAGTCAGAGGGGCGAAAAATATCAGCAAACTGAAAGGCCTGAATATCGTCGCTTTGTTTGCTTCTATAGAACATAGGTCACAGATACAACATGCCTTCAGCCGGGAGGCTGTTTTCCATCAGCCTCCCGGTTTTTTACGTTCAGCAACCCTTCATCTCCGCTGAGTTTCAGCCCCGCTTTTTCGGCGGGCGGCCGGAACGGGCTGAGCGTTTCGCGGCTGGTTGCTGCTTCGGTTTGGGCTGCTGATGGCCGGTGTTGCCTTTTTTTGCCGGAACGGGCTGCGGCGCTTCCACCTCAAAATTCATCATCGGATACGGATGGTCGTCGATGACCGTAATCGATTTGTCGATCAGTTTTTCGATGTCGCGCAGGTACTCTTTCTCTTCGGCGTTGCAGAAGGAGTAGGCCGTGCCGCGGTTTCCGGCTCGTCCCGTTCGCCCGATGCGGTGGACGTAGGTTTCGGCGACGTTGGGCAGGTCGATGTTGATGACGTATTCGAGGTCGTCCACATCGATCCCTCTTGCGGCGATGTCGGTGGCGACCAGCACGCGGGTCTCGCCGCTTTTGAAGTTGCCGAGCGCCCGCTGCCGGGCGTTCTGCGATTTGTTGCCGTGAATGGCTTCGGCCTTGATATTCTTGTGCGTCAGAAACCGGGCCACCTTGTCCGCGCCGTGTTTGGTGCGGGTGAAGGCCAGAACCGATGCAATGTCGCGGTTTTGCAGCAGATGCGCCAGGAGGCTGTTTTTGTTTTCCCGGTCAACGAACAGGACGTGCTGGTTGATGATTTCGGCGGTCGATGAAACCGGCGTGACGGTCACCGTTTTCGGCTGGTGCAAAATCGATGCGGCGAGTTTGACGATAGCCGGGGGCATGGTGGCCGAGAAAAAGAGCGACTGCTTTTTCTTCGGCAGGGCCGAAAGCACCCTTTTGACATCGTGGATGAAGCCCATGTCGAGCATCCGGTCGGCCTCGTCGAGCACGAAAAACTCGATGTCGCGCAAATGCAGGTGCTCCTGGCCCATCAGGTCGAGCAGGCGGCCGGGCGTTGCCACGAGGATGTCCACGCCGCCCGCAAGCGTTCTGGTCTGCGGGTTCTGGTTGACGCCGCCGAAAATCACCGTGCTTTTCAGGCCGGTGTGGCGTCCGTAAGCCTCGAAGCTCTCGCCGATCTGCAGGGCAAGCTCTCGCGTCGGCGTGAGCACCAGGCAGCGAATCTTCCGTTTGCGTCCGTGCTCCTGCTCCTGAAGCAGGAGTTGCAGAATCGGCAGTGCGAACGCGGCGGTTTTGCCCGTGCCGGTCTGGGCGCAGCCGAGCAGGTCGTTACCATCGAGCAGCAGGGGAATCGCTTCGGCCTGAATGGGTGTGGGGGAGCTGTATCCCTCTTCGTCAAGAGCTTTGAGGAGCGGATCGATAAGGCCGAGTGAGGAGAACGTCATGGCGGATGGAATGGGTGAAAAGATCACGGTGTCAGCACGCTCTGCCCGCGACCGAATAACCGGTAGCGCGGCAGACGTTCCGGGGCGTCTGGCGGCCGGAACGCGGGATCGAGGTGCGCAAAAGGCGGAATTTAGCATGTTTATCGGGAAAACCTGCCGGATATTTTCAAATGACCAGCAAACGGCGCAACAGCGTACCGTACACCTGTTGTTCCTGTTGGGGCGAGCGGCTTCTCGGCCTTTTCCAGAATACGCGAGAGATGCTGTCGCCACTCCGTCAGCATCAGGACGCAAAGAACCATCGCCGAGACCGCTCTGCAATGCTTCACCGACAAGGAGCCAGCCCGATCCGGAACGGTGAATCAGTCAAGGTGAGGATCGATCAAGGCTGGCCAGTTCAGCCTTTCCAGCGTGCGGTGTGGCGGGAGCAAGCCAGGGGCGCAATCTCAGTCAAGAGGGCGTCCGCAGACTTTGCAGAAACGGGCATCAGGGTCGTGCCCGATACTCCGGCAGCACGATTGGGCAGGCTTGCGGTCGGCCTCCATTTTTTCGTGCATGGCGGCCATTTCGGCGCTGACGATGCCGGTGGGAACGGCAATGATGCTGTAGCCGACAATCATGAGGATGGAGGCAAGGGTGCGCCCGAGCACGGTCTGGGGGTAGATGTCGCCGTAACCGACCGTCGTGATGGTGACAATCGCCCAATAGACCCCTTTCGGAATGCTTGAAAAACCGTTCTTCTCGCCTTCGATGAGATACATGAGCGCGCCGATGATGCTGACCGTCACCATCACGAAAAACAGGAAGAAGACGATTTTACGGCTTGAAGCGATGATCGAGGCTTTCACGAACTCGGCTTCCTTGACGAACTTGACCAGCTTGAGCAGCCGGAAAATTCTGAGCACCCGGAAAAAGCGGATGACGAGCAGGTATTGCGTGCCGGGGAAAAAGATGCTGAAATAGGTCGGCAGAATGGCCAGGAGGTCGATGATGCCGTAAAAGCTGAAGAGGTATTGTCTTCTTGAATCGGAAGCGTAAATCCTCAGCAGATATTCAATGGTGAAAAGAATCGTGAAAAACCACTCGAAGGCATACAGCAAATCGCCATGCGCTTTGTGAATGGCGCTGACCGTATCGAGCATCACCACGGTGACGCTGAGCAGGATGGCCGCAATCAGCACCAGATCGAACGCTTTTGCAGGAAGGGTGTCGTAGTCGAAGATGATATGGTGAAGTTGCTGCCGCAGGTTCTTTCGCTGTGTCATGTCGGGGCGTCGTTTCTTGTTTCGGCCAGAACAGAGCCAATGGCCGGGCGGACGGTCAAGGAAAAATATACAACAGCCGTCTCTGTATCTGAAACCGGGGAGTTCCGTCGCGCCGGGCGGACTTGCCGAAATTCTCGGGATTGCCGGAAGGGGAGGCTCGTTGCCGGACATGTTGCCGGCATTGAAAAATATATGCGAACGATTGCGGTATTCGTGGCGTTGAGTGTTACTTTAATGCCGTTAATTTCATCCAACTCTTGAAACAGGAGCGTATTTTATGCCAGCCTTCAGAAAATCAATCGCTGTTTTTGCTTTTGTCCTGACGACCCTCTTTTCGTTCGGCGTGACCGTTGGTACCGCTTCGGCGGAAACGCAGCCGGTGGCCGCCCAGAGCAGCAACAAAGGCCTGTTTGTGATTGTCACCCCGGGTGATTCCATGACCCAGATGATGGCGATGGTGCTGTCAACCCAGACCCTCAACCAGGGCCGATCCGTTCGCGTGCTGCTGTGCGGCGAAGCTGGAAAAATTGCCTTGAAAGGCAGCAAGGAAACGTTGTTCAAGCCGACCAACAAGTCGCCCCAGATGCTGCTTAAGGGCCTGATCGCCAAGGGCGTCAAGGTCGAGGTTTGCCCGCTGTTCCTGCCTAACACCGGCAAACAGCCTTCCGATCTGATCGCCGGAGTCACCGTGGCCAACCCCGCCGCCGTTGCCTCCGCACTGGCTGAAGACGGCATCAAGCTGCTGACGTACTGATCTTCCGCGGCCCTTTCCCCGATTCAGGGCGCCTTCTCCGATCCGCTTTTTGCGTGAACAGGGGAGGCGCCTTTTTTATTGTTCTGCCGCGAACAGCTCCGGCAGCACGCTTCCGGCCTTGCCCCGGATGCTCTGGTGATAGCAGGCCTCGCCCGACGGCTCGGGGTTGATCTCGATGCAATGCGCTCCGGCTTGCCAGGCAAGTTCCGGAAATCCGGCGGCGGGCCACACGGTGCCCGAGGTGCCGATGCCGATGAACAGGTCGCAGGAGTCGATGATTTCCGAGGCCTTGCGCATGACAGCCTCGTCGAGCATGTCGCCGAACCAGGTGATGGCCGGCCTCAGCCAATGGCCGCACTCGCAGCGGAGCGTTTCGTACTTCCGCCCGTAATCCTCCCGCGCCGCACCGCACCGCTCGCAGCGCAACCGCCACAAACTTCCGTGCAGCTCGATGACGCCCTCCGAGCCCGCCCGCTGGTGCATCCCGTCGATATTCTGCGTGACGACGAACGCTTCCGGCATTCCGGCAATCACCCGGTGCCCCGCGTGGGGCTGGCAATCGAGCACCGCCTGACGACGCAGCTCGTGAAAGCGCAGCACCTTTTCCGGATTGCGCTCGAACGCCTCCTGGCAGGCGTACTCCGCGAAATCGTACGCTCGCCAGATGCCTCCGGCACCGCGGTAGGTCGGCACGCCGCTTTCGGCGGACATGCCTGCGCCGGTGAAAAAGACAATTCGCTGATATGCTGTCGGGTTGATCTTTTTCATCGGTTGATCAGTTCTCGATTATTGTCAGAACATGGTTGCAATGCATAGTTCCAAAATACAGGTTTACCGTGATTTGAGCTTTTCCTGACTTTTTTCTTTGCTTGATGAGCTGTTCAAAAAGGCGGGTGGGGATGAGGGGAAAGTGATTTGTCGCTTAAGCGTAACCTTCGCGATGGGATGAATTCTGCATAATCGGGAAATGATTGTATATTAAAAATTATTGTTATCCGAAGATTGTTATCCACAACAAACGGGAGTTACTATGCTTAAAGAAGCTGCTGCTGTTACCGGAGGAGCGCTCATGTTTCCTCCACTTGGAGTTGCCGTTGTTTCCTGTGGAGTGTCGGGACTGCTTGTTGCCGGGGCTGGTATGTTTTTCGCCAATACCATGATGAAAGAGCGGCGAGCCGCTGTTGCGCAGTCCGGCATGGTTCCCGAGCATGTCAGTCTGGAAGATAAGTTGCATGATCCATTCTCTTCGAACGATTGAGCTGAAGGGGAGAGCCTTCGAGGAATTTTTCCATACGCTCAAAACTATATGAAAACCCGGCAATCGCCGGGTTTTCGCATTGCTGGCGCCTCCAGATAATCATTGTGTGCTTTGAGAATGTCGGATCGTCTGTTGACTAATCGGTTGCAGGCATTGGAGAGAAGGAGTACCGTTCAGTGGCGACTCAGCAGATGATGGCGGCGAGCATTCCGTCAAGCTCCTCCTTGTAAGTGCGTGCCAGCCATTCGAGGTCGGGTTTGCCAATCGCGCTGGCGATGGAGCAGAAGCCTCTGCCGATGTGGTATGTAAGGCACCTCTAAAAAGTGTCATGAGCGGCCCGATTGCAAGGCGGCTGGAGCGCAGAAACCGGAGCGTACACGGAGTACGTGAGGATTTCGAGC
>JAFGER010000086.1 GCA_016931495.1 Chlorobiaceae bacterium | reverse complement strand
TATTTAACAACAAAAAAAACAGTTAAAGGCGAAACCATAACCACACAACACTATTTTAATCAGAACAGATAAAAGCATAAATAAACACTATAATAATATTAATTAAAAAAATTTTGCGCCTTTATTATTTGGAATAAATATTAAACTCAATAACTTTTTTATAATTTTTAAAAAACGCAAATACCATTAAAAATATAACTATTAACTATTTTTTTAACAGTCATTTTATCTGGCATAACGCAATCAATTCAACCTCTACACTGGCATTTAAAGGAAGTGACTGAACACCTATTGCACTACGAACATGCTGTCCTGCTGTGCCAAATATTGTACCGATAAGTTCCGAGGCTCCGTTGGCTATCTTGTGCTGATTGGTGAAGCCTTCAGCGCTTGAAACATAGACGGTCAACTTGACGATTCGGCTTATGGTATCGAGATTTCCGGCAACGGCGCGAATGGCAGCCACGGCGTTCAGTGCGGCCACTCTTGCTGCATCGGCACCCTCAGGTTCCCTCTCGACGGTCACGCAGCCGACTCCCCCGGGACTCAGCAATACTCCGTTAACCAGCGGCAACTGACCCGAAGTATAGATCATATCCCCTGCTCGCATGGCAGGCTGATACAGGCCCACAGGCAGCGGAAAGTCCGGCAGGACGATGCCGGATTCGGCGAGACGATCTTCGATAGATGGCATGGTTTTGCTCCATTTATTGTTCAGAAAAGCCGGATATTCAAGGCACAAAATGAGCGATTTCCGGTTATTATGATTACTTGTGAAAAATAGTTATCGTGCCTGAAATTGCTCTCATGGACAGAAAACAAACCCCGCTCCCCCGCCTTATGGTCATCAGCAGCGGCGAGGAGCACTCTTCCCGGCAGGGCTTGGCGTTACGCCAGTCAGCGGCTCTCGGCCAGTCAGCACCGGTACTGTATCAGTTACGTGAAAAAGGGCTCGATGCAGGAGCGCTTCAGACCCTCTGCCGCCAGCTCGCCTCCCTCATCGGACTTTCAGGCTCGATCTTTACGGTCAATGAGCGGTTTGATGTCGCCCTTGCTACCAAAGCTGCTGGCGTCCATCTTCCCGAAGCCTCGTGTCCGGTGGATGTGGTGAGCAAAGCCGCACCTTCGCTGCTCATCGGCCAGAGCGTGCATTCCGC
The DNA here is from genome assembly GCA_016931495.1 of Chlorobiaceae bacterium. Classification (GTDB taxonomy): domain Bacteria; phylum Bacteroidota; class Chlorobiia; order Chlorobiales; family Chlorobiaceae; genus Chlorobaculum. The sequence goes on along the minus strand of JAFGER010000086.1, from coordinate 20,133 downwards.
TGAAGCCGCGCGGCTCGCAAGCAAGGCCGGAGTCGGTTATCTGCTCTTCGGCCCGGTCTTTCAGACCCCATCCAAAGTGCCGTTTGGCGCCCCACAGGGGCTGGAAAAGCTTCGCGCAGTCTGCAAAGCGGCTTCTGTGCCGGTTTTTGCTGTTGGAGGCATCACGCCGGAGCGCGCTCCGGCCTGCATTGAGTGCGGAGCTTGGGGCGTAGCCGCCATGAGGCCCTTTTTCGAACCGGAAACCATGCCGGATACCATCAATCTTTTTCTCTCATACCTGCCCTCATGACCATTCCGCGACGACTGCTCTGCGTCATCACCGACCAGCAATCCAACCCTGTCGAACTGGCCCGCATGGCCCTCGAAGGAGGAGCGGGCATGATTCAGCTGCGCAGAAAATCGGCTACAGGCAGGGAACTGTTCGAGTGGGCGCTCAGAATCCAGGCGCTCTGCCGGGAGCATCAGGCGCTCTTTATCGTCAACGACCGGGTGGATATCGCCCTTGCTGCCCATGCCGACGGAGTACATCTCGGCCAGCAGGATATGCCCGCTTCGTCGGCGCGCTCGCTACTTGGCCCGGAGAAGCTGATCAGCGTGTCGGTCTCATCGGTCGAGGAAGCCATGCAGGCCGCCGAAGCGGGAGCCGATTACCTTGGAGTAGGCCACATCTTCCCTACCGGCTCGAAGGAGAAGCCGATGCCGCCCATCGGCACGGGCGCGATCAGACCGATCAGCGCGGCATCGGGCCTGCCGGTCATCGCCATTGGCGGCATCGGGCCACACAACGCCGCCGAGGTCATCAAGGCCGGAGCATCGGGCGTGGCGGTCATTTCAGCAGTTTCAGGCAGCGCCGATCCGGTAGCGGCCACCCGTGAACTGGTGAAGCGCATCAGGCAATGAATGAACCGCGTGACTACACGACCGTCCTGACCATTGCCGGTTCGGACGGCAGCGGCGGCGCGGGCATCCAGGCCGATCTGAAGACTATTGCTGCGCATGGCTGCTACGGCCTGAGCGTCATCACCGCCGTGACCGCGCAGAGCACGATGGGCGTCGCCGACGTTCACCCGATTCCACCAGCATTCATCGCCCGGCAGTTCGGGACGATTGTGTCGGATATCCGTGTCGATGCGGTCAAGATCGGGATGCTGGGTCCGGCAGAAAACGCGGAGATGGTTGCGGAACTGATAGCAGGCCTGAACGGAGTGCCCATCGTGCTCGACACCGTCTTGCGCTCTTCGAGCGGCGCCGCACTCTTCAGCTCCGCCAGCACGGCGGCAATGAAAAGGCTGTTTCCGCTCGCCACCCTGATCACCCCAAACCTGCCCGAAGCAGCTTTGCTGACAGGCCGAAGTTCACTTCCGGCAGGAAAAACGGAAATCGAACGGATAGCTTTGGAGTTGCATCAACAAGGTGCCCGCTCGGTGCTGGTCAAAGGCGGGCATTGGGAGGGCGAGATGTGTCACGACTGTCTGCTGCATGAAGGCCGCTTCTTCTGGTTTTCAAATCCGAAGATCGCAACCAGAAACACGCACGGCACAGGCTGTACGCTCTCTTCAGCCATCGCGTCGGAACTGGCACGCAAACAGGAGATGCCGGAGGCTGTGTCGAAAGGAATAAGCTATACAAGGAGGGCGTTGCAGGTGGGAGCAAACCGCAAGCTGGGGCATGGCACCGGGCCGCTGAATCACTTTCCCGACAGGGCTGACTGATCAAGGGCCGGCCACAACCGGAGATACAACAAAGTCATCGCCGGAGCGGATCGTCATTCCAGAACGATAACCAGACAGCGAGATTTTCTCCAGAACTCTGTTTCATCCCGGATCAGAAGCAGCGAAGAAGTCTTGCCGCCGACCAGCTCATAAGAGCCTTTGGTATGCGGAGTAATGATGTGCAGGCGTTTGACCGGATGATCGAAATAGAGATCACGGGTTTCGATAATGTCAACCTCCCTGAACGCTTTTGTATCAAAATCACCCGACAAGGCTGGTTGCAGGCCGAACAGACGGCCAAATGCGCCTGGCGTTTGCAGAATGCCTTTGGCCGAAAGCTGATCGGCTGTACCGATGATGTAGTACGCCTTCGACATCTGGCCCTCCTGGTCGCTGATCACCTCATCCATGACATCGACCGTGGACATGAGCCGTGAAATCTGCCGGTTGAGCTTCGATATTTCACCTTTCATGACGCCGACTTCCTGACTCTTCCTGTCAAGATCACCCTTCAGCTGGCCGGTCATGCGGTCGAGCGCCTCGATACGGTATCTGGATTTCCGGTTCTCCTCTTCCAGCGTAGAGACCAGATTCCGGCTTGCCGTCAGCGTTGAGTCGATAAAGCGAATCGAGTTGTCGATCTCCTTGCCGATCTGTTCGGCGCTCTTTGCGGGACGACCTTCGACATCGGAAGAGAGCCTGACCACGACCGCCTCCTTCTGGCGTATCCGCCCGAGGTTTTTCTGCACCTGAACAAGAATGGACATCATCGACTCGATGTGCTGCTGCTCATCCTGCTTCCGCTCATCGCGGGAACAGGCCGTTACTCCGGCAACCATCACGGCAACCAGTGAAAAGACGACGATGCGTCTCAATGGCTTCACAGCCACTTTATCCATTGTTCAACTCCCTCTTTGGTGCCATACCAGCGGGTATGCGGCGCAGGAACATGCTCGCACTCCGGGATGGTCACATTTTCAGCGCCCTGAAGAAAACAGCTTTTTGCTGGCACCACGCCGTCACCGGCGAGATTGCCTTCATCGGCCACTCCGCGGTAAAAAAGATAACAGAGTTTTTCCGTAAACCCGCCTTCGAGCGCGCCCCGGTAACGGTCGCTGACAATCGAAACCACAGGATATCTGCGGAAAAAACCGGAATCAAGATGGTTGAAAATAAAATCCGTCTTGATTTTTGCGAAATGCTCGTGTGTATGAAATGGAGTGCCCAGCGTCAGCAGCCTGCCGACCATGTCGCCAACGGCATAGACATCTCCCTGAAAACTCTGCTGGAGCAGGTAGATCATGGCCACCGTGCCGCCGCCGCTATGCGCGACAATGGTCACCGGCTCGCCCGGAAACTTTGCGGCCATCGCGCGAACCGTGCGGTCGAGAACCGCCATGACCCGGTTGGTCGAACGCTCGGGCGAAGGAGGCAGGCCGACCCAGTCCAAGAGACTGACCGGCGCGATGGCGATCCTCTCTTTCGGAATCCATGCCGACAGCGCGTCCCTCATCACCTCGTAAAGAGAGTCCCAGAAGAGCACGCCGGGCACGATCACCACGGGATTCTGCCTGATTTCCGCCATTTCGGGTTCTGCCTCCTCCGTCACGTTCATGCCTTATGACCAGCTTTTCAGCAGATCCACCAGCAGCCGGACGCCGAAACCGGTCGCGCCGGACACCTTGGCACCGCCTTTGGCCGGGAAAGCCGGGCCGGCAATATCGACATGTGCCCACCGCTTGTGCCCATCGATGAACTTTTCGAGGAACTTGGCCGCCGAAATCGTACCTGCGCCCCGACCTCCGCTGTTGTGCACGTCGGCAACATCGGACTTGATCAGTTCGGCATACTCGTCCCACAGCGGCAACCGCCAGACCCGCTCACCTGAAGCCTGACCCGACTCGTACAACCTTTCGGCCAGATCGTCGTCATTGCTGAACAGGCCCGCAACCTGATAGCCGAGAGCCACGATACAGGCCCCGGTGAGGGTCGCAAGATCGATAATCACGTCAGGATTATACTCCTGGCTGGCGTAAGTGAGCGCATCAGCCAGAATCAGGCGCCCTTCGGCATCGGTGTTGCCAACCTCGACCGTAATGCCCGACATGGTGGTGATGACATCACCCGGCTTCTGCGCCGAACCGCTCGGCATGTTGTCCGTGGAGGGCACCAGTCCGATGACGCGCACCGGCAATCCAAGCCTTGCGGCAGCCTCGACAGCCCCGATGACGCAGGCCGCGCCAGCCATGTCGGACTTCATCTCCTCCATGCCCTGTGCAGGCTTCAGGGAGATGCCGCCGGAATCGAAGGTCACGCCCTTGCCGACCAGCGCGATGGTCTTTTTGGCCTTGCCTGCGGGCTTGTAATCCATGATGGTGAACGTCGGCGGCTGCTCGCTGCCCTTGTTGACCGCCAGCAGTCCGCCCATCTTCAGTTCGGTGATCTTCTGCTTGTCGAACACCGTCACCTCGAAACCGCCGCGCTCTCCGGCCTCGACGGCGGCCCTGGCCAGGTCTTCAGCGGAAAGATGGTTGCCCGGCAGGTTGACCAGGTCCCTCGTTGCGCTCTGGCACGAACCGACAATCATGCCTGCATTCGCCCCCTTTTCGATGGCCTCGCGCTGCTCGCCGCACCCGGCAAACACCAGCTCGCCGATCTTTTTCGAGCGGCTTTCCTCCTCTTTCTTCTTGTCGAGCTTGCCGCTCTTGAGACGATCGAAGCGGTATGCGCCGTACTGCACGGCTTCGGCAAGAATGGCCGCCAGCTCTTCGGGCTTGCGTTTCGACTGCTTGGCCCACTGACCGGCTGCGGAACAGTCGAGCGCCAGCACGTCGAGCTTCAGCTCAACCGCCTTGCGGGCGGCCGCTTCGGCAGCCTTGCGGTAATCGTCAGCCTTGTCGCCGTCGCCGATCCCCGCAAGAAAAATCCTCGATGCGCTTTTGCCCGATGCCGGCCGGTAAGCCAGGGCAACTTCGCCGGCAGAGGCCTTGAAGTCATGCAGGGCACCCTCGTCGGCGCCGAGATTTTTGAGGAGCTTTCCGGCCTCTTTTTTCAGGTCTTTGGCAGAGACGAACAGAACGAGGGCATCAGCCTTCGTCGAGCCGCCCTCTTTTGCCGTAACGGTTAATCGCATACTTGAAATCGGTAAAGTAAAGTGATGATGGAATTAAACATCGAGATGCTCATAGGTGAACTTGCGCACATCCTCGAGAATTACCTGTTGGGCCTTTTCGGCGGACATGGTCACAAGGCAGCCGGCGGCATTCATGTGCCCGCCTCCACCATAATGGTTGGCCAGGCGATTGACGTAGATTTTCCCTCGCGATCTGAAACTGATTTTCGTGCGGCCATCCTTCATTTCAACCAGCAGCACGGCAACCCTGACCGTCGGCACACTCAGAAGATAACGGATGATCAGATCGGTATCAAACAGCTTGCTGCCGGTCTGGTCGAGCATCTCCTGCGAAATGAAAAGCCAGGAGATCAGGCCGTTGTCAAGAATGCGGATGTTTGTGAGCGAAAGGCCAAGCAATCTGAGCGACTCGGGAGTCAGCGAGTTGTAGATGCGATCATAGACCATCTCGGGGTCAGCCCCTTTCTCCACCAGCTCCCCGGCGAGACGATAGGTGTAGGGGGTCGTTTTCGGAAACCTGAACGAGCCCGTGTCGGTCATGATGGCTGCGTAGAGCGCCGAAGCCGCCTCGCTGGTGCAGAGCTGCCTTGCGGATTGCATCTCCAGAGCGGTAACGAGGTCGCACACCAGTTCGCCGGTCGATGATGCGTAGGTTTCACAAACCATGACGTCGGCGAAATCCTCGGGTTCGAGATGGTGATCGATGCACAAAAACCGAAGCCGGCCCATTTCACGGGCGAACTCGGCGTGAGGCCAGAGCTTTCCGATGCGGTCGTGCAGGTTCGCGTCGAGCACCACCAGCAGATCGGCAAGAAAGAACTCCTGGATGTCCTCCTCGCTGCGGTCGCTGAACACCCTGATGTCGTAAAAGTCCTTGAGGAAAAGGTAATTGGGTGGCACCTCGGTCGGGTTGATGATCGAAACCTCCTTGCCGAGAGCCTTGAGAATGATGGCGAGCGCGACTTCGCTGCCAAGCCCGTCTCCATCCGAATTTTCGTGGGTGGTAAGAAGAATGTGTCTGGCGGCCAGCAACTCATCGATGACCGGCTGCCACTCCTCCGGAGTCAAGGTGCGGCCATATTCGGGAATAATCATCAGATCAGGAAATAGTTGGCAAAAAATTCAACGTTACTCCACACAGTAAAAGAAAAGCAATTCCCTCAACTGACGCAATCCGGCTGCCTCGGAACGGCTGAACCCGGCACAACGATCCGGAAACATGCAACGAAAGCCTGGCGCCGGGGCCCGTTCAGGCCCACTGCAAACCCGGCATACCGTCACAAAACAGCTCCATATTCCGGAAATGCCGCGCGAATGCTTCACGCCCCTTGTCGGTCACCCGAAAGCTGGTGAGCGGTTTGCGGCTCTCGAAGGTTTTGTTGCACTCGACATAACCGGCCGCTTCGAGTTTTCTCAAATGAATGCTGAGATTGCCATCCGTAGCCCTGATGCTGTCACGAATCTCAACGAACGATGCTTCGGGTACGCTCATCAGGTACGCCAGTGCTGCAAACCGTATGCGGGCGTAAATGACCTTGTCAAGTAACTGATGATTGTAATCCTTTTTATCTTTCGTTGGTTCCGCTGACATTCTATACTTCTCGATTATTTTACAAAGTCGATAAAGACTTAAAGTTACGGGACAAAGTACTTTTTTTATCGATCAACGTCAAGCAATGCAACAGGATATGCCGGATCAGAATTTTCACGATACACCGAAGCTTCACGAGGGCGAACTGACGAACATCAGGGAGCTGAACAGGCGCCAGCTCGAAGCGCTCATGAAAGAGCTCGGACAACCGGCTTACCGCGCCCGGCAACTCCATCAGTGGCTCTACAGCCATCAGGCGCGCAGTTTCGGCGACATGACCTCGTTCAGCATGAAGCTGCGCCAGCAACTCGCCTCGGCATGGAGCATCCGGCCGTCTTCGCTTGCCAGCGTCGAAACCGAACCCACGCAAGGCGCCACACCGGGCCACCTGCCGACCTCCAAGTTCCTGGTACGGCTGGATGACGGCGAGCTGATCGAAAGCGTCCTGATTCCGTCGGAAGAGCGCATGACCGCCTGCATCTCCTCGCAGGCCGGATGCGCCCTGCGCTGCACCTTCTGCGCCACCGGGCAGATGGGCTTCAAGCGCGATCTGGCCGCGTCGGAGATCACCGACCAGGTCTTCCTGCTCGACCAGGAGGCCCTGCGAATCTATGGCCGTGGCATCACCAACATCGTGTTCATGGGGATGGGCGAACCGCTGCTGAACCTCGACCAGGTCATCGAGGCCATCGCCACGCTGACCGATCAGGAATACCGCTTCAGCATTCCCGAACGGAAGATCACCATCTCCACCGTCGGCCTCGTGCCGGAAATCGGCAGGATCGCCTCGTCGGGCCTGAAAACCAAGCTCGCCATCTCGCTGCACAGCGCCGACCAGGCCACGCGCGAGCGGCTGATGCCGGTGGCCGCGGACTACCCGCTCGATGCGCTCTCCAAAGCAATCACCGAATACAACGCAAAAACCGGCCAGCCCGTAACGCTGGTCTGGATGCTGCTTGAGGGCATCAACGACTCACCGGAAGAGGCCCGAAAACTGGCCCGTTTCGCAAAGCGTGGCTTGTGCAAAATTAATTTGATTGATTATAATGCAATCATTAATTTAAAATTCAGGCCCGGTTACAGCGACACGAAAACCATGTTTATTCAGCGGTTGCTGGACGCCGGTTTGCACGTCACCGTCAGAAAAAGTCAGGGTGCGACCATCAACGCCGCTTGCGGTCAGCTGGCCACCCGTTCGGTTAACGACGCTTCAAAGCCGCAGCAATCTCTCTAACACCGGCACATCTCAATCATGGATCTATTCAGCTTCCTGCCCTTCCGGGACGAAATGGTCAAGGTCTATCATGGTCTTACCAGCAACGCCACTCACACTTCCGACAAACCGGTCTTCGCTGAACTCAAGGTGCGCCGCTATGCCGCTCCGGCCGATAACGTCTCGGAGGTCATCGCCCACAAAATCGAAACCTGGGTCGGCTGGGATATCAAGAGCGAGAAAACGGCTGTAGGCGGCATGAAATCGATCCGCGCCGAAGTTTCTTCATTTGCCCTGCTCGGCATGAAAATTGATGTCACCTTCGGCCTGATCGAGGAGAGCGACGTCAACGGTCACAAGATCACCACGGTCAACGCAAAGGCCCATACCAGAATCGACTCGAAAGGCGATCTCGGAGAGAGCCGCAGGATGCTTCGCATGATGCTCGCCTCGCTCGACTTCGAGTTCAGGCCGCAAATCCTCAGCGAAGATGAATACCGCCTTCGCTCGCTCGATCCGTCAAAATCGTCCGGCGACTTCCAGCAGCTTTTCGATGAAACCAAGCTGGAGCATCGAAAGAGCGCACCGAAAGCCAAACCCATCGAGTTCAAAAAGCCTGGCCAGGAAACCCTTGAGCCGACAAAACCCTCCAAGCAAACCATCGAACTCAGCAAGCCCGCAGCATCACGGCAGACCATCGAGTTCAAATCGTCCCGCAACGGCGCAGAAACAGCCACAACACCCGAACCTGTCTCCACCCCCCAGAACGGCGCCACGGCCGACAGCTCAGCGCTAACCGGTCAGGAAGAGCAGAAAAACCTGTCTCGCCCGAAAATCACCGTCATCTCCCTGAAAAAAAATTCATAAAGGAAAGCGTTTCATGAGAGTAATCCTGTTGGGCGCACCAGGCGCAGGAAAAGGAACACAAGCACAATACATATCGGAAGCATTCCAGATTCCCCAGATTTCAACCGGTGACATGCTGCGCGCCGCCGTCAAGGCGCAGACCGAGCTGGGTATGGCCGCCAAAAAGGTTATGGACGAAGGCGGTCTGGTGCCCGACGACATCATCATCGGCCTCGTCAAGGAGCGCATCGAGGAGGACGATTGCGCCAACGGCTGCCTTTTCGACGGCTTCCCGCGCACCATCGCGCAGGCAGACGCCCTGAGAAGCGAAGGCGTCCGCATCGACAACATCATAGAGATCGACGTCCCCGACGAGGAGATCATCAAACGCATGAGCGGCCGCCGGGTTCATCCCGCCTCGGGCCGCACCTATCACGTGCTCTTCAATCCTCCGGCCGTGGAGGGCAGGGATGACGTGACCGGCGAAGAGCTGGTGCAGCGCGACGACGACGCCGAGGAGACCGTGCGCAAACGCCTCAAGGTCTATCACGACCAGACCGAACCTCTGGTAGGCTATTACCGCAATCTTGCGCTGGAAGGATCGGACGATGCGCCGAAATACTGCCGCATCAACGGCATCGGCGAAGTCGAACAGATCAGGATCGACATCATCGCCGCGCTGAAGCCGTAACCGACAGACTGAACTTCCCTGAAAAAAGCCAGTTATTACGACTGGCTTTTTTTTATTCTGTGACAAAACCCAAAACCAAGAACGCGCAGGGATCGGAAATGACAAGCCTTCCTGCTTTGATGCTTGCGATTTTTTTACTAATCCGGCCAGAGAAAGTCGCCATAAGATGCCTGATGAGGGACGCTCATTCTGAATGGAGCAAAGCGGAATGAAGAATCCATCTGGTTCCTATACAATGACTTCCGGATTCTTCACCATGCCAGGAAGGTCAATCCTGAGCTGGCGCCATCAATAGCCAAATTGATACGTCCATGAATCGATCTCGCAGCAAGCAACATCCGCCCCTGAACAACGCCCCCGATGCAAGCACAGGTTTACGTTGAAAGAATTTACCGGGACGAGCCGTTCCTGCTGTTGGTGCCCGGTTCGCTGGAAGCGCCGTTGCAGCCCGGCTGCCAGGTGCTTGTCCGCCTCGACAGGCACAAAGCCTCTGCCTACACCGGCTATGTTGCGGCGCTGGCAGAGAGGCCCGGCGAAGAGGAGCCGGCCGGCGAAGTGCTCGATGTGCTCAACGACGGCAAACCGGTACTGACTCAGCAGATGCTGAAGCTTGCGCTCTGGATGTCGGAGCACTACGTCGCCCGGCCCATCGACTGCATCACGACCGCCCTGCCCGCGCCGCTCAGGAGCAGCGTCGATGAAGTGGTCGAGCTGTGCGGCTTCCGCCTTGAGAGCCCCGAATCCAGAATCAAAAGCACCGGGCTGCGCAGGAAGATTCTGCAGATGCTGAGCCGTGAAAAAAAGATGACCGTCCGCCAGCTCCGCAAGCGGCTAGGCAGAACTGCACTCTATTCGACCCTTGCCGAACTGGAGCGCGGCGGACTGGTGAGAATCTCCAGAAGCTTCACCGAAACGAAACCGAAAACGGTCACGGCTTGGCGCCTCAGCCGTTCGCTCCCGGATGATCCCGGCAAACTGCTCGCCCGCTCGCACCGGAAACGCGAAGCGTTCGAGCTGCTCTCGGCTCAACCCGGCAAGCCGCTCCGGGCTGAAGAGACCGGCATTTCGAGAGCGGTGCTGAACGGCCTCGTCGAACTCGGGCTGGCCGAAAAAACTGAAATCGCCGCGCCGCTCAGGGAAAGTTTGCGTTTCGACGAGACGCAGAAAACGATCACCGCGCTCAGCCCCCACCAGAAGCAGGCGCTCGATGCCCTGAGCGGAGCGCTCGAAGAGCAGCGTTTCCGGACGTTTCTGTTGCACGGCGTGACCGGCAGCGGCAAGACGCTGGTTTATATCGAGCTGCTGCGCCAGGTGCTCGACAGCGGCAGAACGGCCATCGTGCTCGTGCCCGAAATCGCCCTCACACCGCAAACCGCAGCCCGCTTCCGCCACTATTTCCACGACGACATCCAGATCATGCACAGCGCCATGAGCGATCAGGAAAAGTACGAAGCATGGCAGCGGCTGAGGACGGGCAAGGCGCGCATCGCTCTCGGCGCGCGCTCAACCATCTTCGCCCCGCTGGAGAACGTCGGGGCGATCATCGTGGACGAGGAGCACGACGCGGCCTACAAGCAGGACCGCACACCGCGCTATCACGCCCGCGATACGGCGGTGATGCGGGCCAAGTTCGAGAACGCCATCTGCCTGCTCGGCTCGGCCACGCCTTCGTTCGAATCGTACCACAACGCCATCGAAGGCAAATACACTCTGCTCGAACTGCCCGAACGCATCGATCAGGCGCGGATGCCTAAAATCGAGCTGGTCTGGATGCCTGGCAGCCAGCGCGTTACGCCGTCGATCTCCGGCGCGCTGTACGACGCGATCCGCGTGCGCCTCAAGCGCGACGAGCAGGTCATCCTCCTGCAGAACCGTCGCGGCTTCGCCGGAAGCCTGCTCTGCCTCGAATGCGGCCATACGCCGCAATGCAGCCATTGCAACATACCGCTGGTCTATCACTCGACCGACCAGACGCTCCGCTGCCACTACTGCGGCCACATCGAACCATTCCGGCAAAGCTGCCCCGCCTGCCACTCCGGAAACCTTTTCTACAAAAGCAGCGGCACCGAGCGCATCGAGGAGGAGCTGGGCGAGCTGTTCCCTGATGAAAAAATTTTGCGGATGGACATCGACACCACCTCGACCAAGGACGCCCACGCGACGATCCTGACCGCGTTCCGCCACAAAACCGCCCGCATCCTGCTCGGCACGCAGATGGTGGCCAAAGGGCTGGACTTTCCGGACGTCACGCTGGTCGGCGTGCTGATGGCCGACATCGGCCTGAACCTGCCGGACTTTCGCGCCTCGGAGCGCATCTACTCGCTCCTCACGCAGGTTTCGGGGCGGGCCGGACGCGCCTCACGGCCCGGCGAAGTGCTGCTTCAGCTCTACAATCGCGACAACGAGCTGTTCAGCCACGTGCTGAAAAGCGACTACCGGCACTTTTTCGAGGCCGAAATGCGCTCACGCAAGGAACTCGGCTACCCGCCCTTTTCGAGGCTTGTCAAATTCGAATGCTCCGCGGCTTCCGCAGAGATCGCCGAACGCGGCGCGGCGGCGCTCCGGGAGCGGCTCGAACCCGTCGTACCCGAACGCATCGGCGTGATTCTCGGCCCGGCCCCGGCGGGCATCACGAAGATGAAGGGGCGGTTCCGATTCCAGCTGATCGTCAAACTCTTCGGCGTCCGCCTCCCCTCATCGCTCATCCGGCAGGTGCACTACGAAGTGCTCAGCCTGTTCCGGGGCGACAATCTGGTCATCACGGTCGATGTCGATCCCCAGCATCTTCTGTAAAACGCTTTTTTATCATACATTTGAAGAAAAGTGCAGACCACTTCAACCCCAGCAGGCAGGAGATCATGACAGCATTTCAGTGGAATATCGGTTATCTGAAGTCCCACAAGCTTCAGGCCACGGGGGTCATCGCAACGCTTGTTCTGCGTTACCTTTACGCCCTTCTTTTCGTGTACGGATTCGTGCACAAGATCATTCACGGCTGGATGTGGAGTGACATCCTGACCCGCCACTTCACCGAGCGCCTGGGCGAGTTGCGGATGGCTGTGGAGAGCGCTGCGACGGGCTCTTTCGACGCTTCGGTCGCCGCGTTCCAGGCCTCCTATCTTGAGCAGTTCGCCCTGCCGATGGTCATGCCCATAGCATGGATCGTCACCATCGGCGAGCTGATCATTGGCGCTGCGCTGCTCCTCGGGGTCACGACCCGCATCAACGCGGCATTCGGGCTTTTCATGCTGCTCAACTTCGCCGCCGGCGGTTACTACAACGAAACCATCCCGCCGCTGGTCGCCATCTCGCTGATGATGATCGTGCTGCCGACCGGCCACTGGCTCGGGCTTGACCGCTCGCTTCACCGGAGCTCTCCGAATTCAATGCTGTTCAAATGAATCATGATCCGACAGTGCAGCCAAAACAGAACAAGGCTGCTCGCAAGACAAAGCATCTGGTTTTTCCACTGCTGCTCCTTTCACTCATGCAGGCGCCGGAAGCCGGGTACGCCCTGAGCGGCCAGAAAGCAACAACGCTCGACGAGGCCGACAAAGCCTTCAAGGCGATGCAGTACAGCGCGGCAGACTCCCTTTACAACTGCCTCGTACCGGTTGCCCCGGAGTCGTCAGACCTGTACTGGAAACTCGCGCGCCTGAACATCAGCATCGCCGAAGCGATTCCCCCGAACGAGCGTCAGCAACGGATGCCGTTCTATGCCAAAGCGGTCGAATACGGACGAAAGGCGGTGCAGCTCGACGAAAACAACGCGAACGCCCACACCTGGCTGGCCGCCGCGCTGGCCCTCAAGGCCGACAAAATCGGCGCGAAAGAGAAGCTTGCGCGGGCCGCAGAAATCAAACGCGAGCTCGACAAGGCGCTGGCGCTGAACCCGAACGACGACGTCGCCTGGTCGATGCTCGGCTCATACAACTACCAGGCCTCGCAAATCGGATGGTTCAGCCGCTTCATGGGAAGCACCTTCGTCGGCAAAATGCCAAAAGGCAATCTGGAAGAGGCGGAGAAGAATTTCAAGAAAGCCATCAGCCTCAACCCGCGAGTCATCCGCCACTACCACGAACTGGCCAAGGTTTACCTTGCCAAAGACAGGAAAAAAGATGCGCTCGACATCCTCCTGGCTGCTGAAAACAAACCGGTACTCATGAAAAGCGACATCCGGCGCCTCGAAGAGATCAGAAAACTGATCGCAAAGCTGAAAAAAGAGGTGGGTGAACATTAAGGCCGCCACTGGCGCTTGCTCCAAAAGATCAGCCGGATCGGTCAAATCCGGCTGATACGGGCTAACCGCCAAGCCGCCCGAGAAGCGCCTGAACGCCGAGCCGGTAGCTGTCGGCCCCGAATCCGCCGATCACGCCGGCGCAGACCTCCGAGATGACCGACGTGCGGCGGAAAGCTTCGCGTTTGTGCACGTTGGACAAGTGCACCTCCACCACAGGCATCGTGACGGCGCTGATGGCGTCGCGCAGGGCAATCGAGTAGTGCGTCAGCGCGCCCGCGTTGAGCACCACGCCGGAACATCCTCCCCGATCTTCGACCTCGAAGAGCTTTTCCAGCAGCGCCCCCTCGTACTCCGACTGGAAAAACTCGAAGCTCACCTCCGGAAACGCACCGGCAAGGCCACGATTGATGTCGTCGAGAGTCAGGCTGCCGTAAATCTCCGGCTCCCGTCTGCCGAGTCGCGAAAGGTTGGGGCCGTTCATCACCAGAATGGAGACAAGTGTCATGGCTGTTCCGGTTTTCGGTTAGAGGATGTACTGGCTCAAGTCCCTGTCGGCAGCAACCTTGCCGAGCTTCTCCCTGACCTTGTCGGCGTCAATGACCACATGTTTTTCGATGGCGCCCGCCGTAACCATTTCAGGAATGCCGAACATCAGCTCTTCGAGCAGGTTGGTCAGAATCGTGTGCAGGCGGCGAGCGCCGATGTTCTCGACGGTCTCGTTCACTTTTGCGGCGGTTCTGGCAATCTCGCAGATCGCCTCGTCGGTGAATTCGAGGTCGATATCCTCGGTCATGAGCATGGCGCGGTACTGCTTGATGAGCGCATTGCGTGGCTGGGTCAGGATCAGGAAGAAGTCCTCTTCGGTGAGGCTTTTCAGCTCGACCCTGATCGGGAATCGGCCCTGAAGCTCGGGAATGAGGTCGGATGGACGGGCCACGTGGAACGCGCCGGAGGCGATGAAAAGCACGTGGTCGGTCTTGACGACGCCGTACTTGGTTGAAACCGCCGAGCCTTCGACGATGGGCAACAGGTCGCGCTGCACGCCCTCGCGGCTCACGTCGGGCCCCTTGCCGCCCGCTCCGGTGGTCGGCGCGGCGATCTTGTCGATCTCGTCGATGAAGACGATACCCGACTCCTCGACCTTGCGGAGCGCCTCCTTGACGACGGCGTCCATGTCGATAAGCTTCTGCACCTCCTCCTGTTCGAGCAGCTTGCGCGCTTCGGCGATGGTCAGTCGGCGCTTTTTCTTCTTTTTCGGCATGCCGCTCATCAGATCCTGCATGATGCCGCCAAGCTCTTCCATCTGGCCGAGCGGCCCGAAAATCTGCATCATGCCTCCCTGCCCGTCGCTGCTGGTCTCCAGCTCGATCTGGCGATCCTCCATGCGTCCGGAGCGGAGCCGTTCGAGCATCTTCTGGCGGCTTTTGCGATTGACTTCGCGTTCGAGATTCTTGTCGCTGACCACCTCGGCGTCACCCTCGACAACCACGGTCTCGTCTTCGTCGCCGGAACGCTCCGGCTCTTCGATGCCGCTGACGGGAGGCAGGAGAATGTCGAGCAGGCGCTCTTCAACGAGCAACGCCGCTTTTTCGCGCACCTCCTCCGATTTCTCGCTCCGCACCATCGCGACGGATTGCTCGACCAGGTCGCGGATCATCGATTCGACGTCGCGCCCCACGTAACCCACCTCAGTGAACTTCGAGGCTTCGACCTTCACGAAAGGCGCGCGGGCGAGCTTGGCCAGCCGACGGGCGATTTCGGTCTTGCCGACGCCGGTTGGGCCGATCATGATGATGTTGTTCGGCATGATTTCGTCGCGCAGCTCCTCGCCGACGTTCTGGCGGCGAAGGCGGTTGCGCAGGGCGATGGCAACCGATTTCTTGGCCTCTTTCTGGCCGATGATGTATTTGTCGAGCTGTTCGACAATCTGCGTCGGCGTAAGCTGCTCGTCACCGATCCGCCGCACGGAAGGGTTCTGAAGTTCGCTGGAAAGTGTCATATCCTGATCCTTGTTCATGGCATTCGATAGTTCGAGAGAGAGAACCCTGTCGGCGGCAAGCCTTGCTCAGAGGGTCTCGACGACAATGTGGTCGTTGGTGTAGATGCAGATGTCGGCGGCGGTTTGCAGGCTTTCGCGGACGACCTCTTCGGCGGAGAGCGTCGTGTGCCTGATGAGTGACCGCGCCGCAGCCAGCGCGTACATGCTGCCGCTGCCGATGGCCACGATGCCATCCTCCGGCTCGATGACGTCGCCCGTGCCTGAGATGATGAGCGCCTTGTCCTGGCTGACGACGGCCAGCATCGCTTCGAGGCGGCGGAGGTATTTGTCGGTGCGCCAGTCTTTGGCAAGCTCCACGGCAGCGCGATCGAGCCGTCCGCTGTAGGCTTCGAGCTTCGACTCGAAACGGTCGAGCAGGGTGAGCGCGTCGGCGGTGGCTCCGGCAAATCCGGCAATGAACCGGCCCTGGTAGAGGCTGCGGATCTTGCGGGTCGAGTGCTTCATGACGGTGTTGCCGAGCGTCATCTGCCCGTCACTGCCAAGCGCCGCCTTGCCATCCCTGAGTACACCGATGACCGTGGTCGATCGTATCCGAGGTTTTTGCTGACCCATGATTTCAGTCGTAATGGTGAGTTTAACCTATTTTTTTTCTTAATCTTGCAACTGGAATTTGCATTTGTTCCCGGTATTTTGCAACCGTACGCCGGGCGATCTTCACCCCTTTTTCGCCAAGCAGTTCAGCCAGCCGGTCATCGCTGAGCGGTTCGGACGGATTCTCCGCCCCGATCAGCTCGCGGAGCTGCTGCTTGATGATTCTCGACGACAGCTCCTCGCCCTCGCCGGTTGAAATCGCGCCGCTGAAGAAATATTTCAGCTCGAAAACGCCGTAGCGCGTCTGGACGTATTTGCCGTTGACCGCGCGGCTGATGGTTGAAATATCGTAGCCGCTCTCTTCGGCCACGGTCTTCATGACCAGCGGCTGAAGGTAGCGCGGGCCATCGATGAAAAAACGGGCCTGCGTGACCAGCAACGTCTCCATCACCTTCAGCAGCGTCTGGCGCCTGACTTGCAGCGCCGTGACGAAATCGCCCGCCCGCTGGAGCTTCTGGCGCATAAACTGCCGATCCTCCTTCGGAATGCTGCGGCTGGCAAGCGTCTGGCGGTAGTCGTCGGAAACCCTGACCGACAGACTGCTCCGGTCGTTGAGCACCGCCGTCAGCGCGCCATTTTCGTAGGTGACGATGAAATCGGGCGAGATGTAGTGCCCACCCTCATCGACAAACACGCCAGCAGGGTGCGGGTCAAGCGACGTAATCACACGGGTGGCCTCTTCGAGCTGCCGCTTGCCGGTATCGAACTTTTTGAGCAGCCGGTCGAACCGCTTGTTCATGAAATCGTCGAACGCCTCCTGCAGAATCGCGCGCGCCAGGCTCACCGCTTCCGGGTCGTGATTGCCCTCGAAGACCGAAAGCTGCACCAGCAGCCGCTGCCGGAGACCGGAGACCGCCACGCCCGGCGGATCGAGATACCAGATGCGCTGCTGGACAGAGCGGATTTCAGCTTCATCGGCATCGAGGCCCGCCTGCCGGAGTCCGTCGATAATCACCGGGAGCTCTTCGGCAAGATAGCCGTCGCTGTCGAGATTGCCGAGAATTTCGGCGGCAATGAGCACCTCGCGCTCTCCGATCCCCTCCTGAAGCGACAACTCGCGCAGCAACTGCTCGTGAAAGGTGTCGTGCTGCACAGCCTGGAAAAAGCGCTCCTCCGCGCCGCCCGCGGACGAACCGGATGAACTGGCGGCAGGCGAAGCCTTTCCGTCGGCAGAGGCTTTGAGGGATGTGCGATCAAACCGCTCCTCCGAATCGAACAGCTCCTGCGAATCCTCCGCCGTCGGTGCGGCGTCCGCGCTGTTCCGGGAATCGGCAAGCTGCGGCTCCTCGACCAGTTCGAGCATCGGATTTTCCTGCACCTCCTCGTAAATCCGCTGTTCGAGCTGGTTGAGCGGAAGTTGCAGCAGCTGGCTGGTGAGCACCTGCTGCGCGGAGAGTTGGAGGCTTTGCCTCTGCTGTAGCCTGATCTCGGCCATGAATGCTTCAGGTGGATGAATCGGCAAATGCCTTCAGGCTTTCGTACCACTCGCGTCCGTAGCGGTCGATGAGGGCCGAACCAACGTAATCAATAAGCCTGACCTGCTGTTCCGCGCCCCGGCTGCGGGCCTCGCGGCACATGGCATGTTGTTCATAGACAAGATAATCCAATCCGAACTTTTTTCGCACCCGGATCGGGAAGAGGCGGCACGACAAGGGCTTGGTGGCCGGAAGCTCGCCCTTTTTCCAGGCCGCCTCGACCGCGCAGAGCGCAACGCCATTCTCGTGGATGACGAACACGCATTCGCGCTCCTCGATGGTGCGGGTGTAGAGGTTGCCCTGATAGATTTCCGTGCAGCCGTGACGGCGGATGTATCGGAGATTGCGCTCCGGGAGCAGGCGGCGCAGCGGTTCGACCGTGCTTTCGAGGTACCGCGCCTCGGCTTCGTCAACCGGCGCGCCGAGCTCGCCCTCGATGCAGCAGGCTCCCTTGCACTGTTCGAGAGGACAACAGAAGCGCGCATCGAGCACGTCGCGATCAACAAGCACTTCACCGATTGAAACAACGGACATCGTGGGCAAGGGTGGAATTGATGGAAATCAGAGGCTGGAAAAACTGCCTGAGCTTTTGAGGAGTCTTCACTATCTTTTTACTTTGACCGTTCATCGTGACCAGCATCAGGCTGGAACCGGTGAAAATTCAAGGGTCGCCTGATCTTTAACGAAACTTTGCGCACGGCAGTTGCCTCGAAACAGCGACGCCTCCGCGCGAGAGCACACTATGTAATCAATCGGGCCGAAAGTTGCAAAGCTGCCGGCCTGGTGAGAAAACCGACATCGACCGCTTCATGGCAAAATCGACCGTTCGCTATATCTGCTCCGCCTGCGGGGCTGTTTCGCTGAAATACCAGGGACGCTGCTTCGAGTGCCAGAGCTGGGGCACGCTGGTTGAAACCCACGCTGAAGAGCCGGACGGCAAAACCCGCAAGAAACGCCCGTCCGGCTCCCTGCCGGAGGTGCAGAACCTCGACGACGCCACGCCCGCCGGATTCCACCGCACGCTGACCGGCATCGGCGAGCTCGACCGCGTGCTCGGCGGCGGGCTGATGGAGGCCTCGGCGATCCTGGTGGGCGGCGAGCCGGGCATCGGCAAATCGACGCTGATGATCCAGCTCGTGCCGCGTCTCGGTGGCAAAAAGGTGCTCTATGTGGCGGGCGAGGAGTCGCCGAACCAGATCCGCGAACGCGCCCGGCGGCTCTCGATCAAGGCCCCGAACCTGCGGCTGGTTTCGGAAGTGGCGCTCGAACGCATCCTCGACGCCATCGCCAGCGAGCAGCCGGAAATGGTGATCGTCGATTCGATCCAGACCGTCTATTCGAGCGACTACCAGAGTTCGGCAGGCACCATCACGCAGATTCGCGAATGCGCCGCCTCGCTCATCCGCGCGGCCAAGGAGCAGAACTTCATTCTGCTCATCATCGGCCACATCACCAAGGAGGGGTCGCTGGCCGGGCCGAAAGCGCTGGAGCACATGGTCGATACGGTGTTGCAGTTCGAGGGCGAAAACTACCAGCGCTACCGGATCGTCCGCTCGGTCAAAAACCGCTTCGGCCCGACCAACGAAATCGGCGTTTTCAAGATGGAGGAGGACGGGTTAACCGAGGTCTCGAACCCCTCGGAGTTCTTCATTTCAGATCGACGGACGGATGTGCCGGGCACCGCCGTGCTGGCCGGCATCGAGGGGTCGCGGGCGCTCATGGTGGAGGTGCAGGCGCTGGTCTCGCGCACCGGCTACTCGATGCCGCAGCGCATCAGCACGGGCTTCGACCTCAAGCGCATCGCCATCATCCTCGCCGTGCTCGAAAAGCGCTTGCAGTTCCAGACCGCCGGGCAGGATGTGTTCGTCAAGATCGCGGGCGGCCTGAAGCTGGTCGAACCGGCAGCGGACCTGGCCATCGCCGCCGCCGTCGCCTCCGGCTTGCAGGACAAGCCGTGCAGCCCCACGGCCTGCTGCTGCGGCGAGATCGGCCTGTCGGGCGAGCTGCGAGCCATCAGCGACGGCGAGCGCCGCATCCGCGAAGCGGTGCACCTCGGCTTCAAGTCGATCGTGCTGCCGGAGTCGAACACCCGCGAGCTGAAGCCGTCGCTCAAAAAACTGCCGATCCGGATTCACGGCTGCCGCACGCTGCACGAAGCGCTCGAAGCGATGGAGCTGTGAGGAGCCGGATGGACGAAGTGGAAGACGCAGACGACGGGGTCGAGGCTGTCTCAAAAGGATAGATTCATTTCATGTGTGCTCGATTTTTCCTGTCATGCTGAGTCTGACAAAGTCGGGCGAAGAATCCGGAGGATTTTCGTAACGCTTGATAAATTATTCACTTAATGGCAATCCCCGAAAACCGGATTCTTCACTTCGTTCAGAATGAAAAAGAGGCTGAGTTCAGTGAAACCGTTTGATCAACGACTTTTGAGACAGCCTCCTGCGGGTTTTCTGCCTTTTTGATGAAATGTCTTACATTAAGTGCAGACTAACGGGCAGCTCTAAAAAGTGTCATGAGCGGCCCGAGTGCAAGGCGGCTGGAGCGCAGAAACCGGAGCGTACACGGAGTACGTGAAGATT
>JAFGER010000012.1 GCA_016931495.1 Chlorobiaceae bacterium | reverse complement strand
TTCTCTTTCTTTCTGGCCATAGCTGTTCTCCTTTTTACATGATAGGAAACTATGACCGTTTACACACTTTATCTTACAGACTCAGGTGGACGGAATGGACGCAGTGGACGAAGGACAATCTATGAGAAGATAACGTTACGGAATTTATTCTTCTCTCTTGCCCACCAAGTCCATTTTGTTCTCTTCACCGCCAGCTGAAGATGGCCGTTCCTATGCGGATCATGGTGGCTCCCTCCTGAATTGCCTCCTCGAAATCGCCGCTCATGCCCATCGAGAGTTCGGTGAGTTGGGCGGGATCGGGGGCGTTTCTGCGGATTTTGTCGAGGGTTTCGCGCAGTTCCGAGAATTCGCGCCGGGCGGCGTCCGGGTCGGGCGAGGCGATCGTCATCAGCCCCCGCAGCCGCACGTTCGGCAGGGTGAAGCACGCTTCGGCGGCCTGGAGCAACGAGGCGGGATCGAGGCCGTACTTGGTGCTTTCGCGCGAGACGTTCACTTCGAGCAGGAAATCGACTTCGATGCCATGTTGCGCGGCGCGTTTCGACAGCTCTTCGGCGGTCGAAACCTTGTCGATGCCGTGCACCATCGTCACCTTGCCGACGATCTGCCGGACCTTGTTGGACTGGAGGTGACCGATGAAGTGCCAGTCGAGCGGAAGGCCCGCCAGCTCGGGCGCTTCCTGCTTGTCGAGAAACTCCTGCACGTAGCTCTCGCCGAACTCACGCTGGCCGGCCTCCCAGGCCTCGCGCACGGCGGCGGCGCTCTTGGTTTTGGAGACGGCGATGAGGGTCACTTCATGCTCACTCCGGCCCGCTTTCCGGCAGGCCTCCGAGATTTGTGCCCTGACGGCGGCGAGATTTTCGGCGATGCTCTCCATGCTTTCGGCGATCAGGCGGTTACCGGGACGATGGTTTCGATGGTGACCGGTTTCAGCGGGTTGTCGCGCATGTCGGTATCGACGGCGGCAATCGCATCGACCACCTCGATGCCCGACTCCACGACGCCGAACACGGTGTATTCGCCATCGAGGAAGTTGTTGTCGGCCTGGTTGATGTAGAACTGGCTGCCCGACGAGGCTTTCTGCGGATTGTTGTCTCTTGCGGCGGCCAGCGTGCCTTTCTTGTTGGAGTGCTTGATTTCAGCCGGAACGCGATACTCCGGGCCGCCGGTGCCGTGCATCATGCGCTTGTCGTCAAAGCGGGAGAGCGGGTCGCCGGACTGGATCATGAACCCTTCGATCACCCGGTGGAAGCGGATGCCGTCGTAGTAGTTCTCGCCGACGAGTTTGACGAAGTTGTCGCGGTGCTGCGGGGTGTCGTCATAGAGGGAGATCGTGATGTCTCCCATGCTGGTCCTGATGATGAATTTTTCTGCCATGTTACTTCTGGTTGAGTGTCGTAAGAAAGTTCAGAGTTGCGGTACCGGGACGCCCTGGCCTTCAAGACGCCAGAGGGTGCGCTGGGCGACGGCCGCGGAGCTGCTCTCGGGCCAGGATTTGACCACCTGTTCAAACCGTTTGACCGCCTCGGCGGGCTGGCCGTCCAGCCTGTAGCTTTCGGCGGCATTGTTGAGGTACATCGCCTTGAGCGCTTCGTTTTCGGCGGTCTGCGAGGCTTTTTCATAACCGGCTGCGGCTTCGGCGTATTTTTTCTGCTGCACACGGCAGGCGGCGCTTCCGCCAATGGCCGAAGCTTGCAGATCCTTGTTGCCGCTCTTGAACGCCTCGTACAGCGCAAGCGCTTCTCCGGTTTTGCCGCTGTTGCAATAGAGCGTGGCCAGATAGAGCCTGGCCTGGTTGCCGCTTGGCGTATGGCCCCAGCGCTTGATGATGGTTTGCAGGTTGCCGAGCACCGCATCGTTTTCGGCGGGGCTGGCGCTGCTTGCTGACGCAACGTAGGGGGCGACCTTCATCAGTTCGAGTGAGGCGGCCTTTTCATCGGTCTTGACCTTCTGCATCCAGAACAAACCTCCGCCAACGACGATCAGGATGATCGAAACGAGTGCGACAAGCTTGTTTTTATGAAGGAGGACGATTTCAAGCCACCGGTCGGCAAGCGTTGATTCGTCGAAGGTTTTCTCTTTTTGCGTGGGATTCATGCGGGTTTGTACTCTCTGTTTTTGACTGGCTGCCCAACCGTTTTCCGGCGTCGATCAACCTACGGAAGTTACCATGAATTTCAAAATCTGACGGCAGCCGGCGGGTTTACGCGATGTTGAAAAGCCTTTTTGCGTTGCTGAAAATCGCTTCGGTAACCTCCTCAAAGCTTTCGGGACGGAGGTCGGCGATTTTCTGGACGGTGTGCGCCACGAATGCCGGTTCGTTCCTCTTGCCGCGCATGGGTACGGGGGCCAGGTACGGAGCGTCGGTTTCGGAGAGCAGGTCGTCGAGGCTCACGTTGGCCACCACCTCCGGCAGGATCGATTTCTTGTAGGTCACGACGCCGGGAATCGAGAGCTTCAGGCCGAGCGCGATGCAGCGGCGGGCCAGGTCGAGGTCGCCGGAAAAGCAGTGCATCGCGCCGCGCAGGGCGGAGGTGCGCTCTTCGGAGAGGATGCGCAGCGTGTCGGGCCAGGCGTCGCGGCAGTGGATGACCACCGGCAGGTCGAGCCGGGCGGCCATGCGCAGCATTTCGCGGAACGCCTCCCGCTGTGCTTCCGGATGGTGGTCGGGCCAGTGGTAATCGAGGCCGATTTCGCCGATGCCCACCACCTTCTCCGCGCGGGCCAGCGTTTCAAGCTCGCCGTACATCTCCGCGCTCAGCGGCCCGGTGACCTCGTGCGGGTGCAGGCCGACGTTGGCGAAGATGAAGTCGTACCGCCCGGCCAGCGCAATGGAGCGGCGGCTCGATTCCGCGCAGGTGCCGGGATCGACAAGCAGTTCGACGCCCGCCTCCCGCAGCCGTTCGATCACCTGATCGCGGTCGGCGTCAAACTCCGGAAACGAGAGATGGCAGTGGATGTCGGCCAGAGCGGGCACGGTTGCAGTCATGGTTTGGCGAACATCCTGTCGTGAAAGAAAACCAGCATACCGGCGCCGATGGTGATGCACGAGTCGGCCACGTTGAAGATCGGCCAGAGCGACACGTAGCTGCCGAAGAGTACGCCCTGGTAGAGGTCGAACCAGATGAAGTCAACCACATAACCGAGCATGACGCGGTCGATGAGGTTGCCGATTCCTCCGCCGAGAATGAGCGCGAAGGCCGTAAGAAACAGTGGCGTGCGGTTTTGCGATTTCCAGACATACCAGACCACTCCGGCGGAGATGAAGAGCGTCAGCAAGAGCAGGCCCCACGGCGGCAGGAGCCTGACGCCAAAGGCGATGCCGAGGTTCTCGGCGTACATGAGTTTGAGCCAGTCGTGGATGATGACGATGCCGTCCGGATTTTCGCGAAGGTGGTGTATCGCGAGGAGTTTGGTCGCCCGGTCGAGGATGACCATGAAGAGCGCAAGCAGGTAAAAGAGTGCCATGGAATCAGTTTCGTTGTCAGACTGGATCGGATTGCCCGACGGAATGTATCACCGCCGGCAGTGATTTTCAAACCGTCGCCGCGTGGAGAGCTGTTTCAGGAGATCGAAATCTTATGCCGCCCCGCTTTTTTCGATCTCTGCCAGCACGGTGTTCCTGACGGTTTCGACGGGCATCTGTTGGCCTGTCCAGATGAAGAAGGAGCGCGCGGCCTGGCCGATAAGCATCTCGATGCCTGAAATGGTGGTCGCCCCGGCAGCCCGTGCTTCGGCGAGCAGGGGCGTTTCGAGCGGATGGTAAACCATGTCATAGACGATCTGCCCTTCGTGCAGCAGGTTGCGGCCCGGAGGCACGACGCTCCGGATGGCGTCGTCCCTTCCCGCCGTGCCGATGGGCGTGGCGTTGACGATGACGCAGCACTCGCCGAGCAGCGTTTTGCCGCTTGGCCCGTCAAGCTCCGAAGTCAGGCGGGGTTCGACCAGCTCGCGGTGCGCGTACCCTTCGAGCATCGCTTCGGCTTTTTTCGGATTCCTGACCATGAGCCGCACCGACGACGGGCGGAAATGGAGCCGGAACGCCTCGACGGCGGCCAGCGCCGCTCCGCCGTTGCCGAAGATGCAGACCGGCTTGCCGTGAATCCTCTCAGCCAGAGGCACGAGCGGCGCGGCAAATCCGGCGATGTCGGTATTGTGCCCCTTCAGGCGGCCATGGTCGTTGACGATGGTGTTCACCGCCCCGATGGCCTCAGCTTCGGCGGACAGCTCGTCAAGGAACGGCACGACGGTTTTCTTGTACGGGATGGTCACGTTGAACCCCGAAATGCCGAGCGCGCGGCTGCCGTTGAGCGCATCGCCCACCAGTTCCGGAGCCGCGATGTTGAAGATGGTATAGACGCAGGGGAGGCCGAGGGCCTGGAACGCCGTGTTGTGAATCAGGGGCGACCACGAGTAATCGACGTTCCTGCCGATAAGTCCGAACACGTTGATTGCCTGCCGTTTCGACACGTTGAACGCTCCGCCGCCGGTTCAGGAAATATCCAGCAGGCGGCGCACCGCGTCCTGCTGATAGAGTTCGGGGAAGGTGCTCTGGAAGAGCCGCTTCTTGTCCGGGTCGATCTTGAAGGCCTTGCTGAGCGCCTTGACGGTGCTCTGGTTGTCGCCCATCGCGAAGTAGGTCGCGGCGATCTCGAAGTGGGCTTCAGCCGAGAAGGGTTGCAGCGAGATGGACTCTTCGAGCGCCCGGATAGACTCGTCCATCGCGCCCGCATCGCGCAGCACCATCGCGTAGTCGAGCCATATCTGCGGGCTTTCCGGCTCCAGCGGGATGATGGATTCGTAGGTGCGGATCGACTGGTCGAGCTGTCCGAGGTTGTACTCGATCTCCGCCTTGAGCAAGAGGAAGTCGATGCACTCCGGCATTTCGGTCAGCGCGTAACCGATGGCTTCGAGCGAGGCCTCGAACTTTTCCTGCGCTTCGTAGCAGCAGGCCAGCGCGAACCAGGCGTCGGCGAACTCCGGATTCAGCTCGATGCAGCGGTTGTAGCAGGCGATCGCCTGTTCGTACTGTTCGAGCTCCTCCCTGGCAATGCCGAGGTTGTAGAGGGCGTTGATGTCGTCTGGCTCGATTTCGAGGGTCTTCGAGTAGCTCTCGGCGGCTTCCCCGATTTCGCCGGTGATGGCCAGCACGTTGGCCCGGTTGTACCAGGCCGAGCTGAAGTCGTCGGCAATGGCCAGCGCCATGTCGTAGGCTTCGAGCGCCTCGGTGTAGCGCTTGAGCTTGCTCAGCACGAGGCCCTTGTTGTACCAGGCGTTGATGTTGTACGGATCGAGGTCGATCGCTTTGTCGTAGGCGACAAGGCTTTCGTCGAGCCTGCCGAGAATGTCGCGCGAGTAGGCCAGTTCGTACCAGGCTTCGGCGAACTCCGGGTCGAGGCTGAGGCTGTGGATGAAATACCCTTCGGCCTCCTCGTAGCGTTCGAGCCGTTGCAGAATGAGCCCGCGGTAGAAGTGCGTCTCCTTTTCTGTGGTGGAATCGGTCACGACCCTGTCGATCTCCTCAAGCGCCTCTTCGAGCTTGCCGGTGTTGAAGTAGGCCAGCGCGAGATTGAGGGTCATTTCGCTGTCGGCGGGGCTGAGCACCATCGCCTGCTGAAACGCTTCAAGCGCCTCGTCGAACAGGGCGTTGAGCGTCAGGCTGTTGCCCAGGTGAAACCAGGTTTCCGCATTGAAGGGTGCAAGCTCTTCGAGGCGGCGGGCCGCGACGAGCGACTCCTCGTGCAACCCTTCCTCGTTGAGGCGGGCGATCAGGTCGATCAGTTCTTCCGGATCGTGTATCGAATCGGGGTCGGAGTCCCATTCCGGACGGTAGGGAAATTCATCCGCCGAATAGTTCTGTTCGTCATCGAAAAAATCAAGCAGACTCATACACGCTTCGAGCAAAATTCACGATCATAAAAATCAATGGAAAAATATAGCAGAATTTTTCATAAAAAGCGCTCTTTGCGGGCAGACTCTTTCAGGGCTCGCCGGCGCCTTGCTCCCTGAAATAGCGGTAAATGCTTTCCGCCGTTTTTCTTCCGGTTACTTCGGAAAGCTCTTCGACGGAGGCTTTTGCGATGGTTTCGACCGATCCGAAGCGGCTCAGCAGCTTCTCGGCGCTCTTTTCGCCGATGCCCCGGATGCCGGTCAACTCGGTGCGGATCGTCCTGTCCGTCCGGAGCTTGCGGTGGTAGGTGATGGCGAAGCGGTGCGCTTCGTCACGCAATTGTTGCAGAAGCTTGAGCGCGGGCGAGGTTTTCGGAAGGTTGTACGGGTCGCGTTCGTTCGGCACGAAAATCTCTTCAAGCCGCTTGGCCAGGCCCGCCACCGGAAGGTCGAGGCCGAGTTCCCGCAACGCTTGCCAGGCGACGTTCACCTGCCCCTTGCCGCCGTCGATGAGCACCAGGTCGGGCATCGGCAACTCCCCGGCGAGCGAGCCTCCGTAGCGCCGCGTGAGAGCTTCGCGCATGGCGGCGTAGTCGTCCGAACCTTCGAAGCTTTTCAGCTTGAACTTGCGGTAATCGGATTTTTTCGGCTTGCCCGACACGAAGGTAACCATCGAGCTGACGTAGTCCGTGCCCTGGAAATGGGAGTTGTCGAAGCACTCGATGCGTTCGGGGAGCTTTTCGAGATGAAGCACCTGCTGGAGCGATTCGAGCGCCGGGGATTTTCTCGAAATCTCTCCGCGCAGTTTTTTCTGCACCATGAACTCGTGCAGGTGGTGCTCGGCGTTGTCGAGGCACATGTCGATGAGCCGGGCCTTTTCGCCGATGCGCGGCACGGTGAAGCGCACCTGCCGCTGCCCGTGTTGTCGCGACGTGAGCAGCTCCCGGAGCGACTCGGCCTCCTCTT
>JAFGER010000085.1 GCA_016931495.1 Chlorobiaceae bacterium | reverse complement strand
TTCGCGGTCGCGCTGGTGCGGGCGGCGCTGCTCACGGAGACGGATCCCGCAAGGCGTCTCTGATGGCAGGTGATTGTTCCGGGCGAGGTCGCGCATTTTGAGCCGGACATGTTCTGCCGTACATTGAAGATAACCGGCCTGCCCAGGTGAAGCGCCCGCCGGGGTACCGAACGAACGCCCGAACCCGATGATTCAGCTCAATACCCGCACCGTCAACCAGATTGTCGTGCTTGTCGCGACCATCCTGATCTCGTCGCTGTTCCTGTCGATGATACGGCAGTTTCTGATCACCATTCTTCTGGCGGGGATTTTCGCGGGTCTCGGCATTCCGCTGTTCAACAGGCTCCAGCGGCTGTTTGGCGACCACAAGGGGCTGAATGCCGGGCTGACGATCACAGCCTATCTGGTGATTGTGTTTCTGCCGCTTGCCGGCCTGCTGATCATCGTGGCCAGCCAGGCGGTATCGCTCAGCCAGACGGCCATTCCGCTCATCCGTGAGCGTTTCCGCACTCCCGGCGCCTTCGATTCCCTGCTGGTGAACCTGCCGTTTTATCAGGATATCGAAATCTACAGCGACCAGATTCTCGAAAAAGCGAGCGAAATGCTCGGCAGCCTGGGTTCAGGTCTCTTCGAGCGTCTGTCCACCTTCACGTATGCGGCCCTGTTCGATATTGTCCTGTTTTTCATTTTCTGGTACACCATGTTCTTTTTCCTGAAGGACGGCGAGTCGCTGATGGAAAAGATACGGGCCTATCTTCCCCTGAGCGAAACCGACCAGCGGCGGCTGCTCGACAAGTTCCTTTCGGTGACGAGGGCTACCATCAGGGGAACCCTGGTGATCGGCATGGTGCAGGGAAGCCTTGCCGGAATCGCCTTCAGCATCGCGGGAATCGAAAGCGCGGCGTTCTGGGGAACGGTCATGGCCCTGCTCTCCATTCTGCCGATGATCGGCCCGCCGATCGTGTGGATTCCCGCCGTAATCATGCTTGCCGTCTCTGGCCAATACCTTCAGGCGGCAGGCCTGGCGCTCTTTTGCAGCATCGTGGTCGGCCAGATCGACAACATTCTCCGCCCGGTTCTGGTCGGCCGCGACACGCAGATGCACGAGCTGTTCATCTTTTTCGGAACGCTTGGCGGCATCGGCATGTTCGGGGTGTTCGGCTTCATCATCGGCCCGGTGATCGCCGCGCTGTTCGTCACCGTCTGGGACATTTACGGTGAAACCTTCAGCGAATCGCTGGTCGATATCCGGAAAGGGTGGATGGATTCGGCAGACCGGGAAAGGGAGTAGCGGGGGTGGCTTCGGGCGCAAATCGTAAAAAAGAAAAGGCTGTCCTTCTGTTGGAGGGACAGCCTTTTTTTTCGGGGTGACCTTATGGATCAGTCAACGCGGACGACCTCTTCAGCCGCGAAGAAGAAGGCGCCTTCGATGGCGGCGTTCTCGGCGGAGTCGGAGCCGTGGATGATGTTCTCGCCCTTGCTGTCGGCGTAGAGCTGGCGGATGGTGCCTTCGTCGGCCTGCGCCGGATCGGTGGCGCCGATGAGCGTGCGGAAATCAGCGACGGCGTTCTCCTTTTCGAGGATCATCGGTACGCACGGGCCGGAGGACATGAAATCGACCAGCTCGCCGTAGAACGGGCGCTCCTTGTGCACGGCGTAGAATGCGCCGGCGGTCTCTTTGGTGAGGCGGGTTTTCTTCATCGCCACGATGCGGAAACCGGCGCGCTCGATCTTGTCGGTCACGGCGCCGATGAGCTGCTTGCGCACGCAATCGGGCTTCAGGATGGTAAGGGTACGTTCCATGGTGGAGGTCTGCATTTTGTTCTGAAAAAGTTGCCCGCGAAGATACAAAAAAAGTTCCGGATCAAGAGCGCCCTGAACGACTTTCCGGTGGCTCGCCGGGTTCCGGCTGGTTTGTGATTCTGAACGAAGTGAGGACTCCGGTGTTTCGGGACACTGGATTTACTCCCGGATCGAAACTATCCTGCAAGATTTTCCTGCCACTCTTCGCCCGCCCCGATAGTGGCCGGGACGGCGGAGAATGGCAGGAAAGACAAGCTTAGCGGTCAGGAAAATTCCTGGCTTTGCGGATGAAGGGCACCTCTAAAAACTTATTGCGCGTCACGATTGTCGGCGCTTGGGTGGTGCTCGAAATCCTCACGTACTCCGTATACGCTCCGGTTTCTGCGCTCCAGCCGCCTTGCACTCGGGCCGCTCATGATACTTTTTAGAGGTGCCCTGAAGTCTCTTCAGCTTTGCCGCTTTTCAGGAGGCGTCGATGCGGGCAAGCAGATCCTTCATGGGCTGGTAGGTGACCGGCAGGAAGTCGCTGTAGGCGAGCAGCACCATGCCCTTTTCATCGATCAGCACGTAGGCGCGCTGCGCCATGCCGAGAAAGCCGAGCGCGTCGTAGGCTTTGGCGGCGGTACGCTCCTGGTCGCTCAGGAGCAGGAACGGCAGCTCGTGCTTTTCGGCGAACTGGCGGTGCGACTCGGGGCTGTCGCCGCTGATGCCGATGACCTCGATGCCGCGTTTGGTGAATTCGGTCACGTTATTGCGGTAATCGCACATCTGCGCAGTGCAGACCGGTGTGTCGTCTCCCGGGTAGAAAATCAGCAGCACTTTTTTGCCCCTGAATTCCGTCAGGGAAACCATTTTTCCCGTAGCGTCCGGCAGGGTGAACTCCGGCGCTTCTTTGCCTTGTTCGATCATGATGGTGTCTCTTTTTCCGTTATGTTGGCGGCGGTTTTTTCATCCAGCTTTACAAGAATGCGCCCGACCCGTTTTCCGTTCATTTTGATGACCCTGAAGGCGATGCCTTTCCATTCAGCCGTGTCGGAGACCGACGGAACCTCGCCGAGGCGGGTCATCATGAAGCCGCTCATGGTGTCGTAATTCGGTTCGTTTTCGTCGAAAAAACGGTCGGCGTCCAGACCGAAGGCCGAAATGAACTCATCGACCGGCAACATGCCGTCAACGATCCAGGTGCGCTGGCTTCTCCGCACGATCCTGCGGTCGATGATTGCAGGATCGTCCGCCGGAATGTCGCCGACGATGCTTTCGAGCACGTCGGTCAGCGTGATGGCGCCCTGCACCGAACCGTGTTCGTCGATGACCAGCGCCATGTGCGCGCGGTTTTTCTTGAAGATTTCCATCACCTTGAAGGCGGGCACCGATTCGGGCACGAAGAGCGGCACCTTCATCGAGTCGCGGATGGCGGTTTTGATGCTGCCGTTGCCGGAGAGGCGGAAGTTGACCAGGTCGAGCGAGCGCACCACGCCGAGCAGCTCGTCGAGGCTCCCTTCGGCAACCGGAAAGCGCGAACGTCCGCTGGCCTTGATTCGCGCGATCAGCTCCTCATCGGGCAGCTCAAGATCGAGCCATTCGATTTCGGTGCGCGGGGTCATGATGGAGCTGGCGTGCTTGTCGCTCATCCGGAAGATGCGCGCGATCATGTCGTACTCAACCGACTCGAACACCCCTTTTTTGGTGCCCTGCCGGATCATGAGCATCACATCCTCGTCGCTCACCGAGGGGTTTTCCGCCGTGTCGATGCCGAGCGCTCTGAGCAGCAGCCGCGTCGAGGCTCTGGCCAGCAGCACCGCCGGCGCGCTGGCGCCGACGAGCAGGTCGATGCCGTGGGCGAGCCTGAGGGCGATGGCTTCGGGGTGGCGCAGGGCGATCTTTTTCGGAAGCAGCGCGCCGAACACCAGGCTCAGGTAGCTCAGCAGCAGGATCACCACGGCGAGCGCGAGCGGCTGGCGGTACGGCGCCGGCAGGGCAGTGAGGCCGAAAAGCGAGTCGAGGGCGCCGGAAAAGAAGATTCCGCCCAGCACGCCCGTCGTGATGCTGACCAGGGTGATGGCGGCTTTCATCGAGGAGAGCAGCTCGCTGGCGTTGTCGAGCAGCCGGAGCACGCGCTGCGCCGATGGATAACCGGCCTCGCGAAGTTCCCGAAGCCGCGCCGGGCTGGAGGAGATGATGGCAAACTCCGCCAGCGAGAGCACTCCGTTGAAGAGGATCAGAAGCAGGATGACGATCGCTTCGGCGCTGTAGGAGTTCATCGGTCAGTGGTGAAGAGAGGCCTCCGCCAGTTTCCCGGGCGAAAGGGTTTTCCGTTCCGTAAGAGTTGATCTGTTCACGCTATAACTTGCCGGAGTCTCTGAACGTTCATTGCGGCGTCTTGCCAGGCGGCTTGAGCTTTGGTGAGATTATGTGTAAAATCTGGGTGATGAAGGGGTTTTCTGTGCGTATTATTCTTGATCGGTCCAGGATGCATCCTTGCGGTCTTTGCCTGACCGCCGGGATGCGCAAGGGAAGACAAACAAACCATTACCGGCAGGCAAGCCATGAACAAGCCTCGATTCTCCTTTTATTCCGCCGTTCTCCTCATGCTCTTCACGCTGGCGCTTGCTGCCTGCAGCCAGCAGGAGCCGGAGAGCGCCCCGTCGTCGCTTTACGAGGAGGCCGGGCGTCTGGAGCGGCAGAAGCGCTATGCGGAGGCGCTCGAACACTACGATCGCGCGCTGGCCGCCGATACGCTGAAGGGCTTCAGGCGGGAGGCGCTCGAAGCGTTGTGCCGGAAAGGGCGCATCGAGTACCTGACCGGACGGTACCAGGCGGCGTTCCGTACCTGGGAGAGTCTGGAAACCCATGCCGTGGCGGGAAAGCTCGACGACTCCCTGCGCACGGCTGCCGGGTTTGATACGGCCCGGATGTACGCCGAGCTTGGACGGTATGGCAAGGCGGCATCGGTCATGGAGTCGCTTGGCAGCGGCGGGCAGTGGCAGCGCTACCAGATTGCGGTGTACCGCTTCAGGGGCGGAATGATCGACCAGGCCGCGCGGCTCTACCGGGAGCTGTCGCTCTCCGAAGACCCCGCCATCAGGATGGCCGCGCTCTCGGGTCTGCTCGACTGTTCGCTTCTGTCCGCCGCATCCGTTTCCGATACACCGGAACAGCTTTCGGCCAAAATCGCCGCCGTGTCGGCGCAGGTGATGACGATGGACGCGCCGTCAACGGTGAAGATCCGCTCGTTGCGCATTGCCGCCAGAAGCCTCCTGCAACTTGAATCGCAGCACCGCAACGCAAGCTATCTGCTGTTCCGGGCGCTGGCGATCGCCCAGGAGGAGCGGCTGTCGCGGCTCGTGCCGATTCTTCAGCACGAATCCAACGCGGTGATCGTGCGCAAGCCCGACACCTGGCGCAGCGTGATCGAGTATTTCGGGGCGAACAACATGCACTACGCCAAGGCCGCCGCCCTGTGCAAGCTTGGCGAATGCGAAGAACTGACTCCCGCCGAGCGGATCACGGCGTTGCGCAATGCGCTGAGCACCTGCCAGAACTACGGCATTCCGGCGACTGCGACCGGTTATCTGAAAATGGTGCGGGATGCGGGCCGTCAGCTCGACGATCTGCTGATCGCCAACGGGCGCTTTGTCGAACTCTTCGATGTCAGCGGGCAGAAGGATGCTCTTGAGGCCCGCTCCCTCTTGCAGGCCTCGATCCGGGAGTTCCGTTTGCCGGCCGGGCATGAGGCGTTGCAGGGCGAGATCATCGAATTGACCACCGGCATTTCGGGGCTGCTCCAGCGCAAGATCGACATGAACGAACAGGGTGAAGGGTTCCGGTACGCGGCTCTGGTTGACCGCTCGATCACCGAAAAACAGGGGCGGCTGATCGGGCTGATTGCCGAAGCCGGGAAAATCGACCCTGCGGTGGCCTCGAAACTGCAACCGGAACCGCTCACCCTGAGCACCCTCCGCAAACGGCTTCATTCCGGCCAGGCGCTGGTCAGGCTGTTTTCCGGCGATTCTCTCACGACGGCCATCATGGTCAGCAACCGGGAGATGCAGATCGAGACTTCGCCGGTAACCGCCGGTGAACTGAAAAGGCGTTTTGGCGCGTTGCGGCAACGTATCGGCGGCGGCAAGGCAGACGCGCTGCTGGCGGAACCGGAGCGCATCGGGCTGAACGACTCGCTGCTGAAGACCATGAGCGTCCGCCTGGCGGGCTACCGCCACCTCATTTTCGTGAGCGACCGTCCCGAGCCGTTTCATCTGCTTGGCCGTGGCGAGCTGCTTGGCCGCGGACGGAAGGTCTCGTATCTGGTTTCATCGAACGAGATCGGGGCTTCCACGCAACCTTCAGCCGGGCAGGACGGCGCGGGCGACGTGGCGTTTTTTGATGCGGGCGATTCCGGGAAGGCCATGATTCACAAACTTTTCAATCCGGAAGCGAGGGTGTTTCTTGCCTGGAAACCGCTGACCGATCGTGAGGTTTCGCGCCTGAAAACCGCGCTGCAGAAAGCGCCGCCAACCGCAAGCTCCGCAACAGGTTTTCTGCAGCAGCTTGGCGCTGAAAGCAGCACGGAGGCCAGCCCGTCGTGGCTCTGGCTCGGCGCGTACGGTCTCGATTGAGCGTCGCGCAAGCCGGTCAAATATCTTTCCACTCCGGCCTGTTTGCCTTCATAATCAGGGCTTTTTTTGATGGAGGGCACCTCTAAAAAGTGTCATAAGCGCTTCGAGAGCAAGGCGGACGGAGCGCAGAAACCGGAGCGTACACGGAGTACGTGAGGATTTCGAGCACCACCCAAGCGCCGACAATCGTGACGCGCAATAAGTTTT
>JAFGER010000084.1 GCA_016931495.1 Chlorobiaceae bacterium | reverse complement strand
CTCGAAATCCTCACGTACTCCGTGTACGCTCCGGTTTCTGCGCTCCAGCCGCCTTGCACTCGGGCCGCTCATGACACTTTTTAGAGGCGCCCTGAAACTGCTGGCCAAATATATCATTTGTCAGCGAGAAGTTCGGGGTGCGCACGCCCGCAAATACATGGCAGCAAGTCGCGCCATCTCTTCGCATGGTTCATTCCATCCGCATCGTCCGCTATGTTCATTTCCATCCATGAGTTGAAACAAAAACGCGGCGGGAATTAACAGCCCGGAATGGCGCTTGTAGTCTGAAGTTGCTGATTCCTCAAAACACCATTCATCATGAACAAGATAGTTACCCTCGCGCTTTGCATCGGCCTCTGCCTGGCGGTCGGTTTTGCCGGAAGCGCTTTTACACCGGAGCCGGGTTCCTGGTATTACACCACGCTCAACAAACCCTCGTGGAATCCGCCGGACTGGCTTTTTCCGCCTGTCTGGACAATTCTGTTCATCATGATGGGCACGGCGCTTGCAAAGGTGCTTGGCGCTGGTTGGGAGAAGAACGAGGTCAAGGCCGGCGTGGTGCTGTTCGCGATTCAGCTGATCCTGAACCTTGGCTGGTCGGCCTCGTTTTTCGGGATGCAATCGCCTCTTGCAGGACTGGTCGTTATTGCGCTGCTCTGGATGTTCATCGTTATGACCATGGTGGCCTTTTCCAGAGTCTCGAAACCAGCCTCGCTTTTGCTGGTGCCGTACCTCTGCTGGGTAAGCTTTGCTTCGTATCTGAACTTCACTATTCTTCAGCTCAACCCATGACGAGAAGGGGATACGTCCTATAGGTCGTATAAGACTTATAGGACGTATAGGTCATTTAGGAATTTGCCGTTACTCCAGCGTCTTCAGCTTCGTGACGGCCATTTTTCCTGCATCGATCAGCCTTTGGCGGATGGTTGGGTTGCTGGTGTTTCCGGCTCCGATCTGGATGTAGTACCCGTCGGCCATAATGTAGATGCCTCCGCTCGCGATGAACGCCTCGTCGCCAACGCCATCGACGTCGGTTCTCATGCCCTCGAAATTATCCTTCAGGCTCTTGTAGATCGACGCCGCGCCAACGCCGCCGGGCGGGAAGAAGGCATCCTGGGTCAGCGAGACCTGCAAGAACGGTATCGGTTCGCCGCTGGCGGGGTTGTACATGCAGAGCTTCATGCCCACAACCTGCTGTTCGCTTTTTTCCGCAGGCTTGACCGCTTCGCCGAGCAGTTGCGCTGCCTCATCCTGCGTGACGAGCTGGCAAGGTTCGATGATTTTTGAAGCCTGCTGCTGAACCGTAGCATTGCCGTTGCCGGTGTCAGACGGCTGAGTCGGGTTGCCGCCGCATCCTGCGAAAAGCAGGACAGCGCAGAGCGGGAGAATCCGGATGATTGTTGTTGAGCGCATGAGGTGAGGTGATTTTTTTGTGTGGAAACACTACCTTGTAAGGTATGGAATTTTTGGTTGAGTTGTGTGCTATTGAAGTGTTGGAAGAGTGAGGTGGTTGTTGTAATTGATTTTGCTCGTGTTGCAGTGGTGATGATTGTAACGAATTAAAAAAACGTGAGCATAGCGCTATTTTTAAGATATTATCTGTATATGCCTTGTAATGGGCTAAAAATCGAAAACCGCGTCTTATTTGGTATTGTTAAGCGCAAATCAGGAGTTAGATTATGAGTGATGAAGAATACATAAATTCAAGAGTTGATGATCAAATAGGTTGGTACGACAGAAAGAGCCAGAGCGCCAAAAGCTGCTTTAAATGGTTTCGAGGGGCAGAGATAGTTGCTGCTGCAGCAATTCCATTGATCGCAGGTTTTGCCTCTGAACCATTTCCCGTAACTTTAGTTCTCGGAATTCTAGGTGCATCAATCGCTGTGATTTCAGCAGCAATCAGTCTAAATCAGTTCCAAGAAAACTGGACTGAATATCGGGCAACCTGCGAGTCATTAAAACATGAGAAGTTTTTGTATTTAACGAGGGCTGAGCCCTATCACGAAGAAGAACCATTTCGGCTTTTTGTGCAAAGGGTAGAGCGCTTAATTTCAAAAGAAAATAGTGCTTGGTCTCAGTACACTCAAGCAAACATTGAGAAAACAAAGCCAAGCAATGGGAAGGGGTAATAAAAATGACTAACGCATTGCTTTCTGGTCTTGGCGCGATAAAAAGAAAGGTTTTTGTGAGTTACCATCATGGAAATGACAGGTTATATTGCGATGCTTTTATTCAGGCTTTCTCAAATAGCTACGATGTTATTCATGATAATTCTGTTGATCGTGCAGTAGGTAGTAATAATACTGAATATGTTATTCGGAGAATTAGAGAGAATTGCATAACGGGCAGTTCTTGCACAATAGTACTTTGTGGCTCACAAACGCCATGGAGAAAATTCGTCGATTGGGAAATCAAAGCTACTTTAGACAAACAGCACGGATTAATCGGTGTAAACCTGCCTACAAATCCATTGAGTGTCTACAATAATAAGTACACTGTCCCAGATAGGCTACATGACAATATTCAATCTGGTTTTGCGGTATGGGTAGATTGGGCTTCATTCACTAAAAACCACCAAAGCGTGCGACAATATATAGAGATAGCCAATTCAAAATCTGCTCAACTTATCAATAATAGTCGCGCTTTGAGGCAACGAAATGGGTAAGCATTTAACAAAAGTTTCAATTAGGACACTCTCAGCTTGCGCCTATTACGCAGGCATTCGACAAACTATTACGTAACGAAGATATTTGACTATGCCTATTCAAAACGAATCACCTTACATCGCTCACGTCTTTGTATGCACCAATGATCGCGGGGGAGCGCGGAAATCTTGTGCGGATGGGAACAGTCAGCTTGTGAAAGCGAAATTGAAAGAGGCTGTCGAGGCGAAAGGGTGGAAAGGGAACGTGCGGGTTTCAACATCGGGTTGCCTGGGGGTTTGCGGCGAGGGGCCGAATGTGATGATTTATCCTCAGAAGCTCTGGTTTTCTGGTGTCACTCCGGATGATGTGGATGCAATTTTGTCCACGATCGAGCGTTTGATGAGTGAGGACTGACCTTGTTCGAAAATTTTTTAGTATATGCGCGTTCACTTAATTAGATTGATTCGATGAGTAACGCTGACAACATGGCCCGGATGTTCAAGGTACTTTCCGTTGGTTCCAGGGTTCGGATAGTCGAGCTGCTGAAGGAGCGGTCGTTGTGCGTCAATGCGCTGGCCAAGGCGCTTGACATTACTGCTGCGGCGGTTTCGCAGCATCTCCGGGTTTTGCGCGATGCGGAAGTCGTGCTTCCTGAACGGCGCGGTTATTCGGTGCATTACCGCGTGGACAAGGAGGTGCTTGCAGAATGGAACGGGATTGCGTCAGCGTTGCTCGGCGTCACGAATGAAAATGAGTGAAAGCATTATCAATCCAACCGGAGTAAAATCATGAGTGAAGAAAAATCCTGCTGCTGCCAGAAGCCCGAAATGCTGAAAGGCACTCCAGAAAAGTGCTCCCCGGAAACCATCAAACAGTGCCACGGCGATCAGCCTTCACACCCCTGTGTTCCGGAAGATCAGAAAGCGTCGGGTGAAAAGGAGTGATCAGGCCGATACGGTCTGCCATTAATTCAAAAGCCTCAACAGAAGATGATTTCTGTTGAGGCTTTTTTTATTCCTTCGAGGGACATTTATCGAGACGTGTTAACCTTCCGCTCACTCAAACAGCGCGAGGATAACTTTTTGCGCTTCGCTGCCGTTGGCGGCGGCGATCTCTTTGATGCTCTGGTTTGCGTCGCCAACTTTCAACCCTTTTTGTTCCAACTTTGCAACCGCCTGTTCAGGAGTCAGCTTGACAACTGGAGCCAGGGTTTCAACCGAGGCGGTTGAAAGGGTGCGGTTGACCCGCATGAAGGGGTTGCCGCCTTTGCCATGCGAGGGGACGGTGATGGCGGCGATGGTGACGATCAGTCCCGTGGAGATGATCGCAAGCGCTGCCTTGCGGTTGAAGTAGTTGGTGAAGCTTTTCCAGTTCGCAATCGTATGGAGCACGCCGCCGGTGACGAGCGCCCAGCTCAGCCATTCGTGCACTGGCTTGATGAGACCACCCTCCTTGTGGAAGAAGATCAGGATGCCGGTGACGGCGGAAATGATGAAAGTTGCGATGATAAGCGGCGTCGCCCAGGATTTCAAGGTCGGTTTCATGATTGTTTTTCAGTAATGGTGAATCTATCGGTTCACCATCTCTGACGACGAAGCAGGGGAAATCCTGCGGGAGTTATTTCTTATAAGACCTGTAGAACGAATGAGACCTCTGCAAAAAACAGCGAAGCCCCGGTTTGATGCCGGGGCTTCGCTGTTGATGTGACTTCGTGAACAGCTTCTTATTCGTCTTCCTGATCGCGGAGGTTTTCGATCACGCCGATATCTTCGAGCGTTGTGACGTCGCCCTTGATCTCGTTCGAGGAGGCCAGCTCGCGGAGCAGGCGGCGCATGATTTTGCCACTTCTGGTCTTCGGCAGGCCCTTCGCCCACTTGATTTCGTCGGGCTTGGCAATCGCGCCGATCTCCTTGGCGACGTGCTTGCCGAGCGAATCGCGCAGCTTGGCATCACCTTCGTAACCGTCCTTCAGCGTGACGAACGCGACGAGGGCGTTGCCTTTGATGTCGTCCGGACGGCTGACGACGGCGGCTTCGGCGACCGCTTCGTGCGACACGAGGGCGCTTTCGACCTCGCTGGTGCCGAGACGGTGGCCGGAGACGTTCACCACGTCATCGACGCGACCCATGATCCAGATGTAACCGTCATCGTCCTTTCTCGCGCCGTCGCCGGTGAAGTACATGCCGGGGAACTCGGACCAGTAGGTCTTTTCGTAGCGCTCGTTGTCGCCGTAGATGGTGCGGAGCATCGAGGGCCACGGGTGTTTGATCACCAGGTAGCCGCCCTCGTTGGCGTTGCACGGGGTGCCGTCCTTGTGCACGACGTCCACCATGATGCCCGGAAGCGGGCGGGTGGCGGTGCCGGGTTTGGTCGGGGTCGCGCCGGGCATCGGCGAAACCATGATGCCGCCGGTTTCGGTCTGCCACCAGGTGTCCACGATGGGGCACTTCTCCTGACCGACATATTTGTGATACCACATCCAGGCTTCGGGGTTGATCGGCTCGCCAACCGTGCCGAGCAGGCGGAGCGAGCGGAGGTCGTGTTTGGTGACCCACTCGTTGCCGGCGCGGATGAAGGCGCGGATGGCCGTTGGCGCGGTGTAGAAAATGGTGACCTTGTGGCGGTTGATGATGTCCCAGAAGCGATCCCACTGCGGGTAGTTCGGAGCGCCTTCGTACATGAAGACGGTCGCGCCGTTGAGCAGCGGGCCGTAGACCATGTAGCTGTGGCCGGTGATCCAGCCTACGTCGGCGGTACAGAAGTAGATATCCTCGTCCTTGATGTCGAACACATATTTGAACGACGCCGCGGCGTGCACCATGTAGCCGCCGGTGGTGTGCAGGATGCCCTTCGGCTTGCCGGTCGATCCGCTGGTGTAGAGCAGGAAGAGCGGATGTTCGGCATCCACCTGCGCTGCTTCGCACTCGTCTTCGGCCAGGCCCATGAGGTCGTGCCACCAGTGATCCATGCCGTCGTGCATGGTGATCTGCTCGTTGGTCACCTTCAGCACGATGACGTTTCTGACCGACGGGGTGTTGACGATCGCTTCGTCAACGATGTTCTTGAGGTTGATGGAACCGCCACGGCGACGGGTGCCGTCGGCGCAGATGACCATCTTGGCGCGGGAGTCGTTCACCCTTTCGGTGATGGCGTGGGCGGCGAAACCGGCGAAGATCACGTTGTGCACCGCGCCGACGCGGGCGCAGGCGAGCACGGCGATGATCAGCTCGGGCACCATGCCCATGTAGATGGCGACCCTGTCACCCGGCTTGATGCCGGCGATCTTCAGGACGTTGGCGAATTTGCTGACCTGGCGGTGCAGCTCGCCGTAGGTGAGGATGCGCTCGTTGCCCTCTTCGCCTTCCCACATGATGGCCGCCTTGTTCTTGCGCCAGCTGTTGACGTGAACGTCGAGAGCGTTGTAGGAGATGTTGGTTGTGCCACCGTTGAACCACTTGGCATACGGAGCATTCCATTCGAGCACCGAGTCCCAGGGCTTGAACCAGTGAAATTGCGAGGCGAGGTCTCCCCAGTACTTGTCGGGATCGGCAGCGGCAGCGGCATAGAGCTGTTCGTACTGCTCCATGCTCGAAATGTGCGCTGAGGACGAGAACTCTGCCGTCGGTGGAAATTTCCTGCGTTCGGAGAGAACCGAACTGATCGATTCAGAGGACTGGCCGGTTGTTTGCTCAGTAGCCATTGGTAAAACGGTTTTGGTATTGAGAAAAAAGCCCGCGACCTCCAAAGAGGACGCCGACGGTTCGGCCGGGTTGGGTAAGGGCCCGGACGGATCCCCTTTATACAGTGCTGCTCATGGTTCCCGAAACCTTTCCGGCACGTTTCAGCGCCACCATGGATGTTTCAGGACGAAAAAGTTACAGAAAAAAAACAGATGATGCCAAAGGCCTTCTGCGCTTCCTTTCCGATCATTGCGGGCGAACGGCGAAGTTCACCAGCTTGCCGGGCACGGCGATCTCCTTGACGATCATCTGCCCGTCGAGGAATTTCGCGACGCTTTCCACTTTTTTGGCCGCTTCGATCATCTCCTCTTTCGAGCAGCCTGCCGGAGCCTCGAAGGTGCCCCTGAGCTTGCCGTTGACCTGCACGGCGATGGTGAGCACGTCGTCCGCGGCGAGCGCCGGGTCGAACACTGGCCAGGCGGCGCGGCTGATCGACTCCGCGTGGCCGAGCGCCTGCCACAGCTCTTCGGCCAGGTGCGGCGCGAAGGGCGAGAGCAGCACGAGCAGGGTTTCGGTTGTCTCGCGGCTGTAGCATCCGGCTTTGGTCAGCTCGTTGACCAGCACCATCATCTCCGAGATGGCGGTGTTGAACTTGAGCTGCTCGGTATCTTCGGTCACCTTTTTGATCGCCTTGTGCATCCGCTTGAGGACGGCGTCGGACGGTTTGTCGTCGCTGACTCTCGGCGTTTCGCCGAACTCCTCCCAGACCAGTCGCCACACTTTGTTCAGGAAGCGGCTGATGCCTTCGATGCCGTGCGTGTTCCAGGGCTTGACCTGTTCGAGCGGGCCGAGGAACATTTCGTAGAGCCGCACGGCGTCAGCGCCGTAGGTGCTCAGCACGTGGTCAGCGGGGATGACGTTGCCGCGCGACTTGGACATCTTTTCGCCGTCCTCGCCAAGAATCATGCCCTGGTTGAAGAGGCGCTGGAACGGCTCTTTGGTGCTGACCACGCCGAGGTCGTAGAGCACCTTGTGCCAGAAGCGCGAGTAAAGCAGATGCAGCACCGCGTGCTCGGCGCCGCCGATGTAGAGATCGACGTTCATCCAGTACTGCTCACGCGACGGATCGACGAGCTTGTCGCTGTTCTGCGGGTCGATGAAGCGCAGGTAGTACCAGCAGCTTCCGGCCCACTGCGGCATGGTGTTGGTTTCGCGGCGGAACTTGCCGTGTTCGTCCTCGCCGTAGAGCCAGCTTTCGATGTTGGCCAGCGGCGACTCGCCGGTCGAGGTGGGCTGGTAGGCTTCGACCTCCGGCAGCGTGAGCGGCAGGTTCTCCTCCGGGCGCATCGATCCGTCTTCGTAGTGCTTGATCGGGATCGGCTCGCCCCAGTAGCGCTGGCGGCTGAAGACCCAGTCGCGCAGCTTGTAGTTGACCTTGCGCTTGCCCTTGCCTTTCGACTCCAGCCAGGTTGCCATGCGGTCGAAGGCGGTTTTGAAGTCGAGGCCGTCGATGCTGATTTCGTCGTTCGCGGAGTTCACGCAGGTGCTTTCCTTGCCGTCGAACACAGCCTCCTGCACGTCGTGCGGACTTTTGATGACTTCGCGGATCGGCAGGTTGAACTTCTTTGCGAACTCCCAGTCGCGGCTGTCGTGCGCCGGGACGGACATGATCGCGCCGGTGCCGTAGCTGGTGAGCACGAAGTCCGAAATCCAGACCGGCAGCGCCTCGCCGTTGGCCGGGTTGATGGCGTAGGAGCCGGTGAAGACGCCGGTCTTCTCCTTCTGCAAGCCGGTGCGCTCCAGCTCGGTTTTGAGCTTCGCCTGCTCGATATATTTTTTGACCGCGACGAGCTGCTGGGCGATGGCGAGCTTTTCGGCCATCGGGTGCTCCGGCGAAATGACGAGATAGGTCGCGCCGAACAGGGTGTCGGGCCGGGTGGTATAGACGCGCAGGTTGGTGCGGTGGCAGCGCAGCTCGAAGTCGATCTCGACGCCCTCGGAGCGCCCGATCCAGTTGCGCTGCATCTGCTTGACGTTCTCCGGCCAATCCACTTCGTCCAGATCCTCCAGCAGCCGCTCAGCGTAGGCGGTGATCTTCAGCACCCACTGGCGCAGCGGGCGGCGCACGACGGTGAGGCCGTCGGCAATCTTTTCGTCCACCTCCTCGTTGGCCAGCACCACCTTCAG
This sequence comes from Chlorobiaceae bacterium, assembly GCA_016931495.1. Lineage (GTDB taxonomy): Bacteria > Bacteroidota > Chlorobiia > Chlorobiales > Chlorobiaceae > Chlorobaculum. Next base: position 1,586 of record JAFGER010000084.1, on the reverse strand, counting down.
CTCCTCGCACCAGTTGACGTCCACCTCCGAGATGTAGGCGAGCCCTTTCTCGTAGAGCTTGAGGAAAATCCACTGCGTCCACCTGAAGTAGTTCGGATCGGTGGTGTTGATTTCGCGGCTCCAGTCATAGGAGAAGCCCATGCTCTTGAGCGTCTCGCGGAAGCTCGCGACATTTTTTTCGGTGGTCAGGCGCGGGTGGGTGCCGGTCTTGATGGCGAACTGCTCGGCGGGCAGGCCGAAGGCGTCCCAACCCATCGGGTGCAGCACGTTGTGGCCGCGGCAGCGCTTGTAGCGAGCCATGATGTCGGTGGCCGTGTAGCCTTCGAGGTGGCCGACGTGCAGCCCCGAACCGCTCGGGTAGGGGAACATGTCGAGCACGTAATATTTTGGCTTCTGCTGGTCGTCGGAGGAGGCGAAGGTCTGCTCATCCGCCCAGCGGGCCTGCCACTTTTTCTCCAGTGCTGAAAAGTCGTATTTCATGATTCTCCGGTCATGTTCAAAAATGATGACACCTCAAAAAACTTATTGCGCAATTCGATTGCTGCGTTGGGTGGTGCTCGAAATCCTCACGTACTCTGTGTACGTTCCGGTTTCTGCGCTCCATCCGCCTTGCACTCGAACTGCTCATGACACTTTTTTGAGGTGTCAAGTGCCGGGAAGATAATCCCGCGCCGGTAATGAAAAAAGGCAGTGCAGGGCTATTTCCCCCGCACTGCCTTCGTTTCAGATTCGCTGCGTTCAGTTCTGTTCCGGCTTTGCCGTGCCGTTGGCGTCTGCTGGCTGCTCTTCGTCCAGCAGAGCCTTCATCGAGAGGGCGAACTTGGTTTTGCCGGTGCGCGGATCCTTGCGCACGTCGATCAGCTTCACCTTGATCCGGTCACCCACCTTGAGCACGTCGCTCACTTTGGCGATGCGCTGCTTCGAGATTTCCGAGATGTGCACCAGACCGTCGGTCTTCGGCAGGAACTCGACGAACGCGCCAAGCTCGTCGCGAATGTCGCGCACCTTGCCCATGTAAACCGTGCCGACCTCCGGCTTGGAGACGAGGGTCTTGATGGTCTCGACCGCCGCCTTGGTGCCCTCGGGGCTGGAGCAGGCGATCGTCACCGTGCCGTCGTCGTCGATGTTGATCTCCGCGCCGGTCTCCTCGGTGATGCTGCGGATGGTTTCGCCGCCCTTGCCGATCACCATGCCGATGGCGTCCACCGGAATCGTGATGGTGGTGAGGCGCGGCGCGTACCTGCCAATGTCTTCGCGCGATTCAGGAATCGCCTCGGCCATGACGTCGAGGATGTGGAGGCGTCCGTGGCGTGCCTGTTCGAGCGCGGTTTCGAGGATGTGGTAGTCGAGGCCGTCGATCTTGATATCCATCTGGCAGGCGGTGATGCCGTCACGGGTGCCTGCAACCTTGAAGTCCATGTCGCCGAGATGATCCTCGTTGCCGAGAATGTCCGACAGCACGGCGTAGTTCGCGCCCTCCTTGATGAGGCCCATCGCGATGCCGGAGACCGGCTTCTGGAGCGGAATGCCGCCGTCCATCGCGGCCAGCGTGCCGCCGCAGACCGAGGCCATCGACGACGAGCCGT
>JAFGER010000083.1 GCA_016931495.1 Chlorobiaceae bacterium | reverse complement strand
GTGTCGTTCTCGATTGAATCGTAGATCTTGTCCCAGATGCGGAGAACGTCGGCTTTCCTCTTGGAGAGGATGAGCTGACCCATCTTGTCTTCGATGTTTTCGAGATAGACCTCGACCTCATCGCCGACCTTGATCTCGTCGTCATCCCGGAATTCGAGAAGCGAAACGATACCTTCCGACTTGAACCCGACATCGATGGTGACGTCTTTGTTCGAGATCGAAACGATGCGTCCTTTCACGATCTCCTCTTCGGTGATTTCGGAGAGGGTGCTCGTGTAGAGCGACTCCATCTGCTCCAGCTCGGCGGCGTCGTAGTGAGCGAAAATCTTGATTTTCTTTCTGCCCGGCACTTTCGGCTGCGGCTTTTCCAGCGTTGTTGTTTCTGACATTAATGTTTTCCTTCCTCTCTGATAGATTTGCCGTCAGCCGCGAGAGATTTCGGCTGCCGGTTTTTATGGTTATGGATTATGACACGAAAGAACACTGTTCACATTCACGAAGGCAACGCCGTCACCGGCCTCATTGCCGTGCAATTTTATTGACCAGGTCGTACACGAAGCTGACCTGCTCGTCGATGGTCATGCTGGAGGTATCGAGCAAGACCGCATCGGGATGCTGCTTGAGCGGTGCGTGCGTGCGCTCTGCGTCGTCGCGATCGCGTTTGATGATCTCCTGTTCGAGCTCTTCGATGCCCGGAACCGCCGCGCCGTTCGCCTTGAGCGAAAGCTCGGCGTGACGCCGTTTGGCGCGCTCCGCCGGATCGGCGACGAGAAAGATTTTCAGCTCGGCGTCGGGAAAAATGACGGTGCCGATGTCGCGGCCGTCCATGACGATGCCGCGCTTCTGGCCCATCTCTTGCTGAAGCTCGCGAAGCTTGTCGCGGACAGGCTTGAGGGAACTGATAAAACTGACCTCGCGGCTGACCCGGTTCTCCCTGATCGCTTCGGATACATCCTCTCCGTCAAGAAAAACGCGCTCACCCTGAAATCCGATCGTGATCGTGCGCAGCAGTTCGGTAATCCGGGACTCATCCCGTCGAATCTCGTCAAGCAAACCCTCGCGAAGCACCCTGAGGGTGACCGAGCGGTACATGGCTCCGGTATCGATGTAGGTGTAACCCAGCTTGCCTGCAAGAATCCTTGCGGTCGTGCTCTTGCCGGATGCGGCAGGCCCGTCTATGGCGACGATGATCGGTTTCGTTTCGATAGGACTTCTCCTCTCCAACACATTTTGATTGAGCCTGTAATTGTAAAAAATATATTTGCTTTTTCCAAACATATTGATTACATGTTAAGGCCATTCAAAATCCGGTTTTTCAGGTTATTAGCTCAAAAATAAAGGCACCTCTGAAAAGCGTGATGAGCGGCCCGAGTGCAAGGCGGATGGAGCGCAGAAACCAAAGCGTACTTAAAGTACGTGAGGATTTCGAGCACCACCCAACGCAGCAATCGGGACGCGCAATAGCTTCCAGGAGATGACCACAAATTTCTTCCGCCCATGTCACTCCGCTGCGGCATAGTCGGTCTGCCCAATGTCGGCAAATCGACGCTGTTCAATGCCATTACGGCCAAGCAGGCCGAAGCCGCCAACTACCCGTTCTGCACCATCGAACCCAACGTCGGCACCGTTCTGGTTCCCGACAAGCGACTCAACGAACTGGCCAGCGTCGTCAAAACGCCGGTGATCGTTCCGGCGGTGCTTGAAATCGTCGATATTGCCGGTCTGGTCAGGGGAGCCAGCAAGGGCGAGGGACTGGGCAACCAGTTCCTGTCGCACATCCGCGAGGTTGACGCGATCATCCACGTGGTGCGCTGCTTCGAGGACTCGAACATCATCCACGTCGAGGGCAAGATCGATCCGGCGGGCGACATCGCCACCATCGAGACCGAGCTGATGCTGGCCGACCTCGACAGCATGGAGAAGCGCATGGACAAACTGCGCAAAAACGCCCGCAAGGAGAAAGATCAGCAGGCGCTGGTCGAGCTGGCCGAAAAGATCGTGGCCGGACTCGGCGACGGCATCCCGGTGCGCCGCATCACGGAAACCGACGAGGAGCGCGAGCTGGCCCGCCAGTTCTTCCTGCTCACCGCCAAGCCGGTGCTCTACGCGGCCAACGTCGCCGAAAGCGAGCTGCCGGACGGCAACGAGCACACCGCGAAGGTGGCTGAAATCGCCGCCGCAAGCGGAGCGAACATGCTCATCATCAGCGCCAAAGCTGAAGCGGACATCGCCGAGCTGCCCGAAGAGGAGCGCCCGGAGTTCCTCGAAAGCCTCGGTCTCGAAATGTCCGGCCTCGACCGCCTCATCCGCGAGGCCTACGACCTGCTCGGCCTGCACAACTACTTCACGGCGGGCGTCAAGGAGGTGCACGCCTGGACGATCCGCAAGGGCGCAGCCGCCCCGGAAGCCGCCGCCGCGATTCACTCCGATTTCGAGAAGGGCTTCATCCGCGCCGAGGTGATCGCCTACGAAGACCTGATCGCCCTCGGCTCGGAGCAGAAGGTCAAAGAGGCCGGCAAAATGCGCTCCGAAGGCAAAGAGTACATCGTCAAAGACGGCGACGTGATCACGTTCAGGTTCAACGTGTAAAGTCTTGGGACGAATGGGGCATGTGGGACATTTGGGACGAAAACAAATCCTGTACATCATCCCAAGAGTCCCACGAGTTCCAATCGTCCCACAAGTCCCATAACGGAACAAAGCTATGCCGCAGCACAAGATTTCAGCCGACAGCCCGATCGGCATTTTCGACTCTGGCATTGGCGGCCTCACCGTCGTCAAGGCGGTGCAGGCCGCGCTGCCTTCGGAGCGGCTGATCTACTTCGGCGACACGGCGCGCGTGCCGTACGGCACGAAGTCGCAGGTCACGATTCGCAAGTACGCCCGCGAGGATACCGAGCTGCTGATGAAGCACCAGCCGAAGCTGATCATCGTGGCCTGCAACACCGTGTCGGCCCTCGCGCTCGACGTGGTCGAGCAGAGCGCTGGCGGCGTGCCGGTGATCGGCGTACTCAAGGCTGGCGCGGAGCTTGCGGCGCAGCGGACGCAGTCGGGCCGCATCGGCGTTATCGGCACCCAGGCGACCATCGGCTCGCACGCCTACACCTGCGCGATCCAGGACGAGAACGACGCGCTCGAAGTCTTCCCGAAAGCCTGCCCGCTCTTCGTGCCGCTCGCCGAGGAGGGATTCATCGACCACCCCGCCACACGGCTCGTGGCCGAAGAGTACCTGGCTGCCTTCACCGGCAAGGAGATCGACACGCTCGTGCTCGGCTGCACCCACTACCCGATTCTCCGCAAGGTGATTGAACGCATCGCAGGGCCGAAGATCACCATCATCGACTCCGCAGAAGCGGTCGCCGAAAAAGCCGGGGAGCTGCTCACGGCCCGAAACATCCTGAACCGGGGCGAAGAAAAAGCGCTGCCGCACCTCATGGTCAGCGACCTCCCGCAGAAATTCCGTGAACTCTACCGCCTCTTCATGGGCACCGAACTTCCCGACGTCGAGCTGGCGGAGGTGTAGGGGCAATATGGTATTCTTTCTTCTGATCAGTCAGGTCGGACCGAGCCGTCCAATCTGACTGATCTTTCCCATTCCCCCACCCCATTGCCTTTCCCATTTTAATTGTATCTTTTCCGGCAAAATCTGAACCTTGAAGGCGACGGCCTTACCATTCCGGAGAAGTCCAGTGAAAATCAATCTTGACAGAACATCGTCCGGCTTCTGCATCGGCGTGCAGGGCACGATTCACGTTGCCGAAGAGAAGCTCAGCCAGTCCGGCGAGCTATACTGCCTCGGCGATGTGGTGCACAACGAGGTGGAGGTCAAGCGGCTCGAAGCGCTCGGCATGGAGACCATCGACATTCCGGCGTTCGAGAAATTGCGGAACGCCGAGGTGCTGATCCGCGCCCACGGCGAGCCGCCCTCGACCTACGAAACCGCGCGGAAGAACAATCTCGTGATCACCGACACCACCTGCCCGGTAGTGGCGAAGTTGCAGAAAACCGCCAGAATGCTGCACCAGCTCGGCTATCAGGTCATCATCTACGGCAAAAAAGTTCACCCGGAGGTGATCGGCATCAACGGCCAGTGCAACGACGAAGGCGTCGTCATCAAGCATCCCGACCTCTCCGATCCGGCGGAAATCGCGCCGCTCGACCTCAGCCGCAAGACCGCGCTGATCTCCCAGACCACGATGGACGTGCCCGGCTTTTACGAGCTGAAGAAAAATCTCGAAAAGCTCTTCGCCGAACACGGCCACCGCAACCCAGGCACGGAATCCGGCGAATGGATGGCCGTGCGCGACATCGACATTACCGCCGAAAAAACCGGCGGTCGCGCGATGCCGGAGCTTGTCTATAAGGACACCATCTGTCGGCAGGTTTCAAGCCGCAACGGCAAGCTGCGCGATTTCGCGCTGGCGAACGACTGCATCGTCTTCGCGGCGGGGCGCAAAAGCTCGAACGGCCAGGTGCTCTACTCGATCTGCAAAGACGCCAATCCGCACAGCTACTTCATCGAGGATGTCGATGAAATCCAGCCCGAGTGGTTCGTCGGCGAGGACGGCAAACCGGTGCAGAGCGTGGGCATCTGCGGCGCGACCTCGACCCCTATGTGGCTGCTCGAAAAGGTGGCCAATTACATCGGCAAAACCTTCGGCGATGACTCCGGCAACCCGGACGCATGAACGCAACCATGAAACGTTACCGACCATGAAACCTGTCAATCTCACCATCGATGGCCGCAGCGTGCAGGCGGCTCCGGGACAGACCATCCTCGAAGCGGCCCGCGACAACGGCATCCGCATCCCGACGCTCTGCTTCCACAAAGAGATAGAAGCCACCGGCTCGTGCTGGATCTGCATCGTGGAACTGAAAGGCAAGAACCGCTTCATCCCGTCGTGCAGCACGAAGGTGAGCGAAGGGATGGTGGTTGAAACGAGCAATGCCGAGCTCGACGCCATGCGCCGCCAGAGCCTCGAACGGCTGCTCGCCCAGCACTGCGGCGACTGCCTCGCGCCGTGCGAACTCGCCTGCCCGGCAGGTTGCGACATTCCCGGATTCGTCGCGGCCATCGCCAAAGGCAACGACCGCGAAGCGCTCGAACTCATCCGCCGCACCATCCCGCTGCCCGGCATCCTCGGACGCGTCTGCCCCGCTCCGTGCGAAGAGGCGTGCCGCCGCCACGGCGTTGACGAGCCGGTCTCGATCTGCGCCCTCAAGCGCTTCGCCGCCGACCAGGAGATGGCCGAAGGCTCGGAGCTGCCGGAACGCAAACCGGCCTCCGGCAAGCGCGTGGCGATCGTCGGCGCAGGCCCGGCGGGCCTCACCGCCGCGTGGTATCTGCTGCTTGGCGGGCACGAGGTGACGATCATCGACGCGAACGAAAAAGCGGGCGGCATGATGCGCTACGGCATCCCGAAGTTCCGCCTGCCCGAAGCGGTGATCGACGCCGATGTCGCGCCTCTCGTGAAGATGGGCGCGACCTTCCGCTTCTCGACCGTGTTCGGCAAGGAGGCTGATTTAACGGGATTGAAAAAGGAGCACGACGCCGTGCTGCTCACCATTGGCGCGAGCCAGGCCTCGAAGCTCGGCATTCCGGGCGAAGAGCTTGACGGCGTACAGAGCGGCATCGGCTTCCTTGCCGACGTTGCAGACGGAACCGCCACCGCGCCCGGCAAATCGGTGATCGTCATCGGCGGCGGCAACACGACTATCGACGCGGCGCGAACCGCCCTGCGGCTTGGCGCGGAATCGGTGACGATTCTCTACCGCCGTGGACGCGAAGAGATGCCCGCCAACCCGCTCGAAATCGAGGAAGCGGTTGCCGAAGGAGTCGAGCTTCGCCTGCTCGCCGCGCCGGTCGCGATTGAAAAAGGAGTGGCTGGTCTCGTCGTCACGGCGGTGGAGATGCAGCTCGGCGAGCCAGACGCGAGCGGACGCCGCCGCCCGGTTCCAGTCGCCGGTTCGGAGTTTGCGCTCCGGGCCGACACGGTCATTTCGGCCACCGGCCAGCAGGTTGACCTCCCGGCTGAAGCTGCGGCAAGCGTCGGAACCGAGCGCAACGGCACGGTCACGGTTCAGCGCGGCTCGATGCTCACAGGCGCGGCAGGCGTGTTCGCGGCGGGCGACTGCGTCAGCGGCCCCGATCTGGCCATCGAGGCAGTCCGGCAGGGGCGTCTCGCCGCCGAAGCGATTGACCGCTTCCTGAGCGGCGGCGATCCGGCAGCGACAGGAGCGGCGATGTTCAACTCAACCTACGGAGCACGCGACAAAGCCCCGCACCAGTTCTACGACCGGGCGAGGCCTGCCGCACGAGTAGCCGTGCCGGAGCTTGAGGCCGAAGCGAGACGCCGAAGTTTCGATGAGGCGGTGACGGGCTACGATCCGGAACAGGCCCGCGAGGAGGCCAAGCGCTGCCTGCGCTGCCGCTGCCAGGCGGTGGACAATTGCCGCCTGCGAAATCTCGCCACGGCATTTGGCGTAGCCACTCCGATCACCGAAGAGACCCACGAGTACTTCAGCATCGACCGGTCAGGCAACATGCGATTCGAGCGGGAAAAGTGCGTCGATTGCGGCGTCTGCATCCGCACGATGGAGTCGGTCACGGGAGATGTGGTCACAATCCGCGAGGAGCTGATCGACCACTGCCCCACCGGAGCGATCAGCGGAAGGTAAGGAGGATATTGAGCGTCAATGGAAGCCCGTCCTGCACGCCATGCCATGTCCGATTATAGGAACGGGTCTTGTGCCCGTCCTCTTAATACAATAGCAAGGATGAATATCCTCTCCAGCAATTGGTTGCGCGTAATAAAGGAATTCAAACGGATGAATATCCATTGTCGCCATTACGAAAAAGGACGGGCACAAGACCCGTCCCTACAGTTGTGATGTGGCATCCGGATGTTCAAGATCCTTGTGCGGTATCGAGCCGGATACGCGAGACTTGCAATCAGATAGCGCCCTCGCTCACTTCTTCCCCTCTTCCTCGGGTTTGTCGTCGCTTTTGAACAGCCAGTCGAACATCTTCATCACTCCCTCGCCCTTGTGGACAGCCTCCTTGACCGTCTTGCCCGCCTTCTGCGCTTTTTCGGCGGGATCGCCGCCATGCCAGCTCACCCAGGCGACATAGAGAATGCCGAGCGCCACCAGCACGAGCGAGAACCTGAGAATCCGCCGCGCGAACGAAAGCACGATCAGCAGAGAGATGATGACGGCGATGCCGAGCGCAACGGGATGCGAGGTAAGATATTCGATGATGGTAGTCATGGTTTGCGGGTCATAGATATTCAAGCAAAACTGATGCAACATGCCGCGAGGGCGAATCGGACGAAAGCCGTGCCCTTGCTTGCTGAAGCTCGCTTTTCATGGTCGAGGCGACCGCCGGGTCGTTGAGAATGCCGAGCGCGGTTTCCGCGATTTTCGCGGCATTCGCCTCGTGCTGGATCAGCTCCGGCACCGCCTGCTTTCGGGACAACAACCCGAAGGCGACGATGTTGGCCAGCGCGATGTTGTGCAGCTTCACCAGCCGTTTGCCGATAAAATAGTTCAAGGGCGAGGTCTTGTAGAGCACCACCATCGGAGCGGCGAAGCAGAGCGATTCGAGCGTCGCCGTACCGGAAGTTACCAGCTCCAGGTCGCTGTACTGCATCACTTCGTACGAAGAGCAGTCGAGCGGCTCGACGCCCGCTTCGCGGATGTGTCGCTCGTAGAGCGCCGGATCGATATGCGGCGACCTGCCAAGCAGAAAGACCGTCCTCGCATCATTCCGGATGATTTTCGCCGCGCCGAGCATCTCCGGAAAAATCTTCTCGATCTCCTGCTTACGGCTACCCGGCAGCAGTCCGACGATGCGGGCGGCGGGATCGATGCCCATCCGGGCAAGAAACTCCGGCTTCGGCGCGAGCTCCAGCTCCGCCAGCTCCTCGACCACCGGATTGCCGACGAACTCCGCCTCGATGCCGTGGCGGCGGTAAAAGTCAACCTCGAAATCGAAAATGACGAGCAGCCGGTCAACGAACGCGCGAATCTTTTCGACGCGCCGCTCCTTCCAGGCCCACACCTGCGGAGAAATGTAGTAGATCACCGGAATGCCCTGCTTCTTCAGAAAGGCCGCAAGGTGCAGGTTCATGCCGGGATAGTCGATGAGGAGCGCCGCGTCGGGACGCTCTCGGACGATGGCCGCCTTGAGTTCGCCAATCACCTTGCGCAGAAACGATGCGTGCTTGAGCACCTCGACGAAGCCCATGATGCTCATCTGGTCGGTGGTGTAGAACAGCTCCGCGCCGAGTTCGGCCAGCTTGCGGCCCCCCACGCCGAACACCCTCGTGCCGGGAGCCTCTTCAAGCAGCGTCCGCACAGGCCCTGCGGCGTGCAGGTCGCCGGAAACCTCACCGGCCAGAACGAACAGGGTCTTGCCGCGCGTCGGCTGCTGAAATTGCATCATCGAACAGGAAAGCGTATTTTAGGAACCAGTTAGCTCACCGGCAGAGATGCGATGAAAGTCCAAAACAAAGCGCCTGTGAGCCGGAAGTATTATATATCAAATCCTCAACAGAATGCAAGTCAAATTCGGAACCGACGGGTGGCGGGCAATTATAGCCAAAGAATACACTTACGACAATCTCAAACTGGCCGCCCTCGCTACCGGCACTTACTTTCTGAACCACCCGGACAAGGCAAACGGCGTCTGCGTCGGCTACGACACCCGCTTCATGTCGAAGGAGTTCGCCCGCTATACGGCCGAAGTGCTCTCGTCGATGGGCCTGAAAGTCTTTCTGGCCGACGACTTCGTCTCCACGCCCGCCGTGTCGCTCTACACGAGGGATCACAAACTCGCGGGCGGCGTCATGATCACCGCCTCCCACAACCCGCCGATCTACAACGGCTTCAAGGTGAAGGCCTCCTACGGCGGCCCGGCCCATCCGGAGGTGATTGACGAAATCGAACGGAACCTGCTCACGGTCGATCCCGAAACGCCGGTGACGCCCGCCGGGAACCTCATCGCCATGACCGACATCAAGTCGTACTACGTCGGCTATCTCGAATCGAAACTCGACCTGAAACTGATCCGCGAGTCGGGCCTGAAAATCGCCCACAACGCCATGTACGGCGCGGGCCAGGACATGATCACCCGACTGTTCGACGAGTCGATGGTCAACTGCTACCACTGCTCGCTCAACCCCGGCTTCGGCGGCATCAACCCCGAGCCGATTCCCAACTACATCGGCGACTTCGTGGACTTTTTCAAAGAGGTCGAAACCGATGTGGCCATCATCAACGACGGCGACGCCGACCGCGTGGGCATGCTCGACGAGAAGGGCGAGTTCGTCGATTCGCACAAGCTCTTCGCCATCATCCTGAAATATCTGGTCGAACAGAAGGGCCAGCGCGGCGAGGTGGCCAAAACCTTCGCCCTGACCGACATCATCGACAAACTCTGCCGGAAGCACGATCTGAAGATGCACCTGCTGCCGGTCGGCTTCAAGCACGTCAGCCGGCTGATGACCACCAACGACATCCTCATCGGCGGCGAAGAGTCGGGCGGCATCGGCATCACGTCGTTCCTGCCGGAGCGCGACGGCGTCTATATCGGCCTCCTGATCCTCGAAATCATGGCGCTCCGGCAGAAAACGCTCACCGGCCTGGTCGGGGAACTGTACGACGAGTTCGGCTTTTTCAGCTACAACCGGCTCGACCTGCGGGTCGCCGAATCGAAAAAACAGGCGATCATCGCCGCGGCGGCGGACGGCAAGCTGAAGAGCATCGCGGGATTCCCGGTGACCGGCTTCAACGACCTGGACGGCTACAAATACCACTTCGACGGCGGATGGCTGCTCATCAGGCCATCGGGCACCGAGCCGGTGCTGCGAATCTATTGCGAGGCCGATTCCACCGAAAAGGTGGAAAAAGTGCTCGCATTCGCCTCGAAACTTGGCTGAGCGTGCAAGAATGGCGTGGGATTATCGTCACACCACGACATCATGCATGACTGTTTCTCTGATTTTTTCAACACCGCCGCTCTCTTCCTGACTGAAAACAGACAGAGGCGGCGCCGGACAGTGACCTGCGGGAACCCGCGGGAGAAACGGCCGGTTATTTTCGAGGTGCCTCAACCGTATCCACTTGGAGCAGACGGCTAACATATCCAGACAGCGCCTTTTCAACGAGCTTGTCGCCGAGCATCAGGAGATGGTCGTCAACACCTGCTACCGGTTCGTCTTCAATCGGGAGGATGCTGAAGATCTCGCCCAGGAGGTGTTCATCGAGGTGTACCGCTCGCTCGACAACTTCCGCGAGGAGTCCAAGCTCTCCACCTGGATCTACCGCATCGCCGTCACCAAATCACTCGACCACCTGCGGCGGCTGAAAAGGAAAAAGCGATTCAGCTCCCTGAAACGCATCGTCGGCATCGACGATCCGGCCGAATCGCTTCCGGCCCCGGATTACGACAACCCGGCCGATGTGCTCGCCGGAAACGAACGGGCCGAAAAGCTCAGGAATGCGCTCGATGCGCTGCCGGACAACCAGAAAACGGCATTCCTGCTGAGCAAATATGACGGCTACGGCAACCAGGAGATCGCCGATATTCTCCAGACCACCGTCCCAGCGGTCGAATCGCTGATCCACAGGGCGAAAAAAAATCTCAAATCCCGGCTGGAAAAGGAGTTCCGGTCAGAACAATAACTGGCACGCACGGTTATGACACGAAAGATCACTGACAGCAAACGATGAACAACACAAGATATTGCAAACGCTGACGTCAAACTCACTGAAACGGAACAGAACCATGAACAGAAACTCTGAACATCTCGAAGCGGAAGTCTCGAAAACGCTGGAACTGCTGGATCAGATGCCGAAGGTACAGGTCAGCGGGCGTTTCAGGACGCAGCTTCTGCACCGCATCGATTCCATGGAGCATGCGGGCGGCGCTGTTGGCACGACGGTGCTTGCTGTCTTCAGCCCGAAATTGGCTTTTCTGACGCTCCTGCTCATGCTGAATATCGCGTCGGCCATGCTGCTGTTCATGAACGGCGGCCCCCAGTCGGCAACCGGCATCTCGGGGACGCTTGCCGAAACGTTCAGCGACGATTACGGCGGCCCTGCCCTCTCTTACTACGACGATCAGTCGGCCCTTGGCCGGTGAAGGGCCGGCACGGTTTCGATCGTCACCGCAACGTCGGACAGTGCCGGAGGCAGCCCGCTCGTTTCAGGTGATACGATGTTTTCCAATTTATTATGACAACCGATGGATTTTCTTTCTTCAAAGCGCTTCATCACCACGGCTCTGGTCGTTCTGGTATTGCTCAACCTCTCGCTGATGGGCGTGATCTGGTGGCAGAACTATGTGAGCAGCAGTTACCAGACGGTCAAGGTGACCCGGTATTATTCCGGCAGCAGGCAGGCAAAAACCCAGCTCAATCTGACCGAAGAGCAGCAACGCGCATTCCGGGAACTGCGTCGGGAACATTTCCGCAAGACCATGCCCTCCCTGCAGAGAATCCTTGAACTGAAACAGGAGCTGATTGCCGAAGCGGTAAAACCTTCTCCCGACAAGCAGAAACTGGCCGCCATCGCCGACAGCCTCGGCAAGCGCCAGACCTTGCTCGAAACCGCTCTTGCCAACCATTTTCACGACCTTGCCGAGCTGTGCACTCCGGCCCAGCGCGACTCGCTGGAAAAGATGCTCAGCCATATCCACACCGCTCGCTTCAGGAGAATGGCTTCATGGCGAGACCGCTCGCCTCTCGACCGCCATTTTGAGATGAAACCCGAACGCCCGCAACCTGCGCCCAATCAGTAACGCAGCATCCGTCAGAGCCATGAACGCCAAACCTTTCAAATGGAGAGCCTTCGTCAGCGTCAGCCTCACCCTCGCCTTTCTGGTCATGACGCTCTCCGGCATCGTGCTTTACCTTTCACCACCCGGACGGGTGGCCAACTGGAGCGGCTGGACCATCCTCGGGCTAAGCAAAAAGGGGTGGGAAGACCAGCATGTGGTCTTCGCCGCAGCCTTCATCATTCTGTCGGTCTTTCACCTGTTCGTGCTTAACTGGAAACCCTTTTTGGCCTACCTGAAAAGCAAGGCAAGCAGCGGGCTGAGCCATCCGGCGGAGCTTTTTGCGTCGCTTGCGCTCTTCGTGCTGTTCATCGCCGGAACCCTCTGGCACCTGCCGCCGTTCGAGCAGCTCATCGTGCTGGGCGACCGGCTGTCGGCCTCGTGGGAGTACAAGTCCGCCGGCCCGCCGGTGCCCCACGCCGAAGCAATGACGCTCGACGAGCTTGGTGCGCTGCCGCAGGTGGGCGCTCCGGCTGAACGGATGATCGAAAAACTGCGCGCGGCAGGCCTGAAAGTGCAGAGCACCAGGCAGACGCTGCAAGAAATCGCCGCGGACAACGGCACGGAGGCGCAGAAACTCTACGGCATCATCATGGGCGGAGGGCAAACCGGTGCGCTTTCCGGAAGCGGATGGGGCCGCAAAACCCTTGCGGAGGCCGCCGAAACCATTGGCGTCTCGCCGCTGGCCCTGCAAATGGCGCTGAAACAGCAGAACATCGAAGCCGCGCCAGACGAGCGGCTGCGTGACATCGCAACCAGCAACGGCATGGAACCCGCCGAACTGATTGACAGGATCAGCAAAATGGCTAAAAAACGTTAATGTGAAGCGCGCGCTCAGCGCCGGGGAAGGCAGAGCGCGCCGTACAGCTCGGGGCGCCGGTCGGCGAAGATGTCGTTGAACTCGTTGAAACTCTTGTCGCGGCATGGCTGGGGATCGATCTCCGCCAGCAGCACCCGGTCACCATCAGCCCCGGCAAGCGCAACCGTTTCGCCCCACGGATCGTACACCGCCGAACACCCCTTGAACAGCAGCGTCTCCTCCCCTCTTGTTTCCGTGCCGCACCGGTTGGCCACCGCCACGTAGAGCTTGTTCTCGATGGCGCGGGCGGGCATCACCTTCCGCCACGCATCGGTGACGAGATTCGACGGGCAGGCGATCAGCTCCGCCCCGCCGAGCGCCAGCACGCGCGATACTTCGGGGAAACGCCAGTCGTAGCAGAGCATGATGCCGATGGAGAGGTCGAGCCGCTCGTCGCGGATGACCGGAAAAGCGGTGTCGCCCGGCTCGAAGACGAAGCGCTCCTTGTAAAAGAGGTGCGCCTTGCGATAGACGAGCGGTTCCGGAACACCGGGACGAAACACGAACACCGAGTTGTAGAACAATTCTCCGGACGCCTCGGGCATACCGGCGACGATGATCGCCCGCTTTTCGTTGGCGAGACGCTGGAAAAACGCGCACGCCACGCCGCCCGGCGCTTCGGCAAGCGGTGCAAGCTCCTCACGCGACACGAAGAAATAGCCGCTCGTGCACAGCTCCGGCAGCACGATAACATCAGCTTCGAGAGGATCGAGCAAGCTTCCGATCGCGTCGAGATTGGCCTGGCGCTCGCCGAGGCGGGGCTTGAACTGAACGGTAGCCAAACGAATCATGAGCGCCCACCTCCCGAGGGCCGCAATTTCTTTTTCACCATCCGCGCAACCGCCGACGCCTCGCTCCGGAAAATCAGCACGCCGAGCGCCAGATAGAGCAGCACGACGAGCAGCTTCACGGTCATCGCAACTCCGCCCTCGACGCCGAATCCGGCAAGCCAGAGAAGCAGCTCGCCGTGCCACAAGGCGAACGCCAGCCCCGCGCCGAGCAAAAGCGAGAGGCGGCCCCAGTCGTAGCTTACAGGGTAGAACCGCGCCGAGTAGTACGCCATGCTGAGGCACATGGCCGCCGTGCCGAAGAGAATCGCCACCGCCGCGCCATCCATGCCGGCGAGCGGAATGAGAATCCAGCATCCGAGCGTCGTCACCGCCGCGCCAACGAAGGTCACCACCGGCAGATATCTGGTGTTCCCGGTGATCAGCAAGCCCGCCGAAAGGTTGGTCGAAATCATGTCGAACACGTAGCTGAAAAAGATCCACGGCAAAATCGACAGGCCCATCCAGTACTTCGGCGGCAACAGATAGAGCACGCCGCCCCAGTGATAGCGCACCAGATCGGGCACGAAAAAGGTGCAGGCCACGGCGAGCACAATCACCGCGATGCCTGACAGGTTCATCACCTGCCGGAAGAGCGGCTTCGCTTCGGGATCATCGGCATGTTGCAGGAAAAAAGGCTGCCAGGCGAAGCGGAAAATCTGGATGAACATCTGAAGCGCCACGCCAAACGCCGCCACCCGCCCGTAGATGCCGGTAATGTCCGACGCCTGGAAACCCGCGCCGTAGAGCCGCTCGATGTCGTGCTGCGGAATGCGGATGAGCAGGTTCCGGTCGATCAGGTGAATCAGCAGCCCCGCAATGCCGGTCGGCACGTAGGGCAGGCCGATGCGCAGGAGTTGCCGGTGCAGGCCAGGCGAGAAAAAGGGCTTGAGGCTTTTCAGCACCGGCAGGATGAAGAGCAGGCTCACCAGCGAGCCGAGCGCCTCGCCGATGAAGACGCCGGAGAGCCCTGCCCCAAGGCCGAGAATAAGCACAAAGGTGCTGATGACGCCGCCGACCACGCCCATCACCTTGGCCAGCGCGAACCGGATCGCCTGGCGCTTCAGCCGCAGTTCGGCGAACGGCACCACAAGCATCGTATCGAGAAAGAGGATCAGGGCGGCGTAGCGGATGAACAGCCCCGACTCGGGCGCCAGGCCGATGGCCACGGCCAGCGACGGCGCGAAAAAGAGCATCAGCGCCGAAAAAAGGATCGAGGTAACGAAGAGGCTGAAGAAGGCCGTCGAAAAGAGAGGGCGCTCATCCTCGTTGCGCTTGATGGCGTCCGAGGCGACCTTCAGGTAAGAGGTTTCGAGACCGTAGGTGAAAATGACGTTCGCCAGGGCGATATTGGCGTAAACCACCGCCTGGATGCCGTTATCGAAAGTGGAGAGCTTGTTGGCGTAAAGCGGAACGAGCACATAGTTCAGGCTTCGGGCCAGAATGGTGCTCGCGCCGTAGATAACCGTATCCTTTGCGAGAAGCTTGAGTTTGGAGAACATCCGATGGCGGTTCCGAACGATGAATCAGGCGTTTTTTCCGGACTGGGGGCCAACGGCGGAACCGTTGGTCGCGGCGGCCTGCTCCTTCTGCTTCCTGACGGCATCCATATCGACCTGGAACTTGCCGTCCTTCTGCACGACCGGGATTTTGGAGATCACCTCCCGCAGGTGCTTCTGCGCCTCGGCCTGCTGCGCCTTGAGCTTTTCAAGCTCCTCGCCCGACAGACCCACCGGATTGTCCTTGTCGATCAGTCCATCCTTGAACGACTCGATCTGGAGATTCTGCTCCTCCTTCATGTGCTGAACGAAGCGGCCAAGAAAAAACACAAGCAGAAAGAACACCGACAAGGCAAAACCGAGAAGAATAATCCAGCTCATAATGGCACGGGTAGTTTAAAAACAGGTTATGGTTGGCATGAACACCCGGAAAAGCGCCGAACCCTCATGTGGAGAAGCGGTTCAGCGGCCAAAACGCCGGAGTGTCCGTCCGGTGTTTGAAAATAACATGAATTTTCCTGATTATAAATATTTGCTGTTTTTTACCGGCAGCCCGAACCGCACTGCCGAACCCAACACGACCCACAATGAGTGAACCACTATCGACAGTACAGGAAGGAAAAACCATTCTTCTTCAGGAGGCCGACGCCCTCAGGACCATGAGCGAACGGCTTGACGAAAACTTCGCCAAAGCGGTCGAACTGCTGCTGGCCAGCAAGGGCAAGATCATCATCTCCGGCATGGGCAAATCGGGCATCATCGGCCAGAAGATCGCCGCCACACTCTCCTCGACCGGCACGACAGCCATCTTCCTCCATCCGGCGGAAGCGGCGCACGGCGACCTCGGAGTAGTCTGTCAGGGCGACACGGTCATCTGCCTCTCCAAAAGCGGCATGACCGAGGAGCTGAACTTCATCCTCCCGGCGCTTCGCGAGCGCAAAGTCGCCATCATCGCCTTCACCGGCAATCCGCGCTCCTGCCTTGCGGTGAACGCCGACGTGGTGCTCGACACCGGCATCGATCAGGAAGCCTGCCCCTACGACCTGGCGCCAACCACCTCGACCACCGCCATGCTTGCGATGGGCGACGCGCTGGCGATCTGCCTGATGAAAAAGAAAAACTTCACCGACCAGGAGTTCGCCCTCACCCACCCCAAAGGCTCGCTCGGCAAGCAGCTTACGATGAAGGTCGGCGACGTGATGGCGACCGGCGAAGCCTTGCCGCTGGTCACGGAGGAGGCGACGATCTCCGACCTGATCCTCGAAATGACTTCGAAACGCTACGGCGTCAGCGGCATCGTCGATGCAGAGAGGCGGCTGACCGGCATCTTCACCGACGGCGACCTGCGGCGGCTGGTGCAAGCCGGAGAGTCGTTTCTCGACAAAAAAGCCGCGGAAGTGATGACCTCCAACCCGAAAACCGTCACCGCCGACATGATGGCCAAAGCCTGCCTCGAACTCCTCGAAACCTGGCGAATCACCCAGCTCATGGTCTGCGATGAAGAGCGTCGGCCTGTGGGAATCGTACACATCCACGATCTGGTGACGCTGGGGTTGTAAAGAGGAGGAAGGAATGGAAAAGCTTGCTGACATAAAATCGAGTATAAAGCAGCATTAAATACACTGTATTGTTAGCTCATTTTAGAGTATCCAGTGCATCCATATTCATGCTGCCCCAAAGTGGGGTCTGTTCAACTAAGTGTGTAAACGACCATTTTCATAACTGAACTCTGCCCTCGAATTTAATGGAAAGCTGGTTGATCACCGAG
>JAFGER010000082.1 GCA_016931495.1 Chlorobiaceae bacterium | reverse complement strand
GGCACCGGCATCGTGCACATCGCTCCGGCGTTCGGCGCGGACGACTACGAGCTGTCGAAGCAGTACCAGCTTCCGATGCTTCAGCCGGTAGCGCGCAACGGCTGCTTCACCGCCGAGGTTCCGGATTACGAAGGCATGTTTTTCAAGGATGCCGACAAGCCGATCATGCAGCGGCTCAAGGAGGAGGGCAAGCTCTACCGCCGCGAGACGATCCAGCACACCTACCCATTCTCGTGGCGCTACGACGTGCCGGTGATCTACTACGCCCGCGAGTCGTGGTACATCCGCACCACCGACATCGCGCCGCGCATGGTGGAGCTGAACAAGACGATCAACTGGAATCCCTCCGAGATCGGCGCGGGGCGCTTCGGCAACTGGCTCGAAGAGAACAAGGACTGGGCGCTCTCCCGCGAGCGCTTCTGGGGCACGCCGCTGCCGGTGTGGGTCTCGGAAGATTTCGCCATCGGCGACGGCCCCGACTCCGGCAAGCTCTTCGCGGTCGGCTCCGTCGCGGAGTTGCGCGACGGCTTCATTGAGATCGACGGCGAGGCGATGAATCTCGGCGAAGCGCTCGACAAGGGCCTCGTCGAACTCGACCTGCACAAGCCTTTCGTGGATCGCATCTACTTTATCCGCGACGGCAAGCGCTTCAACCGCACGCCGGAGCTGATCGACGTCTGGTTCGACAGTGGCTCGATGCCCTTCGCGCAGTTGCACTACCCGTTCGAGAACAAGGAGTTGTTCGACAAAACCTTTCCGGCGGACTTCATCGCCGAGGGCGTTGACCAGACGCGCGGCTGGTTCTACACGCTGCACGCCATCGCGACGCTCATCTTCGACCGCCCGGCCTACCGAAACCTGGTCGTCAACGGCCACATCCTCGACAAAAAGGGGCAGAAGATGTCCAAGTCGAAGGGCAACGTGGTCGATCCGTTCGAGTCGATGGAGCAGTACGGCGCGGACGCCATCCGCTGGTACCTCATGATTACCAGCCCGCCGTGGCGCCCCAAGCTCTTCAACGCCGCCGAGATCGAGGAGGAGCAGCGCAAGTTTTTCCGCGCCTTCATCAACAGCTACAACTTCTTCGTGCTCTACGCCAACGTCGATGGCTTCCGCAACGAAGAGGCCGCCATTCCGTTCGCCCAGCGCTCGGAGCTTGACCGCTGGATACTCTCCAGCCTCAACACGCTCATCGCCGAAGTGACCCGCCGCATGGAGCAGTATGACCTCACCGGCGCGTGCCGTCTCATCGGTGATTTTACCGTCGATGACCTGTCGAACTGGTACATCCGCCGTTCGCGCAAACGGTTCTGGAAAGGGGAGATGGGGCCGGACAAGCTCTCGGCTTACCAGACGCTCGCGACGGTGCTCGAAACGCTCTCGAAGCTGCTCGCGCCCTTCGCTCCCTTCATCGCCGAGAAAATGTGGCTCGACCTCACCGGCGTCAGCGGCAAGGGCGAGGCTGAATCGGTGCACCTCGCCGACTGGCCGGTGGCCGACGAAAGCTGCATCGACGCGGCGCTCGAAGAGCGGATGAAGAAGGCGCAGATCATCACCTCGCTGGTGCGCACCATGCGCGAAAAGGCCACCATCAAGGTGCGCCAGCCGCTCAAGCGCATTCTGCTCGCCGCCGCCGAACCCGGTTCGCGCGCCGCCTACGAGCTGGTTTCCGACATCATCAAGGAGGAGGTCAACGTCCAGAAGATCGAGTACGTCGAGGACGAAGAGGGATCGGTCATCAGCAAAAAGGCCAAGCCGAACTTCAAGACCCTCGGCCCGCGCTTCGGCAAGGAGATGAAGCTACTCGCCGAGGAGATCCGGATCATGAGCCACAAGCAGATTTCGCGCCTCGAAACCGAAGGCTCCATCGAAATCGATCTCGGCGGACGCATCTGCACCGTGCTTCGCGAGGATGTTGACATCGTGCACGAGGACATCGAGGGGTGGCTTGTCGCGGCGGACGACGCGCACCGCATCATGGTGGCGCTCGACACGGAGATCAACGAAGAGCTCGAAATGCTCGGCCTGGCCCGCGAGCTGATCAGCCGCATTCAGACCCTCCGCAAGGAGAGCGGCCTCGAAATCACCGACCGCATCGCGCTTACGGTGGAGGGCAGCGAAAAGCTTCTGGCGGCGGCGCGGAAGAGCGAGTCCTACATCATGGACGAAACGCTCGCCACCTCCATCGTGTTTTTATCGCTCGACGCCTCGCAGGCGGGTGATGGCGCGGAGCAGGTCAACAATGAATTGTGCCGGTTGTCGCTTGAAAAATCCGGTTCATGATCGTATTATAACATTTCCGTTTTTTTACGGTTTGACATTGAGTTACCGTTGGAACCTCTAACCCATGATCAGTATGTCGAAGAAACCAAACACCCCCCCGGTCGGCTCCGCCGAACCTTCGGAGGAGACGAGACTGACCAGAACCTACCTGACCGACGAAGAACTCGAACACTTCAGGCAGATTCTGCTGAAACGGCGTGAAGAGGTTCTGCGCGACCTCGATATTCTTCGCTCCTCACTGTCCGAGGAGAGCGTCGAGGACTCCATCAACTCGAACTACTCGATGCACATGGCCGACCACGGCACCGAGACCATGGATCGCGAGCAGCGTTTCATGTTCATCGCCCGTGACGAGCGTTACCTGCACTACATCGACCAGGCGCTCGACCGCATCCGCAACAAGACCTACGGCATTTGCACCAAATCGGGCAAGCCCATTCCCAAAAAGCGTCTCGAAGCCGTGCCGCACACCTCGGTCAGAATCGAGTTCAAGCAGACCAAGAAATAGGGCTGTATTTTTTCCGGAATATCGACACATGAAAAGGGCTGCCTCCAACGGTGGCCCTTCGTGTTATTGATTTTCTTAAAAGGGAGAGAACGGGAGAAATGATCGTTGATTTGATTGCCTCGATATCGGGGTTTTTTCGTTGTTGCCGGTTATTTTGTTATATAGATCAGCAACTTGGGATTGTGATCCTGTGTGGGAGATTGCTAACGTAGATCAAAATTTAACCGTTTGTTTATGAAGATTGCCATCGCTGGAACCGGTTACGTCGGTTTGTCTATCGCCTGCCTTTTGGCTCAGCATCATGAAGTGGTTGCGCTCGACATCGTGCCCGAGAAGGTTGAGCTGATCAACAACCGAAAATCACCGATTATTGATGCGGAAATCGAAGATTTTCTGGCGAACAGATCGCTGAATTTTCGGGCAACGCTTGACAAGCAGGAGGCTTATGCCGGCGCTGATTATGTGGTGATTGCCACCCCGACCGATTATGACCCGGAGACCAACTATTTCAATACCCGTTCGGTCGAATCGGTCATCCGCGATGTCCTGGCGATCAATCCGAAAGCTGTGATGGTCATCAAGTCAACCATTCCTGTCGGCTATACGGTCAAGACACGCAATGAACTTGGATGCGACAATCTGATCTTTTCGCCGGAGTTCCTGAGGGAAGGCAGGGCGCTGCATGACAATCTCTATCCGTCGCGCATCATCGTTGGCGAGCGCTCCGAACGCGCCGAGACCTTCGCCAATCTCCTGCGCGAAGGGGCGATCAAAAAGGACATTCCGGTTCTCTTCACCGACAGCACCGAAGCCGAAGCGGTCAAGCTCTTTTCCAACACCTATCTTGCCATGCGGGTCGCCTATTTCAACGAACTCGACACCTATGCCGCCATGCACGGGCTGGATACGCGGCACATCATCGAAGGCGTCGGGCTCGATCCGCGTATCGGCACGCATTACAACAACCCCTCGTTCGGCTATGGCGGGTACTGCCTTCCGAAAGACACTAAGCAGCTGCTTGCCAACTACCGCGAGGTGCCGCAGAACCTGATTCACGCCATCGTCGAGTCCAACACCACACGCAAGGATTTCATTGCCGACAGCATTATCCAGCGCAATCCGGAGGTTGTCGGCGTTTATCGCCTCATCATGAAGGCGGGGTCGGACAACTTCCGCGCTTCGAGCATCCAGGGCATCATGAAGCGCATCAAGGCCAAGGGCATCGAGGTGATCATCTACGAACCGGTGATGACTGAAAGCGTGTTTTACCACTCGCGCGTGTTCAACGATCTGGAGGCGTTCAAGCAGGAGGCCGATGTGATTATCGCCAACCGCATGGCGCCCGAACTCGATGATGTTGCCGGCAAGGTTTATACCCGCGATCTGTTCGGCCATGATTCCTGATTGCCAGACCGCCGTTTCATCAAAGAAAAAAGCCGTCCGGGGTTGACCGGGCGGCTTTTCTGCTTTCGGTAATGGCGTCGTGCTGACGGCGGGGAGGGCGGACTCAGTCGTTCTCCTCCTTGTCGGTCGTGACGTCGGTAATCGGGATCGGGTAGTCGCCGCCAAAGCAGGCCGTGCAGTAGCTGCACTTTTCTCCTTCAAATGCCGGCACGCTGTTCAGGAGGCCCTGCATGGAGAGGTATCTGAGTGAATCGACGCCGATGTAATCCCTGATCTTGTCGATATCGCCCAGCTCGTTTTCCGCGTCGGCCAGCATGTGCGTCAGCAACTGCCGTTTGGTGGGGAAGTCCATGCCGTAAAAGCAGGGGTTGGTGATCGGCGGTGAGCTTATGTGCAGATGGATTTCCGCGGGATTGGCCTCGCGCACCAGCTTGATGAGCATCTTGGCTGTCGTGCCGCGCACGATCGAGTCATCCACCAGAATGATCGGACGGCCCTGCATGACGCCGCGCACGATGTTGTATTTGGAACGCACCTTGATTTCGCGGCTCTGGATGCCCGGCTGGATGAAGGTGCGGCCCACGTAGTGGTTGCGGATCAGGCCGTGCTCGAAGCGTGCGGGTTTGCCGAGCTTGTTGCTTTCACGGACGAAGCCGAGCGCTGCGGTGTTCGAGGAGTCGGGTACGCTGACAACGGCCAGCTCTTTTTCGCTCTCCTTGCGTTCGACGGTCGATTCCCGCGCGAGATTCTTGCCGAGGTTCCGGCGCACCTTGTCAACCGAGTTCCGGAAGATGAAGCTGTCGGGACGGGCGAAATAGACATATTCAAAAATGCAGCGGGCCTTGCGTTCCACAGGCGGCAGGAACAGCGAAACCGGCTTTTCGTTGGCAACGGCCAAATGGTCGATCAGCAGAATTTCACCCGGCGCGATGTCGCGGATGTATTCGGCCTTGATGATGTCGAACGCGCAGGTTTCGCTTGCCACCACGTAAGCCAGTTCGCCGGTGGCCGGGTCGATCTTCTTGCCAAGCGCCAGCGGCCGCACGCCGTACGGGTCACGCGCCGCGATCATCTGGTTGTTGGCCAGAATCACGATCGAATAGGCGCCCTCGACCTGCCGCAAGGCATCGTAAATCTGGTGAAGCGGCTCCTTCTCCTTGCTGCGCGCAGCCAGATGCGGAATGATTTCGGTATCTGAAGAGGCCTGGAAAATCACGCCCTGCTCGGTCAGCTCCTTGCGGAGCGTTCTCGAATTGGTGAGGTTTCCGTTGTGGGCAATGGCAAGGCTTCCGGAGCGGTAGGTGAGCGAGAAGGGCTGGATGTTATTGTTTGATTTGGAGGCGCCGGTTGTCGAGTAGCGGTTGTGGCCTATGGCCGCATAACCGCAAAGGTTTTCGAAAATATGTTCATCCCTGAAAACCTCGGACACCAAACCTTGTCCCTTGTGCTGTTTGAACAGGGTCTTCTTCCTGGCCTTGTTGTATTCGGCAACCACGATACCTGCCGCCTCCTGTCCCCGGTGTTGCAATGAGTAGAGGCCGTAAAAGGTATCTTCGGCGGGAGTTTTTGAATTGAAAACGCCGAAAACTCCGCACATATCGATGAAATCTTGAGATTGTGTAAAATCTTGTCCGCGAACGGCACGTGAAGCTAATATATCAAGGGGAAACATAAAAACCAGAAAAGAGAAAACAGGGGCCATTCTCAACACAAACTTAGTGCATAGTCTCCCCCGGTTTGCCAGGCTTTGCGGACAGGCCTGGCGCGGCTCATGGCGTGCCGTACGCGTTGTGGCAGGCTTTTCGGACAGCACGATTTAAGGTTTGCTGCGCAAATAGAGGGTTGGTTGCGCAAATAGAGCCCGGCATCCGGAATGGAATGAGTGGTTCCGCCGTTGTTAGCAGACGAACAGCAACCGTTAATCCATTCAACCAATCTGCCATGACCTCACCAATGAAAAAAACCGCGCCGCAATCGGTGTGGACCTGGATTCTGATCACCCTGCTCTGGGGCAGTGTCTTTTTCGCCACCTCGACCTGGATTCTGTCCATCGTTTCAGCCTGGTTCGATGGCGGGGCATTCAGTCCTGACCGCGCCGAGGCGCTTGCCGTTTATGCGATGTATGTGCCTGTGCTGCTTGTCATCGCGCTTGCGGCGATGGCCATCAAGAACCGTCTCGATCCCGGATCGCTCAAACAGCTTGAGCGGCAGAAGGCGGTCAGGGAAGGGCGGCGCGAAAGGCTGTTCGTATCGTTTGCGGGCAGCATCGCCACCAGTTTTCTGTTCACCGTGCTCACGGCGGTTTTCCATTCGGTGACCGCACCGGCCATCGGCCCGGCGGTCAGCTTCAGCGTGAAGGTGGTGCTGGTCGCTGCCGGATTGAACATCGCAGCAGGGCTTGCAGCGTCTCTTCTGGTGGGGATAATTTTTCTTGTGTCGGGGGTCGGCAGAGGTTCGGTGAAAGCCTGAAGAGGGCAACAGCCGGAAAAAGAAAAAGCGCAGTTGAGCCTGCGCTTTTTCTTTGTATTCTCTGTGGAGCTAAGGAGACTCGAACTCCTGACCCTTTGCATGCCATGCAAATGCTCTACCAACTGAGCTATAGCCCCATCGGGAAGGCTTAATAATCTGAAAAAAAACTTTGATTTCCAACAGCTTTTTTTGAAACTTGGGTATGAATTTTTCAAAAGCTGAAAAAAAATGACACAATGGGGTTGTTTTACAGTATAAAAGAAGGGTTTTCCGGGATCGGGCGTGCCAAACTTCCTGCCTTTGTAACCATCGCTGTCGGATTTTTTTCACTGGTACTGCTTGGGCTGTTCGGCACGGTGTCGTTCAGTTTCTACCAGATCATCCAGGAGGTGCGTTCGCGCGTTGAGCTTGAGGTCTTTTTCGATGAGGCGCTCAATGATGCGCAGGCGCGGTCGCTTGGCGAACGGATGCAGTCGATTCCGGGGGTCGCCGAAGCGAAGTATATCTCGCGGGCGGATGCCGCTTCACGGTTCAGGCGCGATTTCGGGGAGGATGTCGTGGCCATTCTTGGCATGAACCCGCTGCCTCGTTCAGTGACCCTGAATATCGATCAATCCCACGCCATTCCTGATAGCATTACCGTCATCACCAGGCAGATCGGGGCGTTGCATCAGGGGCTCGACATCCGCTACAATCAGGAATATCTGACGGGCATCGAGAGCAATGCCCGCCTCTTTACGCTGATTACCGCTGTCGCCGGTGGCGTGATTGCGCTGGCCACCGTCGTCATGAACGCTTTCACGGTGCGGCTTGCCATGTACGCGCGCCGCGACAGGATCAAAACCATGAGGCTGGTCGGCGCCACCCGCCGCTTCATCAGCGCCCCCTTCCTCATCGAGGGCGCGGTGCTCGGGTTGCTGTCAGGCGCACTTGCTGCGCTTGGCCTCTGGTTGGCCTTCGAGCAGGCGCTCTTGCGCTACGAACCGGCTATCTACCAGATTCTGCACCCGACAACCATCTACGTCTATCCCGCGCTGGCGATACTCGGCCTCATGCTCGGCGTGTTCGGCAGCATGTTTTCGGTAGCCCGGTTTCTGCGAAAAGCGTGACGGGACGGCAGGGTGAAAACCGCTACATTTCCGTGAAGCTGTAGAGCATTTTGATCTCTTCTGCCCAGCCGTCGGCGTTGGGGGTTTCGAGGATCAGCGGCATCTCTTCCAGCGCCGGGTGGCGCATGATGTGCACGAAGGCGTCGATGCCGATCATCCCTTTGCCGAGGCACTCGTGCCGGTCAACCTTGCTGCCGAGCTTCTGCTTGGCGTCGTTCAGGTGCATCCCCCGCAGATACTCCATTCCCACCACGCGGTCGAACTCCGCCAGCGTCGCGTCGAGCGCTTCGGGCGTGCGCAGATCGTAGCCGCTTGCGAAAAGGTGGCAGGTGTCGAGGCAGACGCCGACCCGCGATTTGTCCTCCACCAGCTCGATGATCCGCGCCAGATGCTCGAAGCGCCAGCCGAGATTACTGCCTTGCCCTGCCGTGTTTTCGATCACCGCCGTCACCTCCGCCGTCGCGTCGAGCGAGCGGTTCACCGACTCGGCGATGGTCGCAAGGCAGGCGTCCTCATCCACGAGATTGAGATGGCTACCGGGGTGGAAGTTCAGCATCGTGAGGCCAAGTGCTTCGGCTCGCTGCATTTCGGTCACAAAAGCTTTGCGCGACTTTTCGAGCTTGTCGGCTTCGGGAGCGCCGAGGTTGATGAGGTAGCTGTCGTGCGGCAAAATGTGGCCGGGCAGGAATCCCGCCTCCTCGCAGTTCCGCCGGAACGCCTCGATCGAGGCCTGCGCAAGCGGCGCGGAGTGCCACTGCCGCTGGTTGCGGGTGAACATGGCGAACGCTTTCGCGCCGATTGCCTGGGCGTTCAGCGGGGCGTTCTCGACGCCTCCGGCGATACTGACATGGGCGCCGACCCGTTTCATAGTACGATAGTTTAATGGTTTAGGTGAATTGAAAAGAGGTGAACAGCGATCCGCCGCCGAAGGTTCAATCATTCAGCTTGTCGATGATTTCGTCCGGGAGGTTCGCCGTTTTGCGGATCGACCAGCCGCCGTTGCGCGACGGGCGGGTCGAGAGCATCTCGCCGAGCAGGCCGGTCGAGAAGAACTGCACGCCGAGGATAATCAGAAGAATGCCGAGGAAGAGAATCGGGCGGTTGCCCGCCGGTTTGTCGAAAACATACTTCTCGATGGTGACGTAAAGGCTGATGCAGAAGCCGAGGAAAAAGCTGCCGAGGCTCATCATGCCGAAAAAGTGCATCGGGCGCTTGAGGTAGCGCGTGATGAACATCACCGAGAGGAAGTCGAACAGACCGGCAAAAAATCGTGCAGCGCCGTATTTGCTTTTGCCGTATTTGCGGGCGTGGTGTCTAACGGGAACTTCGGTCACGCGGAATCCCCGCCAGTGCGCCAGCACCGGAATGTAGCGGTGCATCTCGCCGTGCAGGTCGAGCGAGGCGGCGAGCTCGCGGCTGTAAGCCTTCAGGCCGCAGTTGAAGTCGTGCAGCGGAATGCCGCTGAAGAGGCGCGTCGTCAGGTTGAAGAGCTTCGACGGCACGGTTTTGCCGAGCGGGTCGTTTCGCTCCTGCTTCCACCCGCTCACGAGGTCGTACCCTTCGCGGATTTTCATCACGAGTTTGGCGATCTCCTGCGGATCGTCCTGCATGTCGGCGTCGATGGTCACGACCACCTCGCCCGTCGCCGCGCGGAATCCCGCCGAGAGCGCTTCGGTTTTGCCGTAATTCCGCCGGAACGAGACGAGACGTAGTTCCGGCCTGCCAGCCATCAGCTCGCCGATCACCTTGTCGGAGCCGTCCGTGGAGCCGTCATCGACCATGATGATTTCGAAGCTGAACCCGTCCCCGAAGCACTGCGCCATTTCGGGGCTTTGCAGCGCCTCGAAGAGCCGGTCGCGCAGCTCGGGCAGCGACTCCCGCTCGTTGTAGAGCGGCACGATGACGGACAGGCTGGTCACTTACACCCCTCGCGCGTCGGGTTTCCAGATGTATTTGTGGAGCTGGAGCTGCATTCGCACCGGGAGCCGGTCGCGCAGAATCCACTCCGCGAGCAGGCGCGGTTCGAGCTTGCTGAAGACCGGGCCGAAGATGATCGGGCACTTGCCGAGCAGGCCTTGCTTTGTGATGAAGTTTCGCGCCCACTCGTAATCCTCGCGCGAGGCCACGACGATCTTGAACTCGAAGCGTCCCGGCGCGTCAAGGGCGATGGCGTAATTGGTGACGCAATTCTTTTCGGAAACTCCCGAAGACGGTGGCTTGATGTCGATGATGGCGTGCACGCGCGGATCGACCTTGTCAGCCGGCAGGAAGCCGCCGGTTTCGAGCAGCACCACCGGATGCCGGTCGCACAGCGCCGAGAGCAGCAGATAGACGCCCGGCTGGAGCAGCGGCTCGCCGCCGGTCACCTCGACGCACGGTGCGTCGAAGGCAAGCACCCGCTGCACGATCTGTTCGACCGTCATCGCCGTGCCCGCTTCCTCGGCGTAGGCCGTGTCGCAGTGGCGGCAGCCGTGGCCGCATCCCGCCAGCCGCACGAAGGCGCACGGCCAGCCCGCGAACGACGACTCGCCCTGGATCGAGTGGAAGATCTCGCTGATGCGGAGGGTTGTTTCCGTGCTCATGGCTGCTCGGCAAGCAGTTTTTCGAGCGCGGCGGGATAGAGCCGGTGTTCGCACCGCAGCACCCGTTCGGCCAGCGTTTCCGCCGTGTCGCCCGGCAGCACCGGCACATGGTTCTGCATGATGATCCGCCCCTTGTCGTACTCCTCGTTGACGAAGTGTACCGTTGCGCCGCTCCGGGTTTCGCCCGAAGCGATGACCGCCTCGTGCACACGCATGCCGTACATGCCGTGGCCGCCGAACTGCGGCAAGAGGGCGGGGTGGATGTTCACGATCTTTTCGGCGTAGGCGGCCACCACCGCGTCCGGAATCTTGCGCAGATATCCGGCCAGCAGAATCATGTCGATTTGCCGCTCCCGGAGCGCATCGAGCATCGCCAGGGCGAACTCGTCGTGCGTGGCGAACTGCTTTTCGGACAGATGGATGGCTTCGATGCCGTACTCTCTTGCAAAATCCATCGCGCCGCACTGCGCACGGTTCGACAGGCAAAGCACGATCTCGGCGGGCAATTCGCGTTCGATGATCGCATGGAACAGCGCCTTGAAATTGGAGCCCGTTCCCGAGCAGAAGACCGCCAGCCGTTTTTTGTTGTCACTCATGCAGGTCGCGTACAAATGATTTCGTGAAATTCTTCTAATATGCACCCGAACGCAGCTTTTTTCAAGCCGAAAGGTTCCTGAACGAGCATCCGGCGTGCGCATCGCATCGCTTCTCCGGTCGATAAACTCGGGGATTTTTGTAAATTCCCGCTCTGTTTTTCGTTTCCGAACACAACTCAACTCCTTGCACATGCTTGATCCTGTCATCAAACGGGCGCTCGTCTCCGTTTCCGACAAAACCGGCATCGTCGATTTCTGCCGCGAACTGGCGTCGATGGGTGTCGAAATCTTCTCCACCGGCGGCACGCTGAAATCGCTTCAGGACGCCGGAGTCGCCGCAGAGTCCATCTCGAACATCACCGGTTTTCCGGAGATCATGGACGGCAGGGTCAAGACGCTTCACCCGAAAATTCACGGCGGCCTGCTCGCCGTGCGAGACAACGCCGAGCACCAGCAGGCGGCGCGTGAGAACGGCATCGGGTTCATCGACCTCGTGGCGGTCAACCTCTATCCCTTCGAGGCGACCATCGCCAAAGCGGACGTGACCTTCGAGGAGGCGATCGAGAATATCGACATCGGCGGCCCGTCGATGCTGCGTAGCGCGGCCAAGAACAACGAGTCGGTCACGGTGATCACTGACGCCGCCGATTACGCCACCGTGCTCGACGAAATGCGCTCGAACGGCGGCGCGACCACGCGGGCGACGCGCCTTCAGCTCGCGGCAAAGGTCTATGCGCTCACCTCGCGCTACGACACGGCCATCGCGGCTTACATGGCCAAAGCCGCCGGAAGCGAATCCGCTGGCGACACGATGACTGTCAAGCTCGAAAAGGAGCTGGGGATGCGCTACGGCGAGAACCCGCACCAGAGCGCCGGATTTTACAAAATGAACGACGGAAACGGCACGCGCTCGTTCGGCGAGATTTTCGAGAAGCTGCACGGTAAAGAGTTGTCGTACAA
Organism: Chlorobiaceae bacterium; assembly: GCA_016931495.1. GTDB lineage: Bacteria > Bacteroidota > Chlorobiia > Chlorobiales > Chlorobiaceae > Chlorobaculum. The sequence continues at coordinate 46,073 of JAFGER010000082.1, read as the reverse complement.
CAACATGCTCGACATCGCCGCTGCGACCGGCATCATCGAGGAGTTCCGCGGCGAGGAGCCGTCGGTGGTGATCGTCAAGCACACCAACCCGTGCGGCGTCGCGCAGGCTCCGACGCTCTGCGAGGCCTACCGCAAAGCCTTCTCGACCGACACGCAGGCACCGTTCGGCGGCATCATCGCTTTCAACCGCCCGCTCGACATGGAGACGGCAAACGCGGTCAACGAAATCTTCACCGAAATTCTCATCGCTCCGGCTTTCGAGGAGGGCGTGCTCGACCTGCTCATGAAGAAGAAAGACCGTCGCCTCGTGCTCCAGAAGCAGGCGCTGCCGAAAGCTGGCTGGGAGTTCAAATCCACGCCGTTCGGAATGCTTGTGCAGGAGCGCGACAGCAAGATGGTTGCTCCTGAAGAGCTGAAGGTGGTCACGAAGCGTCAGCCCACTGAAGAGGAGCTGGCTGACCTGATGTTCGCCTGGAAGATCGCCCGGCACATCAAGTCCAACACAATCCTTTACGTCAAGAACCGCCAGACTTTTGGCGTAGGCGCGGGCCAGATGTCGCGCGTCGATTCCTCGAAGATCGCCCGCTGGAAAGCCTCGGAAGTCGGTCTCGACCTCAAGGGCTCGGTTGTCGCCTCGGACGCATTCTTCCCCTTCGCCGACGGTCTGCTCGCCGCCGCTGAAGCCGGAGTGACCGCCGTCATCCAGCCCGGAGGCTCGATCCGCGACAACGAAGTCATCGAAGCCGCCGACGCCAACAACCTCGCGATGGTGTTCACCGGAATGCGCCACTTCAAGCACTGAGGTAGCGCCATATTCCTTTTTTTAAAGAGGTTATCTCATATGTAGTTGAGATAGCCTCTTTTTTTTACATGCGTTCTGAATTTTATTCCGGGTGATTATTGTGTATAATTTTAATTGGAGCGGAAATCATGAATTTCGGTTTTTGCGCGGGAACCATCCAATTGAAATAATCTGGATACTGTATGAAAACATACAAGTACACGCCGTATTTTGAGAATGAGGTTTTACGGAAGAGGCCGTATCTTAAAAAAGAGTGGTGTGTCCAAGTGGTGGAGAACCCGATCCGGGTCGAAAGCCAGGAGGGAAATCGCTTCCGGTTCTGGGGGCCTATCGATGAGCTTGATGGCAGAGTTCTCACTCGAAGATAAAATTACGATTCACAACGCTTTTCCTGACAGAGGGTTTAAATTATGAAAATCAGCTATTATCCAGACACCGATTCGCTCTACATCGATCTTTCGGAGCAACCGAGCGCCGAGAGTCGAGAGGTTTCCGATGGCATCGTGTTGGACTACGATGTGGAAGGTAGGCTTGTAGGTATCGACATCGATAACGCGAGTAAAAAGGTCAATCTCAAAACGCTGACTCTCAACAAGTTACCGGCAGACGGGCAGATATTTGCGGCGTAGAGAACTAATGATGCTGGTGTATTTTGTGTGGTGAGTCTAATCAGAAAATGCAAGTTCTGCGTTCTTTAATGAGAGAAGTAATTTTTTTGAGACGAAATAAATGAACGATTATGCCATTATCAGATCAGCAAATAACTGAATGTACTGAAAGGTATATGCGTGAGTATGATCGCTATGCAAAAATGGCTGAGGTCGTTTATCGGAAATGTCTCGATATAGTTCAGAAGAAACTTACCGTTCGAGCTACCGTTCAGCGGAGAGCTAAGAATCCTCAGAGCTTTGCTGATAAGTTGAAAAAGCCAAAATTTAGAGATAAATACGATAGTGTTGATGCGGTTTTTTCTGGGATTAGTGATTTGGCTGGCGTGAGGATAGCTACATATTTGGAGTCTGATAGACAGCAGGTTGTAGATGAGATTATAAAAGAGTTTTCTGGTCAAGATCAGGGACATCCTTTTGTCGTTGTCAAAGATCGTCCTGAGCCTGGGAAACATTATCGAGCAACCCATTGCCAAGTATTTCTTTTAGAAGAAGATGTCGTTGGGGTGAATAAAAATTTGAGGGAAACAACATGTGAAATTCAAGTCTGTAGTTTACTGGCGCATGTATTTAACGAGATTGAACATGATTTACAATATAAGCCATTGAGCGGAGAGCTATCGCAAGCTGAACGCGAGTTTATTGATCAACTTGGATTGTTGACGAAAGCAGGTGATTTGACTATAAAACGGCTTTTGGCTGAAACTGATGACAGGTTGAGTTTGAGAACAGGCGAGTTTGATGATGTTCATGATTTTGTGGCCCGAATGAGAAAGGAATTAGGTATGGATACAAACTTTTCTGCAAATGCAGGTCAGCTTTATGAAGAATTGGAAGCTCTTGGATTAAATTCGCCTGATGCAATTGAACAAGCAGTTTGCATCGGTGGTGGGAGTATTAAAGATATTTCTACGGAAGAGTTTGACGCTTTACAGCACTATGCTGAAGGCAAAGATATAGAATTGCTTGAGACAGGAAGTTCGGATGTGCTTCTGGCTGGAATATTAAAATCCAAAGTGGATTTGATTTTAAACAGTCATCCAATGGGTAGGGGAAAGGGACGTCCATCACGTCTTGCTCAGATAGCGAAGTTGTATAAGCAAATGAAAGAAGAGTCTCAACAAACAAGTTCAGAGGGCTCGTAAAGCTTTTCCTGATTTCCTGAGTTGATAATATTTACGTTTTCCCTCACACAAATCTCGCCACCAAAAACATCCCAACCATAACAAACGCTACGGCGATGCGGGCGGCGATGCCGATGGCCATGCCGATCCAGACTCCGAATCCGGCGGTGCTGGCGGATTGGAGGTCTTTGTTCGCGTAGAGTTCGCCGAGGACGGCTCCGATGAAGGGGCCGATGATGATGCCCGGCAGGCCGAAGATGAGGCCGACGACGGTTCCGATTGCTGCGCCGATGATGCCGTATTTGCCTGCGCCGAAGCGTTTGGCTCCGAGCAGTCCGGCGAGGAAGTCGATGAGGTAGGCTGCGGCGGTAAGCACACCGAGAATGGTGAGCGTTCTCCAGCCGACGTAGGCGAAGCCTTCCGCCCAGGCGGCGAAGACGAGGCCCGCGAAGATCAGCAGCACGCCAGGCAATGCGGGCAGCAGGATGCCTGCAAATCCGGCGATGAGCAGGATAGCGGAGACGAGCCAGAGGATGGTAGTGGTTTCCATAATCAGTGGAAGATATTGGGCTGAAGCTCTGAATTTTTTATCAGATGGCTGACCCCGGCTTGAAAGCCGGGGCAATATGAATGTAAGAGTTTTGAATGTCCGAAGGGTTGAAACCCTTCGGAATGTTTATTGTTCAGCTTTTTGATGGGCTCTTGTTTGCAAGCGCCGCTCTGGCATTCCGTTTCAGCCGACGGAGGCCAAGGCGCAGGGCGGGGGTTCCGGCGAAGAGTTTCCGGAATTGCGAGCCGGTGAGTTCGAGGGCTTGTTCAGCTGTCAGGTTGACGAGCTCTTCTTTTGGAATGAAGCCGGGGTATGCTTTACCGGCTCCGATGGCGTTGTGCGGGCAGGCGTCAAGGCAGCGGTCGCAGCCGTAGAGCCAGCCTTCGGTCATCGCAGACTCTTCGTCGGTGAAGTCGCGCTTCAGCTCGATGGTCAGGTAGGAGATGCAGCGCCGGGCGTCGAGCTTGCCGGGAGCGGCGAGCGCTCCGGTGGGGCAGGCTTCGAGGCAGGCGGCGCAGTCGCGGCAGGAATCCCAGTCGAGTGGCGCGTCGGGTTCGATTTCGATGTCGAGCAGCAGTTCGCCGAGGAAGACGCGCGAGCCGTGGCCGGGCGCGATGAGCAGCGTGTTCTTGCCGGTGCGCCCGACTCCGGCGGCATCAGCCCACCCTTTTTCGAGCACGGGCGAGCTGTCCACGCAGGCTCGTCCGTTGACCGTCATCCCGCAATCCAGCCGAATGAATTCAAGCAGCTCCGTCAGCAGTTCGCCAACGATACGGTGGTAATCCGCGATGACGGCGTAGCCGGAGATTGCGCCGGGTTTTGCGGGTGCGGGCCACGGCAGGGCGACGGAGATGACGCTCTTGACGCCGGGCAAAAGCAGCTCCGGATTGGCGCGAGCTTCGAGGCCGGTTTCGAGGTAGCCCATCTCGCCGTGCCGCCCCTCGTCGAGCATCGCGCGGTACTCTTCCAGGGCTCCGGAAAGCGGCCCGGCGGCGGCGAATCCGGCAGAGCAAAAGCCGAGATCGAGGGCTTTCTGCCGGATCGCTTCTTTCATGGTTGTCCGCGTTTCAGACATCTCGAATCAGTATCGGTTGCGATAACTTTCTTTTCTTCTTAAATATACAGATTGCCTTCACGTAGTTGTTCCGCGACTTTTCGAACCGCCATCACTTTCCTCATGCAGCGACGCGAGTTTTTCCAGCATTTCCTCAAACGCGCCGGTATCGGGGCGGGCGCTTTCGGGGCCGCAACCGCCGGTCTTGTCGGCTATTATCAACCACGCAAGGAGGTGTTCGACACCTCCGGCAAGAACAACGATGCGCTGCCCGAAAAGCTGACGACGCCGAAAAAGGCAGTGGTGATCGGCGGCGGGCTGGCGGGCATCAGTTCGGCGCTGGAGCTGGCACGGCGCAACTTCGAGGTGACGCTGGTCGAGGTGTCGCCGTCGCTTGGCGGAAAGCTGACCGGCTGGCCGATCGAGGCTCTGGGCGAGCAGTTTCCGGTGGAGCACGGCTTTCACGGCTTCTTCGACCAGTACTACAATCTGAACGACATGTTCGCCTCGGCGGGCATCGGCAGCGAAATGTTTACCGCCTCGCCCGGCTATCCGGTCATTTTCAGCGACAAGCAGGTCGAGGTGTTCGGTCAGACGCCGAAGTGGTTTCCGTTCAACATCTTGTCGGTGGTACAGCAATCGAAACGGCTCGACATCGCGTCGTTCCTGAAGGACTATCCCGGACTGTGGCCGGTCATCAGCATGTTCCGCTACCAGTACGACCGCACCTTCCACGACTGGGACAGCATCGATTTTATGACCTACTGCCAGCGCGGCGAGGTGCTTCCGGCCTTCATCGACACCGTGCTGCACCCCTTCTCCGACGCCACGATGAACCGCATGGAGGTGCTCTCCGCCGCCGAGGCGATTCGCTATTTTCACTTCTACTTCATGGGGAGTCCGGAGGGGCTGGCCTTCAGAATCACCACGAAGGACTGCATGAGCGCCCTCATCGATCCGCTGGAAAAGAAGCTCAATGAGATGGGCGTGCGGGTGCTGAAAGGGCAAAAGGCGCGGAACCTCGTCATGCAAAATGGCCGCGTCACGGCGGTACGGCTCGACGGCGCAGGAGCTGCGAGCGGCGCGGTGGCTTCGATTCCGAAGCGCGAGGTGCCGGTGAGCGGCTGGCTGCAACACACCTCCGAAGCGGGGATTCCCGTGCTTGTGGTGCGGCGCGGCGCGGAGTGGGTGGCCCTCGACGGGCGCTGCACCCACATGGGCTGCCCGGTCGTCCCCGAAGAGGGCACGGACGGCTTGTACTGCCCCTGCCACGCCGGTCGGTTCGACGCCGAAGGCGTGCCCTTCAGCGGCCCGCCGAAAGCGCCGCTCGCGAGGCTCGACGTGCGTGAGGCGGGGGAGATGCTCGTGATCGGGCAGGCTTCGTCAACCTCGCCGCAAGTGGTCGTCACCGCCGAGGAGCTGCCGTGCGACTACTGCGTCATAGCGTCGGATGTTCGCGGCACCCGCGAGCTGATCGCCGCCAGCCAGCTTGACAACAGCGACTTCGCCGGGCAGGTGGCCGATCTCGGCGAAGCCGATCCCTACGTCGTCTGGCGCGTCTGGCTCGACCGCCCGCTCGCCTCCGCCGACTTCCCGTTCTACACCGTATCCGGCTACACCTACACCGACTCGATCTCTTTCTATTCGAGCTTCCAGCAGCCCTTCATCGACTGGGCAAAGCGCACCGGCGGCTGCGTCGCCGAGCTGCACGCCTACGCCGTCGCGCCGGAAGACGTGCGCCCCGAGCCGGAGATTCGCGCCGCTATGCTGCAAGAGCTGTACGCCATGTTCCCGGAAACCCGCAAGGCGACGATCCTGCACGAAATCTTCATGATGCAATCCAACTTCACCCGCTGGGCACCGGGCGAACACGCCAGCCGCCCCGCCGTTGAAACACCCTTTGCCAACCTCTTCCTCGCCGGCGACTGGGTCCGCACCAATGCCCCGGTCTTCCTCATGGAAGCCGCAGCCTTTACCGGCAGGCAAGCCGCGAATGCCATTGCCGCGAAAGAATCGCTGAGGCAGAGGCCACTACCGATTGTGCCGATGGACGGGATTTTCGCGTGAGGGGGGCTGGGCTGTTGTCAGAATTATACGATAAGGACAACAAGGCGAGATTGTTATTTTATTGGAGAAAAATATGGAGAAGTCAGAATGTCTAAAGCGAATGTTTTAACCATCAGAGTTCTTTCAGAACTAAAAAACTCAATTGTTCAGTTTGCAGAAGAGCAAAAGGTTTCTATCAATCAGTTTGTGATGTATATTCTTGACAAACAGATTTGGTATATGGAGGCAGGGCATTATCTGTCAAGTTTGTTGAATGGGTACTCAAAAAAAGAGATTCTTGCTGATTTTGGTGATGTTATGGCAGAGGTGAAAATGCGATCGGTTCTTGATTGGGATGAGATGTAGCTTGCAAAAAAATAATTTGTGCAAATATAAATGGGGATAGATTTTAATAAAATAGCGCCGGAATCTTTAGATTCATTGAATGTAAATTCAATGGGTTATTATGGATTGCTGGGCGACTATATTGGAGGGTTTTGGGGGACAATAGTTGGTGTTCTTACCCTTTTGGTTGTTCTGTTTACTTGGCGACAAACAAGAAATGCAGACTATCGAGCAAAAATATATCAGGTGTTTTCAGAAATGCTTCGAACTCATGAAGAGATTGTTTCTTCAATGCAATTGAATGGTTTTAATGGTCGAGATGTGGTTTCTGTCTTCCTGAGCGAGTTTTATGCGATTTACAAAGTGGTGAAAAGGTTGTCAGATGGCAATAAAGTATGGACCCTTGATGAAAAAATTGATATTTCATATTCATATACTGTTTTTGGCCCACATATTGTTACTGAAAATGTATTAAAATTATACAATCAAGGAAAGATTAGTGAACTTTCTGGTTTGATACTCAAGATGCGTCAAGATAATCAAGATCCAAAAAAATCTTACTCTGGGCATCAAAATAGATTTTCTCATTATTTTAGAAATTTATATGCTGCTTATGAATTTATCGAAAACTCAAAGTTGACTAAAAAAGAAAAATTATCATTAGCAAAGGTATTGCGTTCAAAACTTTCAAACTATGAGCAGGCATTGTTGATGCTTAATGTTATTTCTCATTTAGGCCAAGAGTGGGAACGAACAGGTATTTTTCATAAATATAAGCTGATTAAGAATATTCCTGAGCTTTTTTTTACGTTTGATGAGGATTTTGAATTGATTAAAAGATTTCCATATATCGACTTTGAATATGAGGTTAATCAAAAGATATCAACAAAAATATGGTCTCTCAGCTTGGGTGGGAATAGGTTTTCTTTTGTAAGGAATGTTAAAAATAGTTTTTATAAATAGTTTGCATTATTTTTTTTATTGAGGGATAAATTCCCCTCATTTCCCCTCAACACACTCCACCACCGTATCGTGCAGCACGGGGCGGAACTTGCGAATCTTTTTGTTCTCCTCCGTTGGCCAGACCCGGTTGCTCAGCAAAATAACCGCCAGGTCTCGCTTCGGATCGACCCAGATGCTGGTGCCGGTGAAGCCGAGGTGGCCCCAGGAGTTTTCGGAGAAACGGCTGCCTGCGGATGATTTTCCGGGGGTGATGATGTCCCAGCCGAGTGCTCGCGGCCATTCGGTTTTCTTCAGGAAATTCCTGACCGTCTTTGCCTTGATGAAGCGCCGGCCTTTGGCTTTGCCTCCGTTCATGAGCATGTTCACCATTTTCGTCAAATCACCCGTCGTCGTGAACAGGCCGGCGTGGCCAGCGGCTCCGCCAAGCAGGGCGGCGTTCTGGTCGTTGACGAGCGGGCGTGGCGTGGCGAGTGGCCATGCGCTGTCGGGCGCGGTCGGGGCAATGCGCGGCTGGAGTTGCGGCGGGGGGTTGAACATGGTCGATCTCATGCCGAGCGGCCGGGCAAAACGGGCGTGAAAGTTGGCGGGAATATCCTTCCCGGTCACCTTTTCAATGATCCTGCCGAGCAGGATGAAGCCGAGGTCGCTGTACTGTGTATCGGTTCCCGGCTTGCAGGTCAGGGTGTCCTGTTCGATCGCGCGGAAAACCTCGTCGGGCGTGCGGCAGGTTTCGGCGTAAAAGGTGTGCGCCCTCAGGCCGGAAGTGTGGCGCATGAGCTGCTCGATGGTGATCTTTTCCTTGCCGTTGATGGCGAATCCGGGCAGGTAGCTTGCGACGGGCGCGCGCAGATCGAGGGAGTCACGCTCGACGAGCTGCATGAGGATGCTCGTGGTGACGATGGCTTTGGTGAGCGAGGCGGCGTCGTAGATGGTCGTCGTTTCGGCGACGGGGTCTTTGAGGTTGTAGGTCAGTCCGCCGAAGGCCTGGTGATAGACCGTTTTTCCCTTGTGGATCACCGCCAGGCTCGCGCCGGGAAAGACCTGGTCGTCGAGCGCTTCCTGCATCAGGGCGTCAAGCCTTCTGAAATCCGGCGATTTGGCGGCTGCCGGAACGGCGGTGGCCGTCAGCAGGACGGCCACGCAGGCGAAAGCGGCGAGCAGTATCCGGAGGAAAAGGCGCATGAGCCGTCGGGATGCGGTCAGAAGAGGGTGAAACGCACGTAGCGATCGGGCTGCCTCTTCAGATCGGTGAGCAGGGAGTCGAGCGAAACCAGCGTCTGGCTGAGGTTGTCGTACAGTGCCGGGTCGCTGTTGAGCTTGCCGAGCGTGCCCTGGCCGTCGTTGAGCTGCTTCATGAGCCTTTCGGTCTCGGCGGCTGCGTTCCGGAGGTTCACGATGGTCTGTTCGGTGTCGTCGGCCAGCGACTTGTCGTGAAGCAGCTTGGAGAGCAGCCCTTTGCCGTGTGAAATCTGCCCGGCAACGCTGTTCAGCTCATCGGAAGTTTTGCGCAGGTTGGCCACGGTTTTCTGCAGGTCTTCGCCCATCTCCTTGTCCGAAATGAGCCGGCCAGCCGGCCCGTCGCCGTTGTTGAGCTTGTCGAGCAGCGTGTTGAGCTTTTCGACGGTGTTCTTTGCGTTGTCGGTCAGGGCGGAAAGTCCGTCTTCCGGCACGAGCCGGATGTAATCACCCTCCTTGACCGGATCGCCGGAGCCCGCCTGGATGTCAACATATTTGTCGCCGAGTACGCCGAGGGAGCGGATCGAGGCTTTCGAGTCTCTGGTGACGAGATTGGCGTATTCATTCTGCAACTTCAGGTCGGCCACCACGAACAGCGAGTCGTTCTGCGAAGTGAAGCTGAGGTTGGAGACGGTGCCGATCTTCTTGCCCGCGACCGCCACGAAGTTGTTCTCGGCCAGACCATTGACGTTGCTGGTCATGATCTTGATGGTCGTCACGCCGGTGAAGACGCTGGTGTTTCTGCCGATCACCAGACCGAGATAGGCGGCGAATCCGAGGCCGAGCAAAAAGAAGATGCCGGTTTTCAGGTCGCTCCATTTCAGTTCTTTCAGGTTTCTCATACGATGTCAGGGGGCTTGAAGAGAGTTAAAGTTCGAGGATTTTGTCGGACAGGATCGACTTGATGAACGGGTGATCCGAGTCGTGCAGCTTTCCGGTCGGGCCGTCGAAAATGATTTTGCTCTGGTACAGCACGGCCACTTCGTCGGCGATGGCGAAGACGTCGTCGATGATGTGCGTGACGAACACCGCGCCGAGGTCATTGCTTTTCTTGAGCGAGGCGATCAGGTTCAGGATTTTGCGCGAGCTGACCGGGTCGAGTCCGGCGGTCGGCTCGTCGAAGAGGATCATCTTCGGGTTGAAGATCAGCGCCCGTCCGATGGCTACGCGCTTTTTCATGCCGCCGCTGAGGCTTTCGGGGAGCTTGTCTTCGTAGCCTTCCAGGCCGGCGAAACGGATCTGCTCGGCGACGCGGCGCTCGATCTCCTCGTCCGGCAACCGCAGGTTCTCCCTCAGGAAAAAGCTCATGTTCTGGCTGATGGTCATCGAGTCGAACAGCGCGTTGCCCTGGAACACGATGCCCATTTTGCGGCGGATCGGGTAGAGGTCAGCCTCCCTGAGCGGGGTGATGTCCACGCCATCGACGAAGACCTGGCCGCTGTTGGGCTTGATGAGGCCGAGCATGAGCTTGATGACCGTGCTTTTGCCGACGCCGCTCGGGCCGAGCACCGCCTTGATGGTGTTGTCCTGCACGGTCATCGAAACCTTGTCGAGAATCACTTTTTCGCCGTACTTCAGCGTGACGTTCCGGAGTTCAATCATATCAATGCATGATGTCGAGCACGATTTTTGAGACGTAGAAGTTCGCCACGAGCACCAGGCCCGACGAGGCCACGATACCCTTGATGGTCGAGCGGCCAACGCCCGCCGTGCCGCCGCGCGCCGAGAAGCCGTTGAAGCTGCTGACCAGCGTGACGATAATCGCGAAAACCGGGGCCTTGAGGAAGCTGACGACGAAATCCTTGGGCAGGAGCCTCGGGTAGATCGAGTTCCAGAAAGTGCCGGGATCGAGCTTGTGGTAGTACTCGGCCACGAGCGCTCCGGTCTGCAACCCGGCGAAGTCGGAGAGGGCGATGAGCGGCACGAACATGATAAGCGCGGCCAGCAGCCTCGGCATGACGAGCTTGGCGATCGGGTCAGTGCCGAAAGCGCGCAGGGCGTCGATCTGCTCGGAAATCTGCATCGCGCCAAGCTCCGCGCCGTTGCGCGAGCCGTAGCGGGCCGAGAGCATCAGCCCCATCAGCAGCGGCCCGAGTTCGCGCAGCACGGCGTTCGAGGTAGAGCGGCCAAGCATCGTTTTCGCGCCGAACTCTTCGAGCAGGTTGCCCACCTCCATTGCCATCAGCGCCCCGATGGAGATCGAGCTGACCAGCACGATCGGGATCGACTCGACCCCGCAGATGAGCGCCTGGTCGAGCACGTCGCGCCAGTAGCGTTTGGCTTTGGGCAGGGTGGAAAAGGCTCTGAGCGCGAAATAGAAAAATTCCTGCATGGTCAGAAGCAGCTCCTTGAAGCGGAGCACCTTGCTGTCCACGTAGTTACCGATGAGCGTCAGGGGCATGGTTTCAAAGTCATTTCATCATAAATCGCGCCCGTTCAGCATCCGGCGCTCTGTTGTGCTGCAAGTATAGCAAACTTGTCCGTTTCTTCAGATAAAGCGTGAAAAAAACTCATTCCTTCACCACCGGATAGAGCCGGCTCTTCATTTTGGTGACCCACTCATAGGGTATCCATATCTGCCCGAAGGTGTCTTCGTGATCCTTCAGGCCGTGGTAGTCCGAGCCGCCCGAAAAGAGCATGAAGTACTCGTTGGCGATTTCGCGGTAGTAGTTCTGCCGGTACGTGTCGTGCGAAGGATGGATGATTTCAAGGCCGTCCAGCCCGAAGGAGATGAGCTGGCGGAGAATTTCATCGGGCACGTTCTGCGCCGGATGGGCGAGAAACGACAGTCCGCCCGCTTCGTTGATGAGACGAATGACCTCCTGCGGATGCGTTTCGATGCTTTTGACGTAGGCCGGGCTGTGCGAGCCGAGGTATTTGCTGAAAGCTTCGCTGAAGCTTTTGACGAAACCGCCATCCTGAAGCACCGCCGCGATGTGCGGGCGCCCTACGCTGCCGTTCTGGGCCTTCATGATGATCTGTTCGATCTCGATCTTGACGCCCATCTTCGCCAGCTTCTGCACCATGCGTTCGGCCCGCTCCGTGCGGAGACGGCGGCAGTGGTCCAGATAACGCTTCAGCTCTGAGTGCTGATAGTCAAAAAAATATCCGAGGATATGAATGTCATACCCTTTGTAGGCCGAGCTCATCTCCACACCGGGAATAAGCTCCAGACCCAATTCGAGTGCTAATGGCTTTGCTTGGTCTATACCCGCAACGGTATCATGATCGGTGATGCTGATAGCCTTCAATCCGGCACGAACCGCCTTGCGGACAATCTCTTCTGGTGTGAACAGACCGTCCGAACATTTGGTGTGTATGTGTAAATCCGCTTTATCAAAGCCATTATGCCCTACACCTGACGAGCTGTATGGCATGGCCAAAGTTTGGTTTTCGTGTTTTTATTTTAATCCTCATATATAACAAAATTTCCGGCCCAGTTCACAGGATTACAATAATTTTTTGCGGCTGAAAGTTGCAGTGCGGCAGGAGAAGGGAGGGCGGACGAGGTGGTTCCGGTTCCTCCAGGTGGAGCTGACTGGGCAGATCCGCCCGATCAGTTCCGCTTGTCACACGGGCAGCAGGTGGCCGGTGCCGATCATGATGAGCAGGCTTATGCCGAGCAGCAGGCGGTATCCGATGAACACGCCGGTGCTGTGGCTTCTGAGATACCGGAGCAGGAAGGCGATGGAGAGGTAGCCGAAGATGAAGGCGAAGATGGTGGCGACGGCGATGTTGAGCATGTTGTCGCTTGATGCGGTGATGACATCCCAGGTTTTGTAGAGCTGGTAGATGCCTGCGGCGAACACCGAGGGGAGCGAGAGCAGAAAGGAGAAGCGCGCCGAGGTTTCGCGGTCGAGGTTGCGGAACAGTCCGGCGGTGATGGTCACGCCGGAGCGGCTCGATCCGGGAATGAGCGCCAGCGCCTGGGCGAAGCCGATAATCATCGTGTCGAGCCAGGTGATTTCGCTGATCGCCTTGCCCCGCCGTCCCTGCCGGGCGCGGTTCGAGGTATGCTTCTCGGCAATCGAGAGCACGAGGGCAAGAAGGATAAGGGCTGCCGAGACCCAGTAGAGCGAGCGAAGGGTGGTTTCGATCTCCTCCTTGAACGCCAGGCCGAACACGACGATGGGGATGGTGCCTGCGGCGATCATCCATCCTGTCCGGGACTCGTTTGAGCCGAGCGGTTTGCCCTTCAGGAGATCCGAAACCACCGCGCCCGAAATCGAAACGATGTCTTTCATGAAGTAGATCAGGACCGCCGCGAGCGTGCCGATCTGCACGATGGCCGTGAAGGCCGCGCCGGGATCGTCCCATCCGCAGAGGGCGGGCACGATACGCAGATGGGCGGAGCTGCTGATGGGCAGGAACTCGGTGAGACCCTGGGCGATGCCGAGAACGATGGCCTGAAAAAGATTCATGGAGAGCTTAGGGGTTCAGTTTGAAAGTCCGCATTGCGCGAGCAGTTCACGGATGCGCCTGGCGGCGGCCTCGACGGCACGGCCACGGTGGCTGATGGCGTTTTTTTCGCCGATGCCGAGCTGGGCGAAGGTTTTGTTTGTCCCGGCGGGTATGAAGACCGGGTCGTAGCCGAAGCCGCCGTCACCAGTCGCCGATTCGGTGATGACGCCCTCGACGCTGCCTTCAGCCGTTTCGTCAACCGGCACGAGGCCGCCCGCCGCCGCCGGCAGCCGTCCTTTCATGGCGATGACCGTCCTGAATCGCGCCGAGCGGTCGGTTTTGCCGCTCATCATGGCGAGCAGGTGGCGCACGTTGTCCGCGTAGGTTGGCGACTGGCCGGGCGGCATCGGGGCGAAGCGCGCCGAATAGACGCCGGGCGCGCCGCCGAGCGCGTCAACTTCGAGGCCCGTGTCGTCGGCCAGCGCGATGAACCAGTCGAGACGCGGCGCAACCAGCTCGAAGATCGCCCGGGCTTTCAGCCGTGCGTTGCCTTCGAGTGTCTGTTCGGTCTCCTCGATCTCGGCTTCCAGTCCGAGCTCGAAGAGCGCATGCACCCGGAGAGCGGGATGAATTCCCTCGAGTACCGGCTTGAGCTCGCGAACCTTGTCGCGGTTGCCGGTGGCGAGGACGATGTCGATGGTCTCTGCGCTCACCTCGTGATGCGGTCGAGGATTTCCTGGATGGCCACCGGCAGCCCGACGAGCACCGCGCGGGAGATGATGGCGTGGCCGATGCTGACCTCCTCGATGTCGTGCAACTCCCTGAACGGCGCGATGTTGAGGATGCTCAGGCCGTGGCCGGCCACCACGCTCAGCCCGGCTTCACGGGCGATTCGTGCCGCCGTGCGGATGCGTTGCAATTCGTACTCCTTCTCCTCGTCGCCGGTGCAGAGGGAGTAGGGGCCGGTGTGCAGCTCCACCAGATTCGCGCCAGCCTCGGCGGCCAGCTCGATGGCGTCATCCTCGGGCTCGATGAAGATGCTCACGCCAATCTCCTGATCGCGCAGCGGCTTGATGAACTCCGTGAGGCGCTTGAAGTGCGTATGGATGGCGAAACCGCCCTCGGTGGTCAGCTCCTCGCGCTTTTCGGGCACGAGCGTGACGAGGTCGGGCTTGACCCTGAGCGCGATGGACTGCATCTCGCCGGTCATGGCCATTTCGAGATCGAGCTTGGTCTGGATGGTTTCGCGGAGCCGTTCGAGATCGTTGTCCTTGATGTGGCGGCGGTCTTCGCGCAAGTGGCAGACGATGCCCGCGGCGCCGCTCTGTTCGGCAAGAATGGCCGCATCCACAGGATCGGGATGCCCCTCGTTCCGGGCGTTGCGCAGCGTGGCGATATGGTCGATGTTAACGGCGAGTCTCATGGTCGTGGTCTCCTTTCGCAGGTTGAAGCACCCCTTGACGGGGAAAGTCAAAGATCGGTGAAAAAGGGTTAATTCCAAATATACAAAATGTTACAACGCGAAGGCACGGGGGATTGAGGCCTGGGAGCGCCATGCTCCAGCTTGGCACTGAAGCCGAAGGCTTCACATCTTTTGAAGCTTTAAGAAAACCTCACACGCCCTTCCCGGCACTCGACCACCGCCAATCCTCCGGAGTCGCGCAAAGCTGTGCCTTGACCGGGTTTTCATGGATGTACCGTATGGCCTTCTGAAAATGCTCTTCATTGCGGATGAAACGATCCCAATATTCGCGCATCCAGAATCCATGACCCGGAACAGCAAGTCCAAGTTCCATCGCCCTGCTACGCGCATACTTTCCCGTCCAGGACTTCCATGATTTCATGATTGAAGCAAGGGGCATTATCGGTTCTAAAAGGACATGAACATGGTTCGGCATGATGCACCATGCAACCAAATGGTAGCGTTCACCATCAAACTGAAGCAAAGCGTTCTGCACCAGTTCAGCAATCTCCGAATGTCGTAACACGCAACACCCCATTCCGGAATTCAGCCATTGCTCGATTGAGGTTCTTCGTTCACGTTCGGCAAGGGTATTTGGTAGCAAGGACAACTGCTCTTCGAGAATTTTGAGCTTCTCCTGTGGAAGAGAATCGACAAGACGGAATGTAACCGACTGAGCCACTTTCCTGCAATCGAAATGCGGCAGATACCCCCTTGAATGCCAACCTTTGAAAGAGTTTGGAAGTGCATTTGAGGACATGATGTCGGCGTTTTTTTTGCTGGGAATGTCATTACCTGGGAGCGCTGTCACGAAAACTTTCGGGATAGCTCATCGATTTTCTTGGATTTCAAATTACTATGATTTTTTGGTTTCACCTCGTGACACCGATCAAGATGTGAAGCTGGGAGAATAGCCTGGGAGCGCCAAGCTCCAGCTTGGCAATTCTTCGATACTCTTAGCTTTCACGTATCGCTGATCTTTCGTTACCGGTTCGTGACGTCGATCAAGATGTGAAGCCTTCGGCTTCAGTGCCAAGCTGGAGCATGGCGCTCCCAGGAAAAAACGCACCCAAGGCGCAGTGTCGGCTATCGTTTTTCTCGCGTTGAACGGATACGATTTCGAATCGCCGGAAGACGATCTCGTCGAAATGGTTTACGGCGTGGCGAGAAGCGAAGTTGAAAAGATGGATGTGGCGGTTTTTATGCGGAGGTGGAGTACGAAAAGTTGATCGTCGATGAGCAAATGCTGCGAGGTGTTGGGAGTCAGACTTTTTTCTCTCAGGCGATTATTTGTGCCAACGTTAAGCTAAAAGGTGGCGATCACGCCGTCCGAGCGAAAGCTTCAGTTGTAGCGTTTTAAGCGCCTTGTTAGCCAATTTTTTCTACCTTTAACAAATGATTGATGAAATATATTTCATCAAACTCGTCACAAGATAAATCGATTGATTCTTCATCTTTATGAAACATCCCTGATTCATTTGCGCCATCTGCCACAATTAATAAAATTAATGCATCTAAATTTTTTGAGTATTTCTTTGATTTTTGTCTTTTATTATCAATTTTCTTTTTTAGATCACTAAGTTCAACTATGCGTGACAAACCAACGTGATTATTTATGAAACTCCATCTTTTATAACGAAAAAAAATATCATTATCAGGAAGGCGCATTATAAACAATTTCAAAAAAGTATCATTTTCTGCTTCAATTTCAAATTCCACAGAATCGGCAGGATTAGACGGGATATTTTTTTCTATTTGTCTAACGATATTATCAATTTTAATTAATTTTTGATTTCTCTTGAATAATATATCTATCTTTATTGGTGGATTATTACTGTTATAATACTTGCTGGCTATCTCTTGGAGCCATTCATTATTATGTGATTCTTGAGTCTTTATTGGTGAGCCTTTTGATCCTTCATTTTTATATAAATTGGTTATTTCAATTCCGATTTTTTCATCTGATTTTAATAAAATAAAGTCAGGTTTTTCGCTTTCGACTAGTTCAAAATCTTCCCAACCTTTTTCCTTTAAAAACCATTCAGTATATATTTGCTCTGCTATTTTTTTCATAATTTTCAAGGGCTAACGCTTAGCTCACCGGGAAAATGCGAGCGCAGCGAGTATTTTATCCGGTGGAGCTACTTGTTAAACGTTCTCGCCCCGTACCTTTATTCTTAGAGGATTAGAAAAAGACCATTTACTACCGGATATTTCCGGCTCCCCCACACTCTTGGCTTTCTTGATAAATTTAGACACCTTGCTTTGCTGAGGAGAAATAATGACGAAATATAGGAACATTAGCAGGGCGCCAACTGCCATCAGCGCAGTACTTTTAGCGAAATAGCCAGCGGCCATTAATGCCAAGATTGCATACATTATGTACAAGAACACCACCCTCAACTGGAAAATGACGTATTCGCCATCTTCTGTGCGCTGATATAGCGACAGCAAAGATGGCGACTGATTTTCCTGCTCATGCGCCTTGATCGCTCGCGAAGCCCGTCACGCGATAAAAAAGCAGACTGCGCTAACAGTGCCCAGCATCAGCCGACCTTTCAGAAGTTGATCGGCCGACATTCCCACAGCCGGATATATAGTTGCCCCCAGAAAGAAAACCCCGAGCAGGAGAGATATTGCTCGTAAAATTTGCAGACCAGTTTTCATTAATTGAGCGCTCCTTGTACGTTTAACATTGTTTATGCTGATCCGCATAAGACGCGGATTTTTGATTTTCAGCCCATATAAGACGCATATAGTCAGTATCTAAAAAATCTCGCAACGCTCATAATTTTAATATTTTACCGCGTTTTCCTCGATTTATCAAGTGGTCTTATGCGGATCAGTATAAGGCCACTTGTTTCCGGGACTCAATTGCGGTACCAGTCCATCCAGCAAAAGTTTCCTTCCAATAAATGTAGTGTTTCAGTAGAAAAAAGCTCACACATTCCGGTCAATCTGATACCGCCGTTCCCAGATTTTTTCGGATCACCGAAACGTCCCATCGCATCTCGTCAAGATGTGAAGCCTTCGGCTTCAGTGCCGAGCAGGCGCTCGGCGCTCCCAGGGCGTGGCGCTCCCAGGCTTCCGTCCATCCCCCAACAAAATCCCCCATCTTCAGCTTTTTCGGGATTATCTTTTATCTTGGCGGCCAGAAGCGTGAACGAAGTGAAATGGTGCAATGGTGAACATGGACGAATCGACAGGGGCGGAGTCAGTCTCCCTTCTCAAAAAACTTGAGTTCGACAAGGTGGCTCGGTATGCTGCCGGGTTCTGTATTTCGGAGATGGGGCGTGACCTTGTGGAGCAGATGGAAGCTCCTCTGGCGGGTGAGACCGAGCGCGAGCTGAGGCGGGTGCTGGAGTTGAAGAACTTTCTCTTCGAGGGCGCGCCGCTGCCGTTTTCGCAACTGCCCGATACCCGTCGCTTGCTCGACAAGCTGGAGGTGCTTGAAAGCTGGCTCGATCCGGAGGAGCTGCTCGACATCGCGGCGCTGTTGCAAAGCTCTGCGCAGCTTCGGCGGTTCATGTTTTCAAACCGCGACATCTATCCCGAACTGAACGAGCTGACCATCGCGCTCTGGCTGGAAAAGAGCATCCAGTACGCCGTGGCGCTGGCCATCGACGAGCGGGGCATGGTGCGCGATACGGCCAGCGACGCGCTGCTTGAAATCCGCAACGGCCTCAGCGAGGCGCGTGATGGATTGCGGCGCAAGATGGAGCGGCTCCTGCGGCGCTGCCAGGCCGAAGGGTGGCTGATGGAGGAGACGGTTGGCTTTCGGCATGGCCGTCAGGTGCTCGCCCTGCGGGTGGAGAACAAGTACCGCTTGCCGGGTTACATTCAGGACTACTCGCAGAGCGGCCAGACGGTGTTCGTCGAACCGGCGGAGACGCTTGAAATCAGCAACCGGATTCAGGAACTGGAGATCGCCGAGCGGCGCGAGATCGAGCGCATCCTGAAGGATCTGTCCGGACAGGTGCGGCAGGAGCTGCCGAACGTGCGGCACAATCAGGAGATCATGGCCTCCTTCGACACGCTCTACGCGCGGGCGCGGCTTGCGATCCAGACCGGCTCGATGCTGCCACAGCTCTCGGCGGGTCGGCGACTGAAGATCGTCAAGGGCTACCATCCGTGGCTCTTCATCTCGCACGGTTTCTCGAAGGAGAAGGTGCTGCCGCTCGACATGGAGCTCAGCGAAAACGAGCAGGCGCTGGTGATTTCCGGGCCGAACGCGGGCGGCAAGTCGGTGGCGATGAAGACCGTCGGCCTGCTCTGCTGCATGTTGCAGCACGGCTATCTGGTGCCGTGCAGCGAGAGTTCGGAGTTTTCGCACTTCGCCGGACTGTTTATCGAAATTGGCGACGAGCAGTCCATCGAGAACGACCTCTCCACCTTCAGCTCTCACCTCGCAGCCATCCGCGACATTCTCGACCGCGCCGCGCCCGGCAGCCTCGTGCTGATCGACGAGCTGTGCTCCGGCACCGACGTCGAGGAGGGGAGCGCCATTGCCCGTGCGGTGATCGAGGAGCTGATTTCGCGGGATGTCAAAACCGTCGTGACCACGCACCTCGGCGAGCTGAAAGTCTATGCCCACCGGCGCGAAGGCGTCGTGAACGGCGCGATGGAGTTCGACCGCAACGGCCTTGCGCCGACCTTCCGCTTCCTCAAAGGCGTGCCGGGCAACAGCTTCGCCTTCGCGATGATGCGGCGCATGGGCTTTTCGGACGAGATCGTCAACCGCGCATCGGGCTTCCTCACGACCGGCCACACGGGGTTGGAAGAGATGATCGAGGATTTCCGGCAGTCTGCGGCGCAAAATCGCGAGCTGGAGACGGAACTCAGGCGCGAGCGGCTTGAAGCCGAATCGATTCGCTCGACACTCACCTTGCAGCGGGCCGAGCTGCGCAAGAAGATGCAGGAGCTGAAGAGCAAGGGCTATCGCGACCTCAACCGCCAGCTCGAACAGGCGCGCAAGGAGATTCGCGACCTCGTGCGCGAGGTGAAGGAGCATCCCGGCGACGAGGCCACGCTGCACAAGGCGCGTACACGGCTGGCCGGAATGAAGCAGGAGGCTGCGTCGCAGGAGGAGAAGATCGAGCGCGAGGTAGCGCCGCAGGCCGATCTGAGCATCCAGCCGGGTGACTCGGTCAGGATCGGCGACACCAACACCACCGGTGAGGTGGAGTCGATCCAGGGCGATTCCGCCGTGGTGCGGTGCGGCAATTTCCGGCTTACCACCGCCTTGCGCGGGCTGGAGAAGATTTCCCGCGCTGGAGCCAAAAAGCTGCAAAAGGAGGGCTCGACTCCTCAGGCTTCATCCAAAAGCTGGTCGGTCAAATCGTCATCGCTTGAATCGACGCGGCTCGATCTGCGCGGCCTGACGGGCGACGAGGCAATCGCCGAGATCGGACGCTTCATCGACGCGCTGGCGATGCACCGGATGCCGTCTGGCACCATCGTTCACGGCAAGGGTTCGGGCGCGTTGCGGCTGCGCACGGCTGAATTTCTCAAGCAACATCCGCGCGTCAAAAGCTTCCGCCTCGGCAGCTTGCAGGAGGGCGGCGCGGGCGTGACGGTGGTAGAGATGCGCTGAGGCGGCGCGTGCAAAAGTTGCGCCTGCGCAATGCCGGGGGCGTTGAAAATAAGCGAGGGATGACGTATCTTTCGGCCTTGCGAACGTCCGGATTCTCAGAAATTATCTTAGTAGTGGTCATTCTGAACGAAGTGAAGAATCCATCTTCATGCCAAAATTTCTGGATTCTTCGCCCGACTGCGCCGGACTCAGAATGACAATAAGGGGTAATCGGAGATCGCGTTCGCTCAGGGAATAATATCAGCCTTTCAACATCAACATGACCTTTTCCAACCAGCTTACCATACTGAGAATCGTTCTCGTGCCGGTTTTCGTGCTTCTGCTCATGCAGCCAAGCCCGTGGTACAAGCTGATGGGGGTCATCGTGTTCGCCTTCGCGTCGCTGACCGACATCTACGACGGCTACCACGCCCGCAAGTATGGCCAGATCACCCGGCTCGGCGCGTTCCTCGATCCGCTGGCCGACAAGCTGCTCATCACCACGGCGTTTCTGTTCTACGTCTGGCAAGGCTATCTGGCGCTCTGGATGGTGCTGCTGGTGGCCGCCCGCGACATCATGGTCACGGGGCTGCGCGTCTGGGCGGAGCACATCGATCATCCCGTCGTGACCAGCAAGGAGGCCAAGTACAAAACCTTCGCGCAGAACCTGTTCGCCTACATCGTCATGCTCTTCATTCTGTTGAAGGAGAAGGCCTTTTTCGGCAGCGACGTGGCGGCGGTCATGGACGCCATTCTCCATTCACCCTGGCTCGATTATGTGATGCTCGCCATCACGCTCTTCACCGTCTGGACGGGCGTTTCCTACCTCGTCAGCAACCGGACGCTTTTTCTCCGCAACCCGGCGGGAGGCCGCTGAGGCCATGCGTCAGCTCTTCGCCAAAATCGCCGGAAGCGCCTTCGGCCTCGGCTATGCGCCCTTCGCGCCGGGCACCGTAGCCAGTGCGGCGGCGGCTCTCGCGTATTTCTTCATTCCCGCTTTGCACGATCCGCTGGTGCTGCTGCCGCTCATTGTCGCGACGACCGCGCTGGGCGTCTGGTCGAGCAGCGTCATGGAGGAGGAGTACGGCGAGGATCCGTCGCAGGCGGTCATCGACGAGGTGGCCGGTCAGTGGCTCGCGCTGGCTTTCCTGCCGGTCACGCCGTTTGTGGTGCTGCTGGGGTTTGTGCTTTTCCGGGTTTTCGATATTCTCAAACCGGGCCCCGTCGATAGCGCCCAGCGCCTCCCCAGCGGCTGGGGCATCATGTCGGACGACGTGCTGGCGGGCATTTTCGCCAACGTGACGTTGCGTGTGTTGATGTTCGCGCTGCCGATGCTGCCGTTCGGGGCGGCGTTGTAGGGGCGTTGGCGGATTCGGCAATTTTGAGGGTGTAGGGGCGACCGGCTGGTCGCCCTTTTTCGTTACGCCGCTGCATTGTGTTGTAGGGGCAACCCCCTGTGCCTGCCCTGAATGACCGGCACGTTGCCGAACCATCGCGCGGGCAACCGCAAGGGTCGCCTCTGCGGAAATGCCGGAATTTTGGCGGCGATTCGGGGCGCACGCCATGCGCCCGTACGGAAGAGGTGGTTCATCTGACGGATCCGACCGATCAGTTCAATCCGACAGATCTGGCTGCCGAGCTGGAGCTCGGCGCTCCCAGGGTTACTCCCCAGCTTTGCAGAACTCCTGAATCTTTTCCGCCAGCGTTTCGGCGTCCAGTCCCACTTCCTTGTACAGCTCTTTCATGCTGCCGTGGGTGATGAAGTCGTCCGGGAGGCCGAAGGTGGTGCATTTCACGCCGGGGTGGGCGTGGCTCAGGTAGCTCGTCACGCTGCTGCCGAAGCCGCCGATGATGCTGTTCTCCTCGATGGTGACGATGTGGCTGCATTGTTCAGCGGCCATGTCGATCATCTCGGTGTCGAGCGGCTTGAGGAAGCGCATGTCGCAGACCATGGGGTTCAGCCCCGCCGCTTCGAGCAGCGCGGCGGTTTCGAGCGCCCGTTGTGACATCGAGCCGATGCCGAGCAGCGCCACCGATTTGCCCTCCCGCAGGATTCGTCCCTTCCCGACCGGAATCAGCGTGAACTCCTTGTGCAGCGTCGCGCCGCTGCCGCTGCCTCGCGGGTAGCGGATGGCGACCGGGCCTTTTACTTCGTAGAGCGCAGTGTAGAGCATGTTGCGCAGCTCCTGCTCGTCGCCCGGAGCCATGATCGTCAGGTTCGGCACGGCGTTCAGGAACGAAAGGTCGAATGCGCCGTGGTGCGTCGGGCCGTCCTCGCCGACGAGGCCTGCGCGGTCGATGGCGAAGACCACGTGCTGGTTTTGCAGCGCCACGTCGTGGATGAGCTGGTCGTAGGCGCGTTGCAAAAAGGTCGAATAGATCGCGCAGACCGGTTTGAAGCCGCCGAGAGCCAGTCCCGCCGAAAAGGTGACTGCGTGCTGTTCGGCGATGCCGACATCGAAAAAGCGCGACGGCAGCGCCTTCTGGAAAAGGTCGAGCGAGGTGCCGCTCGGCATGGCGGCGGTGATGGCCGTGATGGTCTGATCCTTCAGCGCGAGTTCCACCAGCGCTTCGCCGAACACCTCTTGGTACTTCGGCTTCGCGGGTTTGCCGGGAGCCTTGAGGTTTGCGCCGGTCTCGATATCGAAGCCGCCCGCGCTGGCGTGCCACTTGGGCTGGTTCTCCTCGGCGGGCTTGAATCCCTTGCCTTTTTTGGTGATGACGTGCAGCAGTTTGGGATGGGGCAGCGAGCGCATTTCACGCAGCGCCTTGACGAGCTGCTCCATGTTGTGGCCGTCGATCGGGCCGAAGTAGCGGAAGCCGAGCGCCTCGAAGTACGCGCCGGGCGTGAAGGCCGCCTTGATGCCGTCCTCGATGCGGTGCACGGCGGTTTTGGCCGTTTCGCCGAGATCGTTGTGCAAGAGCGAAAGGCTGTCCCAGACGAACTTGCGGAGCTTGTTGTAGGTCTTGTTCAGCGGCACGTTCACAAGATAGTTCTTCAAGCCGCCGGTGCTTGGCGAAATGGCCATCTGGTTGTCGTTCAGGATGACCAGCACGTCGGACTTCACGTCGCCGAGATGGTTCATCGCCTCGAAGGCCATGCCGCCGGTGAGGCTGCCGTCGCCGATGATCGCCACCACCTTCTCCGATCGCCCGGCAAGGTCGCGCGCCACGGCCAGGCCCGCCGCCGCCGAAATCGACGTCGATGCGTGACCCGTGTCGAAGGCGTCGTGCGCGCTCTCGCTGCGCTTCGGAAATCCCGCAAGACCGTGGTACTGGCGGTTGGTCTCCATCTGCGTCAGCCGTCCGGTAAGAATCTTGTGCACGTAAGCCTGATGGCCCACATCCCAAACGATGCGGTCGGTCGGGCTCTGATAGACGTGGTGCAGGGCGACGGTCAGTTCGGTGACGCCGAGGCTCGAAGCGAAATGCCCGCCATTTTGCGACACCAGCTCGATCACCTTTTTGCGGCACTCGGCGGCCACCTGTTCAAGCTGGCTCAGGCTCAGCTTCTTGAGGTCGGCGGGATCATGGATTGTCGAAAGCAGGCTGTAGCCCTGCGAAACAGGTGACGAGAGGGCCTCGGGCATAGATCTGGATTCTGGAGTTTATGCGGAAGTACTTGGTTTTTCCATTAACCGCTCGATCTCTCCGATGGTTCCGGGATGGGGGAGGATTCTCTTTTCAGAAATCGGGATCGGAATGAGATGATATAGAGAGGTTTTTTCGTAGGGGCAACCCTCGCGGTTGCCCTTGTCCGGTTGGATACAAAACCGTGTCGGCAATCGAGAGCAACCGCGAGGGTTGCCCCTACATTCCGGATCATGTTCTGCATGATCGAAATGATCGGTTGCACAAGCTATTGGGCTGAAGCCTATAGGGTGGAGGGGGTGTGATCAACCCCGGCTTGAAAGCCGGGGCAACATGAATGTATGAGGCTGAATGTCCGGCGGGTTAAAACCCGCCTGAATGTAAGAGCGATTTTAGATCCCGATCTCTCTATTCTCCCTGAATGTGCACCAGGACTTCGCGTTTTTCTCTCGGGCCGTCGAGTTCGACGAAGAAGACCGACTGCCACTGGCCGAGCAGGAGCTTGCCATCGGCGAAGGGCACGGTTTCGGAGCTGCTCATGAAGAGCCCAAGCAGATGCGAGTGGGCGTTGTCGCGCCCGTCGATGGTTTCGAGGTTGTGCAGCCAGTCGCCGTCTTTGGGGATGAAGCGCTTCAGGAAAGTGGTCATGTCCTGCATGAGCCGCTCCTCGCGCTCGTTGATGTTGATGCAGGCGGTGGTGTGGCGGCTGAGCAGCGTGACGGTGCCCTGCTTCAGGCCGGTGGCTTCGAGCGCCGCTCGCACCTCCGGGGTGATGTCGATAATGTCGATCGGCCTGGTGGTCTGGCAGGTGATGGTGGTGAGGTGGTAGTTCATCGGTGTGGCGGCGGGTCGAAAAGGTTGATAAAATGGCGTGGCCCGGTCATAACGTGCCGCTGAGCGCAACGAGCGCGGTTTCGGTTTTGAGCATGAGTGTTTTCTTTACGATGAGCACGATGCCTTCATTTTTCCTGAGGTGAAGGCTGATGGCCGCATCGTTCACCTGCCACTCGTTCGGCGGATCGGGAAAACGGGTCGAGCAGGCCGAAACGGAAGCCGGATTGAGATCGCTCAGCGCCGGATGGGTGAAGCTGACGTCGGTGCCGTTGTTCGAGAAGTTGGCGAGCACGAAGGCGTATTCGCCGGGAACCGACCGGCAGTAGCCGAAGCAGAGCGAGTTGTCGTCCGCGTTCAGGTCGAGCCATTCGGTGCGCCCCTCCTCCTGAAAGACCGGTTCGGTCGTCCTGAGTTCAAGGAGCCGGAGATAGATTGGCCGGAGCTTTTTGTGGCCTTTCTCTTCGGCGCGCCTGATGAGCTGAACCGGGATTTTCCTGACCAGCCCCTCGATCTGCCCCTGATGGACCAGCATCATGCCCGGTACGGTGAGCAGCACCAGCGCCGCGACCGCGCGGTTTTTGACGAACCGCTCGCAAGCGCGTACCTCGTCATGGTTTTCAATGAAGCGGCACAGGCGCGACTGGTATTCAGCGTCGGCAAGCAGGTGCTTCCTGAGTTCGGGAATGTTGACCGGAAAGCTGCCGAGATGGTCGTAAAAAGGTTTGTCGTACGTGAAGTTGAATCCCATCTGCTGAAGCGTCCACTCCTTGTGCCAGTAGGCTTCAGCCAGGAAAATGAACTCCGGATGCTTTTCGCGGACGTGCCGGATCGCTTTCGGCCAGAACTCCTCGGGCATCGGTTCACAGCGGTTGCCCCAGGTGGTGTCGAAGACCTCCTTGAGAATGAGCATGGCCACGTCGCACCGCACGGCGTCACACTGGTCGCTGATGTGCGACAGGTTGTGAAGCATCATCTCGTGGGTGTCCGGATTGGAGTAGTTGAGCTGCAACGTATCGCTCCAGGGGGGGAAGTAGGGGTCCTTGCCGTGGGCGAGGAACTGCCCTTTGGAGAACTCGAAACAGTCGTGATCGGCATCGAGTTCGGTCATCCTGACAAAAAACTCGGGATGCTCGGGAAGCCACCGGTTATCGAGAGCCATGTGGTTCGGCACGAAATCGAGCATGAGCCTGATGTTCATGCGCCGCAACTGCTCGCGGAAAATTCGCAGCCCCTCCTCGCCGCCGAGCAGATCGCTGACCTTGTAATCGGCGATGGCGTAAGGCGAACCGACGATGTCCTCGGGCTGCAGATCCTTGAGGTAGTCGAGCAGCTCCGAACGGAGTCCCTTGTGCGAAGCCGCTACGGCCGTGCTGTACCGGCTGTGTTTCCAGACACCCATCAGCCAGACGAAGGTGAACCGGCCCTCGCGCAGCAGCTCCAGCTCCTCGTCGGGCACATTGGCAAGGGTGATTGGCCGATCGTGGCTGATCGACAGCTCTCTCAGCCAGACGCGCGTGTTGATTTCGTAAACAAGAGGAAACATGCCTGAACCTGTTGAGCGGGGAGGACGGCCATTTTATGGCTGGAAACTTCAGATGCCTAATATAGCAAGGAAAAAAGAAAAGAAAGAGGAGGGATGGACGGGTTTCAGGTTTCCGGAGAAGCTTTGCGTGCAACTCTGGAATGGATGGTGCAGTTGAGAATAACGGACAGGCAGATGCGCTCCGGTGATTTTTCCAACGGATGAAAGCGGGTCTGAAAAGCGAAACTCAAGACGGGAGAACAGATCATGACACAGCTCGAAAACAGCCATTGCGTGCCGTGTGAAGGGGCGGAAGCTCCCATGGCTCCGGAAGAGCTTCAGCGCCAGCTCGCTCACCTTGCGGAGTGGAACCTCGTCGATGATTCCGGCACTCCGAAACTTGTCAGGGTTTTCACCTTCAAGGATTTCCAGACGGCGCTCGACTTTACCAACAGGGTCGGCCAGCTCGCCGAATCCGAGGGACACCACCCGGCGCTCCTCACCGAATGGGGCAAAGTGACTGTCTCCTGGTGGACGCACGCCATCGGAGGCATCCATTTGAACGACCTCATCATGGCGACGAAGACCGAAAAGCTGGTTTGAGGATTGGGGTTGCTGCGTTGGTTCCGGATGCCTTTTCCGGCGATGTCAGGAGGCTCACGACACTTTTTCAGGATGGTCTTGTAATTCGTGCCCGGATGTGCGAAATTCTTCTGAGCTTTGCGACGGCCTGCCAATCCCCATCTGGAGACGCTGGTCGCTAACCTTTTATTTTCAGCAGCTTTGACAGATTTTCTCCGGGAACTCAACGACGTTCAGCGCGAGGCCGTGCTTGCCACCGAAGGCCCCGTGATGGTGCTGGCGGGCGCGGGGTCGGGCAAGACTCGCGTCATCACCTTCCGCATCGCGCACCTCATCCGCAACGTCCGGGTTTCGCCGCAAAACATTCTCGCGCTTACCTTTACCAACAAGGCGGCGGGCGAGATGCGCCACCGTATCGACGGCATCCTCGAGCGAGGCAGCGCCTCCAGCCTCTGGATCGGCACCTTCCACTCGATCTTCGCGCGGTTGCTTCGCAGCTACATCCACCTGATCGGCTACGACCGCAACTTCTCGATCTTCGACGCGGACGACAGCAAGAGCCTCGTCAAGCAGTGCATGGGCGACCTGAATATTTCGCACGAATCACTGCCGGTGAACCTCGTGCACTCGACTATCAGCAAGGCGAAGAACAGCTTCGTGCTGCCGCCGGAGTTTCATCGCAAGGCGACTGACGACCAGACCCGCAAGATTTCGCTCATCTACGAGCGTTACGTGCAGAAGCTGCGCGAGAATAACGCGCTCGATTTCGACGACCTGCTCATCAAGCCCATCGAGCTGTTCACCGAGCATCCGCCCGTGCTGGAGCAGTTGCAGGATTACTTCAAATACCTCCTGATCGACGAGTACCAGGACACCAACCGCGTGCAGTACCTCGTGGCGAAGATGCTCGCGGGCAAGCATCGCAACATCTTCGTCGTGGGCGACGACGCGCAGTCGATCTACTCGTGGCGCGGGGCGGACATCTCGAACATGCTCAACTTCAACGACGATTACGGCGACGCGCAGGTGTTCAAGCTGGTCGATAACTACCGCAGCACCAAGACGATTTTGCAGGCGGCCAACAGCGTCATCAGCCGAAACCAGCGCCAGATCAAGAAGGAGCTGGTGGCCAACGCGGGCACCGGCGAGCCGATCACGCTGATCGAGGCGTACAATGAGCGGCGCGAAGCGGAGAAGGTGGGCGAATATATCAAGTCGATCCGCATGGCGCAGGGAGCCGAGTACCGCGCTTTCGCGATTTTTTACCGCACCAACGCCCAGTCGCGCGTGATCGAGGACGTGATGCGCCAGAACCGCATTCCGTACAAGAT
The DNA here is from genome assembly GCA_016931495.1 of Chlorobiaceae bacterium. Classification (GTDB taxonomy): domain Bacteria; phylum Bacteroidota; class Chlorobiia; order Chlorobiales; family Chlorobiaceae; genus Chlorobaculum. Next base: position 17,990 of record JAFGER010000082.1, on the reverse strand, counting down.
TTTCGGCAGCGTGTCGTTCTACAAGCGCAAGGAGATCAAGGACGCCGTGGCTTACATGCGGCTCGTGCTGAACGACCGCGACAGCGAATCGCTGCTCCGGGTGATCAACTTTCCGCCGCGCAAGATCGGGGACGTGAGCATCGGCAAGCTGAAGGAGTTCGCCGAGGAGCAGGGGATTTCGCTCTACGAAGCGGTTCGCCGCGCGGGCGAAGGGGGATTCCAGTCGCGCCTCGTCAACGCGCTCGAACAGTTCGCGAGTCTCATCGAGGCGATGCGCCAGCAGGCCGAAACGGGCACGGCCTACGACGTACTTTCGATGCTCTACGAAACGACCGGCCTGTTGTCAGTGCTCAAGGAGGAGAACACGCCGGAGTCGCTCGCCCGCCACGAGAACCTGCAAGAGCTGCTCTCGATGACGCGCGACTTCGCCGACCACAATCCCAACTCGGCCACGCTCGCCGACTTCCTCTCGACCATCTCGCTCGCGTCGGACTACGACGAAACGCAGGAGTCGGACAACTACGTTTCGCTCATGACGGTGCACGCCGCGAAGGGTCTGGAATTTCCGGTCGTTTTCGTGACCGGCATGGAGGAGAAGCTCTTTCCGCTCAACAGCTACGAGCCGAGCGAGGTCGAGGAGGAGCGGCGGCTGTTTTACGTCGCGATCACCCGCGCGCGCGAAAAGCTGTTCCTCTCGTGGGCGCAGAGCCGTTACATGTACGGCCAGCCGCAGATGTGCCTGCGCTCGACCTTCATCAACGAGATCGACCCCGATATCGTCGTCACCGAGGGTGGCCGCAAGCTCTCCGAAAGTCCGAAAAAGGTTGCGGCCTCGGCGATGGCCGGACGCCCGGTCTTTGGCTCGTCGCTCGCCAACCCCACGCGCCCCGGCGCTCCGGTTCCAAGCGTCAAGCCCGCCGGATCGGCGCGTCCCACCGGCGCGGCCAAAAGCGAGTACCGCCCCGGCACGCGAGTGCAGCACGCCATCTTCGGCCCCGGCGTGGTGCTCGAAGTGCAGGGCACCGGCGCGAAGCAGAAGGTGAAGATCAACTTCCGCACCGCCGGAGAAAAAACGCTGATGGTGCAATACGCCAATCTGAAGGTGGTGTGATAAAAGCTGCATGACTGGATGCTTCGCTTCACTCAGCATGACAGAAGCGCGGCATCCACGAGCAGTTCCTGTCCAGCACTTCCACCGCGTCCTCGCTGGCCATTTTTCGCCCGCCTCACAATCTTCTGTTCCAACCTCGTGACGGCATTTGTCGTTCTGATCGATATTTCCGTAAATTTAAGGCTATTGGTTGCCCGGCTTTGGCTGCCGGCGAAGGCATTAAACAACGGAGTGCATGAAGATCCTTTTCGGCGTTCAGGGAACAGGGAACGGCCACATCAGCAGAAGCAGGGAGCTGGTCAGAAAGCTCAAGGAGGATGGGCATGACGTTGAGGTCATCATCAGCGGCAGAAAGGAGGAGGAGCTTCGCGAGATCGAGGTGTTCGCGCCCTACAGGGTGCTCAAGGGCTTTACCCTGGTTACCCGCCGGGGAAGGATGAGCTACATGGAAACCATGTTTCAGCTCGATTTCGTCCGCCTGATGTCCGATGTCTTCACGCTCGACCTGGCCGGAGTCGATCTGGTGATTACCGATTTCGAGCCGGTCACCTCCATGGCTGCCCGGATGAAGGGAATCGTCAGCATCGGGTTCGGTCACCAGTATGCCTTTCCCTACCATGTGCCGGTTGCGCGGGGCAGCCTGTTCGAGAAATATACCCTGCTCAATTTTGCCCCGGCCCGTTACAATGCGGGTCTGCACTGGGACCATTTCAATCAGCCGATCTTTCCGCCGGTCATTCCCGAAACCCTTTACAAAGCCGTTCGTCCCAAGGAGGATCCGAAGAAGATTCTGGTCTATCTGCCTTTCGAGGAGATCGATGATATCGAGGAGTTTCTGCGTCCTTTCTACAACTTCCGCTGCTTTATCTACGGCAAGGTGACCGAGGATCGCGACGACGGGCATCTGTCGTTCAGGGCATACTCGCGCGAGGGGTTTCTGCGCGACTTGATGGAGAGCAGCGGCGTGGTGTGCAATGCGGGTTTCGAGCTGCCGGGCGAGGCGCTGCATCTCGGCAAGAAGCTGCTGCTCAGGCCGCTCGACGGACAGATCGAGCAGGAGTCCAACGCGCTGGCCATGGTGCAGCTCGGTTACGGCATGTCGATGCACAAGCTCGATGGCGGTGTTTTCAGGGAGTGGCTGGCCAGCCCTTCAGGAACGCCGCTAAACTATGGCCGTACAGTTAATTACATTGCCGAATGGGTTGCTTCGAAGCGCTGGGATGACCTGAAGGTTTTTACCGATGCGTCGTGGCGGGAGCATTGCGGCAAGGGTTGGTGCGCATGAAGTTCAGGGAGCTGGTGACCAGGAGCCGCAGCATCCGGCGGTTTGACGAAAGCGCGGAGGTGAGCGCGGCGACGCTCCGCGATCTGGTGGAGCTGGCGTGCTACGTGCCGTCCGCGGCCAACCGGCAGCCGTTGCGCTATCTGCCGGTGACGGGCGCGGAGATGCTCGGCGCGGTTTTCCCGTGCCTGAAGTGGGCCGGATATCTCGAAGAGTGGCCGGGGCCGGAGCCGGGCGAGCGCCCGCCTGCCGCGCTCGTTGTGTTGTGCCGGAACGAGGATGCCTCCGCTGCGGCCTGCGACAGCGGCATTGCGGCGCAGACCATTCTGCTCGGCGCCGCCGAGCGGGGGCTGGGCGGTTGCATCGTTGCGGCCATCGACCGCGAGCGGCTCATGCGGGAGCTCGATCTCCCCGATGCGTGGACGGTGCTCATGGTGATCGCGCTTGGCAAGCCCGCCGAGACGGTGGTGATCGACCAGATCGGGCCGGGCGGTGACATCCGTTACTGGCGCGACGGGCACGGCATTCACCACGTGCCCAAACGGCAGGTCGATGAGGCGATGGTGACGGCCGGGCAGCTTCGGCAACGGCGGTAACCTGCACTGGCCATGATCAGGGTTGAGGATATTCTCCGCGCTTACCGCCACGGCTTTTTTCCGATGGCCGACTCCCGCGAGGGCGCGGTGAGCTGGTGCCAGCCCTACCAGCGCGCCGTGGTGCCGCTCGATACCTTCCGTCCCTCGCGCAGCCTCAGGCGCGTCATCGGCGAGGAGCGCTTCACCATCAAAATCGATACCTCGTTCGAGCAGGTGATTCGCGCCTGTTCATTGCCGCGAGCCAGCGAACAGGAGACCTGGATCTCCGAAGAGATCATCGAGGTGTTCCTGAAGCTGCACCGTCTCGGCCTGGCGCACAGCGTCGAAAGCTGGCAGAACGGCGAGCTTGCCGGAGGGCTGTACGGCCTGTCGATGGGCGGGGCGTTTTTCGGTGAATCAATGTTCTTTTTCAGGCGCGACGCCTCCAAAGTCGCCTTCGCCTGGCTGGTGGGCTACCTCCGGAAAAGAGGCTATCTGCTGCTCGATGCGCAGATTATGAATCCCCACCTCGAACGCCTTGGCGCCATTGAAATCCCCCATGAGGAGTACATGGAGCAGCTCGAACACGCGCTGACAAGAAAGATTCCCTTTGTCTGAGGGCAGCTCCGGAAACCTGCCGAAGGTTTTAAAGCTGTCGAAAATGTCCTTGGTTCGCCATTGAAAAGTGTCATCCGCCTTGCCCGGCAAGCCGGGATCGTCACACTTTTTAGCGATGCCCTTGAGAAGAAACGGGGAAAAGTGCTAACTTCACCTTTCGTTCTGACGGGTTCATTTTACATGCCGCACAAAAGGAGATTACCGCATGCTTTCGAGGGATTTAACCGAAAATCAGGCACAACCGAGGGTTATCATCTATTCCGGCAAGGGGGGAACGGGCAAGACCACCATCTCCTCTTCTACGGCGGTCGCCCTTGCCCGTCAGGGCAAGCGGGTGCTCATCATGTCTTCCGATCCGGCGCACTCGCTCTCCGATGTGTTCGGCGTGCAGATCGGGCGCAACGAGCCGCTGAAGATCGAGAAGAATCTCTACGGTCTGGAGGTCGATACGATTTACGAGCTGAAGAAGAACATGTCGGGCTTCCAGAAGTTCGTCTCTTCGTCGTACAAGAATCAGGGCATCGACAGCGGCATGGCTTCGGAGCTGACCACCCAGCCCGGTCTCGACGAAATCTTCGCGCTCTCGCGCCTGCTCGACGAGGCGCAGTCCGGCAAGTGGGACGCTGTGGTGCTCGACACCTCCCCGACCGGCAACACGCTGCGCCTGCTCGCCTACCCCGAAATCATCATCGGCGGCAACATGGGCAAGCAGTTCTTCAAGCTCTACAAGAGCATGTCGTCCTTGGCCCGTCCGCTCAGCGGCAACAGCATTCCTGACGACGACTTCTTCAACGAGGTCAATGTGCTGCTCAAGCAGATGGAGGACATCAACCAGTTCATCCTCAGCCCCGAGGTCACCTTCCGGCTGGTGCTGAACCCCGAGAAGCTCTCGATTCTCGAAACCAAGCGCGCCTACACCTTCGTGCACCTCTACGGCATCAACATCGATGGCATCGTCATCAACAAGATTCTGCCGACCTCCCGCACGGTGGGCGAGTACTTCGAGTTCTGGGCCGACCTGCACAGCAAGTATCTGATGGAGATCGACAACTCCTTCTACCCGACGCCGGTTTTCCGCTGCCACCTGCAGCGCACCGAGCCCATCGGGCCTGACGCGCTCTATGACATCAGCCAGATCGTCTTCGGCAACGAAGCGCCCGACAAGACCTTCTATTCGGGCAAGAATTTCTGGATCGAGAGCAAAAAGAACCAGGCGACCTCCGATCATCGCGAAGTGCTCTGCATCCGCGTTCCATTCCTGAAGGATGCCGAGGATGTTTCCGTCGAGCGCATGGGCACCGACATCATCGTCACGGTCGATCGCGCCCAGCGCAACATCACCCTGCCGAGGGCGCTGTACAGCCTTGAAATGGATCGCTTCGTCCGGGAAGACAACATGCTGAAGGTGATCTTCAAGGAGGTTCAGGTCTCGAAAGAGGATATGGAGCTGAACGTCAACAAGAATGTGCTCGACAAGCTCCGCTCGATGCGTCGTCTGAAGATCTGATGGGGTTACGCTTGTAACCGCATATAATTTAATCTTTTGGGCGTGTCGCTCATGGCGGTTTGGTGCGGCTTCGGAACAGTCGCACCGTGCAGATGCTTTTGATCAGGATGTGATTTTTACCGGTCAACTGTTTAACTATTCACCGGAAACTTGTATCTTGACAGCTTTGAACGAATCATCAAAGGGGTAACCACTACCCTTATTTTCTGAAAAGAACCGGATTATACCATGCCTGAGAAAGCGCACTATGGTCTTTTGAAAGGGAAAAAAGGAATTGTTTTCGGTCCTCTCGATGAAAGCAGCATCGGTTGGCAGATTGCGCTGCATGCCTACCGTGAAGGCGCACAGCTTGCCCTTTCCAATGTCGCAACGGCCATTCGCTTCGGCAATCTCGAAGAGCTCTCCGGGCTTTGCGGCAATGCGCCAATTCTCATCTGCGACGCCTCCAGAAACGAGGATGTCGATAATACTTTCAGGGAACTCAAGGAGAAGATGGGTTCCGTTGATTTCATCGTGCACTCGATCGGTATGTCCCAGAACATTCGCAAGCAGCTTCCGTACGAGGATCTGAATTACGAATGGTTCATGAGGACACTCGATGTTTCCGGCATTTCGTTCCACAGGCTGGTATCCTATGCGCTGAAGAACGATGCCATCAACGACGGCGGCAGCATTCTTGCGCTTTCATACATCGCGTCGCAGCGTAATTACTGGACCTATTCCGATATGGGCGACGCCAAGTCGCTGCTCGAATCGATCGCCCGCAGCTTCGGCCCCCGGCTCGCCACGCGCGGCATCAGGATCAACACCATCTCGCAGAGCCCGACCTACACCAAGGCCGGCAGCGGGATTCCCGGTTTCGAGAAAATGTACGAGTACAGCGATCTGATGTCTCCGCTTGGCAACGCCAGCGCGGAGGAGTGCGCCGAATACACCATGACGCTTCTGAGCGATCTGACGCGCAAGGTGACCATGCAGAACCTGTTCCATGACGGAGGGTACAGCTCGATGGGCGCAACCATCCCCATGATCAAGCTCGCTCATGAAGTCCTTCATGACAGGGAGCTTGCCGAGCGGGTTGGTCTTGAAGACCGTCATCCATCCAAGTGAGCATTGAGGGAGTGCCGGCTTCCGCCGGCCTTCCGTGTTGACATCATCCTTCCATCCCCATTGCTTCATCAGGCCCTGTTTTCCAGGGCCGGGAGGCGGGTTTCTCCCTTTTCCGGGGAGAATCGTCACGAATGGAAGTGACCGTTTTTCCGGCACGAAAGGTGCATCAGCATATTCCGGCAGCTTCTACCGGCCGAGACCGGTACGGGCTGCGTCTGTTTCCCGAACGGCAGCATTCCGGCTTCTGTTCAGGCGTGAAGTTTTTTTTCTCTCTCTTATAGTCAGCAATTCACAAACACCTTTAAAAAGCAACGATATGGCAAGCAAATCGACCATCATCTACACCAAGATCGACGAGGCGCCGGCACTGGCGACCTACTCGCTGCTTCCGATCATCCAGGCCTTCACCCGCGGCACCGGCGTCGAGGTCGAGACCAGGGACATCTCGCTGGCCGGCAGGATCATCGCCAATTTTCCGGAGAATCTGACCGAAGAGCAGAGGATTCCCGATTATCTCGCCCAGCTTGGCGAGATGGCGCTGACCCCGGAAGCCAACATCATCAAGCTGCCTAATATCAGCGCTTCGATTCCCCAGTTGAAAGCTGCGATCAAGGAGCTTCAGGAGCACGGCTACAACGTGCCGGACTACCCCGAAGCACCCTCGAACGACGAGGAAAAGGCGATTCAGGCCCGCTACGCCAAGGTGCTCGGCAGCGCCGTGAACCCGGTGCTCCGCGAGGGCAACTCCGACCGCCGTGCCCCGCTCTCCGTCAAGGCATACGCCCAGAAGCATCCGCACCGCATGGCGGCATGGAGCCCTGATTCAAAGGCCCATGTTTCGCACATGAACGAGGGTGATTTCTACGGCAGCGAGCAGTCCGTGACTGTGCCCGCCGCCACCAGCGTCCGCATCGAATATGTCAGCGGCGCCAATGAGGTTAAGGTGCTGAAAGAGAAAACCGCGCTGCTCGCTGGCGAAGTGATCGACTCGTCGGTCATGAACGTGCGCAAGCTTCGCGAGTTCTTCGCCGAGCAGATCGAGGACGCCCAGGCAAAAGGTGTGCTCCTGTCGCTCCACCTGAAGGCCACCATGATGAAGATCTCCGATCCGATCATGTTCGGCCACGCCGTATCGGTGTTCTACAAGGATGCGCTTGAAAAACATGCCGCCTTGCTTGCCGAGCTTGGCGTGAACCTCAATAACGGCCTTGGCGACCTCTACGCCAAAATCCTGGCGCTGCCGGAAGAGAAGCGCGCCGAGATCGAGGCCGACATCCAGGCGGTGTACGCAACCCGCCCGGCGCTGGCGATGGTCGATTCCGACAAGGGCATCACCAACCTGCACGTGCCGAACGACATCATCATCGACGCTTCGATGCCGGTCGTCGTACGCGACGGCGGCAAGATGTGGGGTCCCGATGGCCAGCTTCACGACTGCAAGGCCGTGATTCCGGACCGCTGCTACGCCACCATGTACGGCGAAATCGTGGACGACTGCCGCAAGAACGGCGCGTTCAATCCGGCCACCATCGGCAGCGTGCCGAACGTGGGCCTCATGGCGCAGAAGGCTGAAGAGTACGGCTCGCACGACAAGACCTTCACCGCGCCTGGCGACGGCGTGATCCGCGTGGTCGATGCCGACGGTTCGGTGCTCATGTCGCAGAAGGTCGAGACCGGTGACATCTTCCGCATGTGCCAGACCAAGGACGCTCCGATCCGCGACTGGGTGAAGCTCGCCGTCCGCCGCGCCAAGGCCACCGGCGCTCCGGCCGTGTTCTGGCTCGACGAGAACCGCGCTCACGACAGCCAGATCATCGCCAAGGTCAACGAGTATCTGAAAGAGCATGACACCACCGGCCTCGAAATCAAAATCCTCGCTCCGGTTGACGCCATGCGTTTCTCGCTTGCCCGTTTCCGCGCCGGACAGGACACCATTTCGGTGACCGGCAACGTGCTTCGCGACTACCTCACCGACCTTTTCCCGATCATCGAGCTCGGCACCAGCGCCAAGATGCTCTCGATCGTTCCGCTGCTCAACGGCGGCGGCCTGTTTGAAACCGGTGCAGGCGGTTCGGCTCCCAAGCACGTGCAGCAGTTCCAGAAAGAGGGCTACCTCCGCTGGGATTCGCTCGGCGAGTTCTCCGCTCTGGCCGCTTCCTTCGAGCACCTCGCTCAGAGCTTCGGCAACCCGAAGGCGCAGGTGCTGGCCGACACGCTGGATCAGGCCATCGGCAAGTTCCTCGACAACCAGAAGTCGCCCGCCCGCAAAGTCGGCCAGATCGACAACCGCGGCAGCCACTTCTACCTGGCTCTCTACTGGGCCGAAGCGCTGGCCGCACAGAGCGCCGATGCCGAGATGAAGGCCCGCTTTGAAGGCGTTGCCAAACAGCTTGCCGAGAAAGAGGAGCTGATCAACGCCGAGCTGATCGCCGCGCAGGGCAGCCCGGTTGACATGGGCGGCTACTACCAGCCCGATGATGAAAAAACCGCCCGCGCGATGCGCCCGAGCGGCACGCTCAACGCGATCATCAACGCCATGTGATCATCGCTGAAAAGCAGCACAAAACAGCAAGAAGCCCGGTTATTCAGCCGGGCTTCTTGTGTTTATGGGGCTAAAGAGGAAATGGACGGTATGGACTGAGTTGACGAATTGAAGAGATGGACAAACACGGAAAAGAAAAAGGAGGAGTCTCTACGGGTCAATCCGCGCGCTCACCGGTTGCCCAACGGATTAGCGCATATCTCTCGTCGGCACCCACGCATAAATAAACCCGCCATCCGCGAGCTTCTCGACCACCTCGTCGATGTCGCTTTCCGAGACGGCGAAGCAGCCGTCGCTCCGCCCGATCATCGGGCCATGCAGGGTTGCGAGGTTCAGCAGGATGTAGGGGATGGAGACGTACCGCGCCTGATGCAGCACGATGTCGCGCATTGCGGCGTTGCGGTTGCGCAGCGAATCGAGGCCGTCGAGCCGAAGCGCAAGGCCATGGTCGCCGTAATATCGCTTCGTGACGCGGAACAGGCCGAGGCTGCTCATGTTCGATTCGGGTACGTCTGAGAACCGGAGGGCGTACAGTTCGCCGCTGTTCCTGCCGTGCGCCACGCGGTAAAACGCGCGCGTACCGCTTTGCAGCTCGACGATCATCATCCGTTTCATAAATGACGGCTGGCTGTAGTCCACCACTGCCAGCGAGCGGGCGGCCGATTCGGGATGCGCTTCGAGGTAGCGTGCAAGCGCGGCTTTCGCTTTGCTAACGGCTTCGTCACTCACGCGGCCCGGCGCGAATTGCAGGGTGGCGACGGCTGCCGTCAGAACGGCAAGGAACGCGGCAGCAGTGATGCGGATGGCTTTGAGTGCGGTGCGGTTCATGAGCGGTGGCGATTCTGGTGAGGCGGTCTGAAAGGGAAAATAGCGCTCTCTGGCCGATCCGGCGAAACCTTCTTCGCAATAAGCCTCTCTTTGCGTACCTTTGCACAGTCAAGTTTTTCCCGCCTGTAACTTTTTTCAGCCTTTGCCATGTCAGCCAAAACAGTCAATGTCCTTTTGATCGGCGATGTCGTCGGAAATCCCGGCCTGCAGATGGTCAGCCGGATGCTCAAGGGGTTCATCTCGAAGTACGAGGTCGATTTCGTCATCTGCAACGGCGAGAACGCCCACAACGGTAAAGGCATGAGCCTTGAAGCGCTGAATCTGATGCTCGAAGCGGGCGTCGATGTGGTGACCGGCGGCAATCACATCTGGAACAACTTCAACTTTTTCGATACCCTCAAGACGCACGAACGGGTGCTCCGCCCGCAGAACTACCCGAAAGGCACCTACGGCAAGGGTTATGGCGTGTACAAGCTGCCGCGCGGGCTGGGTGAAATCACCGTGCTGAACCTCCAGGGGCGCACCTTCATGTACCCGATCGACTGCCCCTTCCGCACCGCGGACTGGGTCATCAAGCAGGTCAAGGAAAAATCGTCAGTTATCGTGGTTGATTTCCACGCCGAAGCGACCGCCGAAAAGCTCGCCTTGGCCTGGTACCTCGATGGCCGCGTGTCGGCGGTGATCGGTACGCACACCCACGTTCAGACCGCCGACGAGCGCATCTTCCCGAAAGGCACAGCCTACCTTACCGACGTCGGCATGACCGGCCCGTACCAGTCGGTCATCGGCATGCAGGTCAAATCGGCGGTTGACCGGATGCTCTACCAGACCCCGCACAAATACGAATGCGCCACCGACGACGTCCACTTCGCCGCCGTGCTGCTCAAGCTTGATGTCAAGACTGGTAAGGCGGTTGGTATCGAGAGAATTTTCTATCCGGAGTTCGAATCGTCCGCGCCGCAGGCCTAATTCCGACACTGCATCCCCAAAAACAAAAACCCCAACCAATCGGCTGGGGTTTTTTCGTTATCCGTCAAATCTGAAATAAATCCTACCGCTTTCCCTGCTCGAACGCTTCGGCGATGAGCACGTCCGCTTTGCTGCCGATGTAGAGCGGGGTGCGCTGGTGCAGCTCGGTCGGCTCGATGTCGAGGATTCTCTGGTGGCCGTCGGTGGCGCGGCCTCCGGCCTGCTCGCAGATGAAGGCCATCGGGTTGGCTTCGTACATCAGGCGGAGCTTGCCGTTCTTGTGTTTTTTCGTTGCCGGATAGACGAACACGCCGCCGGTCAGGAGGTTGCGGTGGAAGTCCGCCACGAACGAGCCGATGTAGCGGGTGCTGTAGGGGCGGCCCGTGGCCTTGTCCTCCTCCTTCAGATAGTCGAGGAAGCGCTTGGTGCCGTCGTTGAACTCATGCCACGAGCCTTCGTTGGCCGAGTAGTATTTGCCGCGTTCAGGGGTCACGATGTTTTCGTGCGAGAGCAGGAACTCGCCAACGGTCTGGTCGTAGGTGAAGCCGTGCACGCCGTGGCCGGTGGTATAAACCAGCATGACCGACGAGCCATAGATGACGTATCCGGCAGCAACCTGATCGGCCCCTTTCTGAAGGCAGTCATCGAGGCTCGCATTGCCGGGGTCGTCGCTTTTGAGCTTGTAGATCGAGAAGATGGTGCCGACGCTGACGTTGACGTCGATGTTCGACGAGCCGTCGAGCGGGTCGAAAAGCAGCACGTAGTTGCCGGTGTCGTTTTTGGGCGGCACGATGACGCTGTCGTTCTCCTCGGAACCCATCAGGGCGAAGCGGCCGTGCTGGCCGATGGCGTTGATGATCCTTTCGTTGGCGAACAGGTCGAGCTTCTTGACCTCCTCGCCCTGCACGTTGGTCGTTCCGGCAAGCCCGAGAATGTCGGCAAGTCCGGCCCTGACGACTTCACGCCGCACCAGCTTGGCGGCAAAGGCGACGTCGTTCAGAAGATCTGTTACTTCGGAGTTGACCTCCGGGTAGAGCTTCTGCTGCTGAAGAAAATGGCTTTCGATGGTAATGAGCTTGTTCATCGCGGAATCGTTCAGAAGGTGATAGAATGATGGCTGGTCTGGCCGGGGATTCCGGCGCAGATGAATGCCGGTGCGGGCGCTCTTTGGCCGGAAAGATGATGAAATACCCTCAAATTTATAATTTATTGTATTTTCGAGCCTATTGCAATGGCGCGGCTGTCAATGGTTTGAAACTCTTTTTTCTGAAGAAACGGTTCAAATATCCGTACATTCACCGGCCTGACTTTCCGACTGAAGAACCTATTCATGAAACGATACCGCTGGAACCGCCTCGATCCCGATCCCACCCTGGTGCAGGGGCTTTCCGAATCGATCAACGTCAGTGCGCCGATTGCGGCAGCTCTGTGCAATCGCGGTATTTCGAGCTTCGAAGAGGCGCGGCAGTTTTTTCGTCCATCGCTTGACGAGGTGCCTTCGCCGTTTCTGTTCAGCCAGATGAAGCAGGCCGTCGCGCGGGTGCTGAAAGCGGTGTCTCAAGGCGAGACGATCATGGTTTACGGCGATTACGATGTTGACGGCACGACTGGCACCGCCTTGCTGACGCTCTTTTTTCGTGAACTGGGAGCGAAGGTCTGCTACTACATCAACGACCGGTTCACCGAGGGGTACGGCCTTTCGGAGGCGGGCCTGAACTATGCCGCCGGGCAAGGGGTTTCGCTGATCGTCACGGTCGATTGCGGCATCCGGGCGGTCGATGAGGTGCGGGATTCGAACGCCCGGGGCATCGACGTCATCGTGTGCGACCATCACGAAGCCGAAGCGCTTCCGGAAGCCTACGCTATTCTCGACCCGAAGGTCGAAGGGTGCAGCTATCCGTTCCGCGAGCTGTGCGGCTGCGGCGTGGCCCTGAAATTGCTGCAGGCCATCGTTGAAACGCAGGGCTGGCGGCGGGAGCGCTGGGAGCAGTATCTCGATCTGGTAGCTATCGCCACTGCGGCCGATATGGTGTCGTTGCAGGGCGAAAACCGTGTCTATGTTCGCGAAGGGATCAAGCTGATGCGTCGCTCGCCGAGGGAGAGCCTGAAGGCGATGAGCGCGTTCATGAAGGTCAAGACCGATGAGTTTAGTATGATGAACATCACCTTCGGTATTGCTCCCCGCATCAACGCTGCCGGCCGTATGGGTTCCGTTGACGTGGCCATGCGCTGGCTTTTGGCCACGACGCCGGAAGATGCGCACCGTTGCGCGACAGCCCTTGAAGAGCTGAACGTCTCTCGCCGGCAGATTGACGCTGAAATCACCCGCAAGGCCGAAACCATGGTGGCGAGCCACTTTGCCAGCTACTGCTCCTCGATTGTGCTCTACGATGAGGAGTGGCACCTTGGCGTGCTTGGCATTGTGGCATCAAAGCTGCAAGACAAGCACCTTCTGCCAACGGCAGTGATGGGGGGAGCGAACGGGTTGATTAAAGGCTCGGTCAGGAGTGTCGATAATCTCAACATTCACGAGGTGCTTCAGCACTGTCGAGAGCATCTCGAACAGTTTGGCGGGCACCACCAGGCAGCCGGTTTTACCCTCAGGCCCGACCGGTTGGCCGCTTTCAGGGTGCAGTTTGACGAGGTTTGCCGCGAGATGCTGCCGGTCGAGAATCGCCAGAAAGAGCTGCTCATCGATGCCGAGCTTTCGCTTGGCGACATCACGCCGAACTTTCTCAAGGTGCTCGAACAGTTCTCGCCCTTCGGGTTCGCCAACCGCGAACCGCTGTTCGTCACCAGCCCGTGCCAGCTTGCCGGCAAACCGAAACTGCTTCGCGAACGCCACGTGAAATTCACGGTTCGCAGCGAGCGCACCCCCACCTTCGAGGTGATCGCCTTCGACCGCCCGGACATCTACGACGACCTTGAACGGCTCGGCAACGCCGCACTGCTACGGCTGGTCTGCATCCCGGAAAAAAAGCAGTGGAACGGCCGCGAGTACATCCAGCTTCGCCTGAAAGACATGGCGGCAGGGGAGTAAAGGCGGGGGAATTCCGGCAGAAGTCTCTGTGATATTTGTTGTTTCGGCGCTCTTGTACGGGCGGTTCGCGAACCGCTCCTGCGATGATGCTTGTGGCTTTGCTCGGGCGCAGGCCATGCGTCCCTGCGAAGAGGTTTTCATCGCTATTCCCATCCGTCCCGCAAGTCCCGTTTTCCGCCGCTTCGGAGAATCCCCCTTTCCCCTCAGTTCTCCTCGACCGACGCCAGCGAGTGGCCGGGTTCGTGCCTCATTTTGGCAAGAATGCCCGGCAGCGAGGAGATCGCGGAAACGACGAAGAACACCAGCGACAGGGCGACGCCGGTGTTGACGTCAAGGCCGAGGTGGTTCAGCGCGTAGAAAAAGGTGACCTCGCGCGCGCCCGCTCCGCCGATGGTGAGCGGCAAAATGGTGGCGACGCTCGAAATCAGGAAGATGGCCAGATAGTCGATATGGTGCGATGATGCCGACAGCGCCATGAGGATGAACCAGGCCGAGATGACCTGCGTGGCCTGAATGACCAGCGACTCAATCGCCGTGACAAGGAAAACCGGCATGAACTGCCGGTAGAAAAGCCAGGTGAGCAGGAGCGACAGCGGGTAGGAGATGCCGGCGATGATCCAGATCCAGAGCATCTCGTTCGGGTAGAGCTCCGCGAAAGAACTCGGGATGATCAGGATCGCCGACAGGAAGATCAGCGCAAAAATGCCGCTGACCCGGTCCCAGAACACCGCGCTGAAGATGTTGATGACCGCCAGGCCGTGATGCTTTTTCAGCACATAGATTTTGTAGCCATCCCCCCCGATGCCCCCCGGCAGGAAGAGGTTGTAGAACATGCCGAGGTAGTAGAGCTTCAGGTTGTACCACGTTGACAGGCGCAGGCCGATGGCCGTGAAAAAACGGTTCAGCCTCACGGCGTTGACGATCTTGGAGATGTTGAAAAACAGGATCGCGCCGAGCAGATAACCGGGCTGGGCGTTGCGGATGATCGATCCCAGGCGGTTGAGGTCGGTTTTGCTCAGAACGATGAAGAGCGCAGCCACCGTGAAGATGATCTGCACCGCCGTTTTGAGCAGTTTGCCTTGCATGGAGCTACTTGCTTTTGTCAACGATTTCTCTGATGATGTAGGGTTTCTTGTTCTGCGACTCGTAGTAGGTGCGCATGATGAATTCGGCGATGAAGCCGGTGGTGATCAGCTGGATGCCGATGAAGGTCAGGATGACGCCGAGACTCAGAAGCGGACGGCCGCCGATGTCGTTGCCGAGGACTTTGAGCGCGAGCAGGTAGAGGTCGATGCCGAGGCCGAGGAAGAGCGTGATGAAGCCGAGCGAGCCGAACAGGTGCATCGGCTTGTGGGCGTATTTCTGGAAGAAGACCATGAAGAGCAGGTCGCTGAGCACCTTGAGCGTTCTGCCGATGCCGTACTTCGACTTGCCGAACTTCCGTGCGTGGTGCCGTACGTCAACTTCCTCCATCTTTGCGCCGTAAAGCTGCACGAGCACCGGAATGAAGCGGTGCAGTTCGCCGTACAGGCCGAGGTTTTTGGCCACGTCGCGCTTGAATACTTTCAGGGTGCAGCCGTAGTCACGGATGTGGACGTTGGTCAGGTTACGGATTATCGCGTTGGCGATTCTGCTCGGAATCTTGCGCAGGATCATGCCGTCTTTTCGTCCGGCGCGCCGGCCCGCCACCACGTCGAGCCCTTTCGATTCGAGGTGGGCGATCATCATCGGAATGTCTGCCGGATCGTTCTGCAAATCGCCGTCCATCGTGGCGATCAGCTCGCCCTGGGCCTCGTTGATGCCCGCCGACATGGCCAGCGTCTGGCCGTAATTCTTGTTCAGCACCACCACCCGGGCGTTCGCCGGAGCGCGCCGACCGATTTCCGCGACCGTCGAGTCGGTCGATCCGTCATCGACCAGAATGATTTCATGATCGATACCGCCAAGAGCCGAAGCGAGCGCATCGAAAAGCGGTCCGATGCTTTCGGCTTCGTTCATGACCGGTATGACGACGGAGAGTTTCATCGGGGTTCTGGTTGATCGGGCATTCTGACAAGCATGATTCCGTGCTTGCCGTACAGACGCTCGACAGGGCCGAGCTTGTCGAGACGGTCGATGCTGGTCAGCACCACGTCGCCCGGTTCGGGCTTGCGCCGTTCGGCAAGAGAACCCGAATATACTAAAAAAGAGGGGTAATAGACCTTCCACATCACGATTTTCAGACCCTCCTTGCGGGCCAGGAGCGCGGCCTCCTTGACCGGCTGCTGCATCACCCTCGCGGCCATCGGCATGGCGATGAAGTTGAACGAGAGCGTCAGGAGCGCGCCGCCGATGATGAAGCGCAACTGGGGCGTGAGCGCAGGAATGAATTGCAGCAAGAGGCAGAGCGCCGCCGCGCCGAGCATGAGCAGCGAAAAGCGGCTGGCCGCCATTTCCGCCAGGAAGCCCTGAAGCTGCGCCTGCACGAAACGGCTTTCGATGGTCGGAGCCAGCGGTTCCAGCGCCATCGGCAAAGCGGCAAGAAGCAGCAGGAGTCCCGCGGGCCAGAGCGCGTAGAGCCAGGTGCGGTCAGCCTCGGCCAGCTCGCGGCCGAGCAGGATGAAGAGCGGCGTGTAGCCGTAAATCATGTAGTGCGGCAGCTTGGTTCCCGAGAGCGAAAAGAAGATGAAGACGAACGCGAACCAGATCATGCAGAACCGCCAGAGCGGATCGTCGAGGCGCGACCTGATTTTCGTGAACACCCGAAGCAGCAGGCCGGTCGAGGGCATGAGGCCGACGAGCACCACCGGAATGTAGTAGAGCAGCGTGCCCGAGTGCCCCTCCATCGAGCCCTTGAACCGGCTCACGTTGTGCTTCATGAAAAAGCCGTCGATAAACGCCTGGCCCTGATCCAGATATTCCAGCACGTACCACGGCAGCGCGATGAACAGGAACAGCGCGATGCCCGCCGGATTCAGCGCGAGCCGGAACCAGCGTTTCAGCTCTTTCTGCAAGAGGAAGAAAAGGAACGACACCGCAACAGGAATGAGGATCGCCACCGGGCCTTTGTCGAGCACGCCGAAGCCCATCGCCGCGAAGGCGACGTAGATCGCCGGACGCTCGTTGTGCCGCCAGTAGCGGTAGATGCCGAGCAGCGTGGCGGCGAGGCACAAATTAAGCAGCGCGTCGGCAATGGCCGCCTTGGCGATGATGCTCACCTGCAACGAAAGCGCCATGAGCGCCGTTGCCCACACGGCCTCGGTTTCGTTGCGTTCGCGGCGCACGAAGAGGAAAATCACGCCCGCCCAGAGCGCCGCCGAAATGGCCGACGGCAGCCGGAAGGCGAATTCGCTGATGCCGAACGATTTGACCGAGAGCAACTGCAACCAGTAGATCAGAATCGGCTTGTCGAAGCGGAGCTGGCCGTTCAGGTAGGTGGTCAGGTAATTCTTCGACACGAGCATCTCGCGCGTGGCCTCGCTGAACGCCCCTTCGTCCACGTCGAACAGCGGCCCGGAGCCGATGCCCGCGAAAAAGCACAGGAAGATGATGAGCGCAAGTCCCGCAAAAAGCAGGTGGCGGTTCGGTGTTTCTGATTCTGGTTTCATGAGGAATGGTCGGAAGAGGGCATTGGCAATCCGGGCTTATCATCGGCGCTGGCAGGGAAAAAACGCTGGTAGAGCAGCATGACCGTCACCACGCCGAGCGTCGAGCCGGCGATGATGTCGCTGAGGTAGTGCTGGCAGAGTACGACGCGGCTTGCCGCGATGATGATGCCGGCGATGATGAACACCGGCCTGAGGCGGGGCAGCATCAGCGACAGGCTCAGAGCTGCGCTCAGTGCGGTGGTCGAGTGCCCCGAAGGAAACGATTGCCAGGCATGATTGAAAGCGTGCCCGAACGGCTCGAATCCATAAATCCCGTCATGGAGCAAAAGCTTTGGCCGTGCCCTGCCGAAAACGAATTTCAGCAGATCGGCGGTCAGCCCCGAAACGGCCACCGTGGTGAACAGAAACAGCCCTTTCCTTGCCAGTATCCGGTTCCGTTTCCGGAACCATGCGTACAGCGCAAGCCCGCCGACGAGATACCACTCAGACTGACCCGCTCTGGTGATCGCCTTCCAGATGTCACGCCACAGCCCGGTGTTGAACTGCTGGAAAAACAGCGTCAGCGGTTTATCGAAAAGAAAAAAGGAGATGGCGCAGAGCAGGAGGGTTGCAAAAAGCAGTAAAAGTTGTCTCTGTCGTCGATCATTCATGGTGTCAATCAATGGGCGTCGGTGCTTAAAAAGCTGTTCATGCGCTCCGCTGACCGGCGCGCTCATGGTTGCCTGTGTTATTCATGAGGGCACCTCTAAAAAGTGTCATGAGCGGCCCGAGTGCAAGGCGGCTGGAGCGCAGAAACCGGAGCGTACACGGAGTACGTGAGG
>JAFGER010000081.1 GCA_016931495.1 Chlorobiaceae bacterium | reverse complement strand
TCACGATTGCTGCGTTGGGTGGTGCTCGAAATCCTCACGTACTCCGTGTACGCTCCGGTTTCTGCGCTCCAGCCGCCTTGCACTCGGCCGCTCATGACACTTTTTAGAGGTGCCCTTATTACTCCGGCCAGAGTAACTCGCGAAGAAAAAGCCGGAGAAAGGTCTGTCATTCTGAATGGAGCAAGGCGCAATGAAGAATCCATCTTGTTACGAAACAAAGAGTTCTGGATGCTTCACTCCGCTCGGAATGACAAGCGCCAAGGTATTCGGTACTTATGAACATTGATTCTTTTCATGGCCGCAGCCATAAGCTGTGTTCTGGTAACAGGTAACGCAGCAAGGGCCATTACCGTTCAAACCCTGCGGAGAAAACACTTTCGATTTCTCGGATTACCCTTGTCGCCAGCGCTGGCGAGGAGTGAATCATCTCAGGCCGGGCTCTCCGCCATGAATGCCTCGTGAAACGTCACCGCGCCTTGCGGAATCTGTCCGCCGAACGGGAGGACGAAAAAGGCCTCCGGCGGCACGCCTTCGTGCGCCAGCCCCTCGGGATTCACGAAACCGAATTGCCGGTAATATTCCGGATGGCCGACCAGGCAGCAACCCTTCGCGCCGAGCGCTTGCAGGCGGGCGAGGCCTTCGCGGATCAGCGCCTTGCCGATGCCCTGCCGCTGGAATTCCGGCAGCACCGAGACCGGCCCGAGGCCGTACCAGCCAGCCGCGCCGCCGTCCGACATGCTCACCGGCGAAAAGGCGATGTGGCCGACGGCCTGCCCGTCGAGTTCCGCCACAAGCGAGATGGTCAGAGCGCCAGCCTTGCGCAGCGCCCCGATGACGAACTGCTCGGTGTGCTGGCTGATTTCGAGCGTCGCGAAAGCCGCGACGGTCACGTCACTGATCGCCGCGACATCGGCAGGCGTTTCAGGCCTGATAATGATTTCCTGATTCATGATGCTGCTCATTCCGTTGATCCGGTTATGACATGGTCGCTCGCCGGTGCGTGCCGCCCTGCATGAGCACCAGCTCGCCTTTGGCGATGCCCGAGAGCTTCGACATCTGGTCGCACTTGATGCGGAGAATGAAAAAGAGCCGTTCGTCAGCGTCGTCGAGCAGGGTTTCAAAGTTGCCCTGCCCTTTCGAGATGATCAGGTCGGCCTCGTCGAACAAACGCCTGAACTCGCCGGAAACCTCTTCGAGCAGCGTGCCGGGATAGACGCTTCCGGATGAGATCACCGTGGCAACCTCTTCGAGGCCGGCGTACAGGGCGTCGTCTTCGACCGCGTCATTGATGACCGGGCGCTCGCGCACCGCACAGATGACGTCGAGCTGCGGATGGAGCCGCCGGATCGCCTCGATGAAGAGCCGGTCGAAGACGATCTCCCCGGCGTTGTCGCAGATGTAGAGCAATCGCGTGGCCGACGCCAGGCGCATCGAGAAGGGCTCGAAATCGAAGCGCCCAAACTGCCGCTCGCCGATGGTGCGAACCTCGTGCTCGACATCGAGCGAGCCGTGCCGCTTGGCTCCAAAATCGATGATGTTGCCCGCCGCGGCAACCCGAACGGCCTCCTCCAGCGGTTTGCCGGAGTCGCGGATTCTCGCGCGGAACTCGTCGGCGAACGCCAGCGCGACGTCGTTCGAGCGCTGCTTGATTTCGCGGTACGGATCGAAATCGGCACTGCGGCCCGTCAGCCGTGTGGCCTCGTCCGTGGCGCTACGGATGAGGTGCTGCACCGCAATGCCTTCGCCGCCGCTCTCCAGCAACTGGCGCATCGAGTGCGCGAACAGCGCCTTGCCCGCCTCCGCCTCCATGCCGGTAATTTTCGTCAGCGAGAGCAGTTGCTCGAAAAGACAGGGATAGCACTCCGCCGGGATAGCTCTTTTATACTTCATCATCTGCGACAATCCAGCTCGAAAGGTTCACGAAATCAGGACCGGACGGGAGCACCCGAAGCCGATCCTGCCCGGAAACAAGGTAAGAAAATCACCATAAACACCGTTAACAAAAACGGCCGTCGGCAACAGGAGCCCTCACCCGATGGTGGTCAGAAGCAGGTAGGCGGTGTAGGCGACATAGCTGCCGAGAAGCAGACCGCCTTCGATCCTGTTGATCCGGCCGGTGCCCGCGCCTCGGAAGCCATAACCGAAAACGAAGAGCGACAGGGTCAGCAGCGACATCACCACGATGTCACGGGAAAAGACCATCGGCGCAATTTCCGCCGGATGAATCACCCCGGCAATGCCGGCAACCGCCAGCGTGTTGAACAGATTCGAGCCCAGCACGTTGCCGAGCGCGATGTCATGCTCTCCCTTGCGGGCGGCCACGACCGAGGAGGCCAGTTCAGGCAGCGAGGTGCCAACCGCCACGACCGTCAGGCCGATGACCAGATTGCTCACGCCAAGCGCTTCCGCTATGCCGACCGCTCCCCAGACCAGCATCCGCGAGCTTACGAGGAGCAGCACGAGGCCCAGAGCTATCAGGAAAAGGGATTTTTTCAGTGGCATCTGGTGCTGTTCAAGCTCCTGCTCCATCTCTTCGCTGAAATCGTCGCTCGATTTGCTGATGCCTTCCCACAGAGACCATCCGGTCAGAAGCGCAAGCAGCGCAAGCAGAATGAGGGCATCCTGACGGCCAAGCAAACCGTCAAAAAACAGATATGCCGCAATGGCTGTAACAGCGCTCAGGATCGGCAACTCCTTGCGCAGGACGCGAGATTGAACGGTAATCGGGCTGATGAGCGAGGCAATGCCGAGAATCAGGGCGATGTTGGTGATATTCGAGCCGAACACGTTGCCCAGCGCAATATCGGGATTGCCCTGGGAGGCGGAGATGGCCGAAACCGACATTTCGGGAGCCGAAGTACCGAACCCCACGATCAGCATCCCGATCAGCAGCGGTGGAATTTTGAAATAGCGGGCAGCCGCAGCCGACCCGTCAACAAAACGTCCGGCGCTCCAGACCAGCAACACCAGCCCGGCAACGAGCGAGAGAGAAAACAGCAACATACCTTAACCGGTCGATAGATTGGACAAGTGCAATTGCGAAAGATACAACACCGGAGAGGAAAGACAGAAAGCAAAACCTGACGGCAAAGCCATCAGGTTTTGCGCCGATGAACATACCCGCATCCGGAAAAAGAGCCGAAAACGACCTGGACGACAGGCTGCCCGAACAGGTGGGATATGGCGATGAAAGCGGCAAGCAGCGGAAACGGCCAAGCGGTGCGCCTGAAGAGGCGCGGACGAACCGCGCCGCCGGCTTGAAGCGGTGGCATCAGGTGTTTTTAGCGCCCGTTGCGCAGCTCACTTTCTCGCAATCAGCCGTCCCCGGCCAACCTTTCCCGCCGCCGAGGCGTCGCGCCAGAGGGTGATGCCCTCTTCGACCGCGTCGTACATCTCCTTTCCGTAGTTGTCGATAATCGCCTGGCGGAAGTCATGCTTCACCATGTCGAGATACCCCTGGATCGATCTGGCGAAATCGGGCGAGAGGTCTTCCTTCTCGACGACCGTCAGCCCGGCAGCTTCGGCCAGCGCCGCGTAGCCCTCCAGCGTCTCCATGTAGGGGAACACCATGAAGGCGTGCAGCGCCGTCCATTCGTCGTCCGTCATCGGGCCGGTCTCCAGCCAGTCGGTGAAAGCAAGCGTGCCGCCCGGCTTCAGCACGCGGGCGCACTCTTCGATGAGCCGCTCCTTGTCGGTGATGTAGCACCAGGCGTCCTGGCCCCATACCACATCGAAGGTGCCGGCCTTGAAAGGCATGTCGAGCGCGTTGCCCAAACGGTAATCAATCTTGTCCGACAGCCCTGCCTCCTCGGTGCGGCGCCGGGCCTCTTCATCCATCCGCCTGGTGGCGTCGAGGCCGGTGACGCGGCAACCGTACTTGCGGACAAGCTGACGGGCCGGGCCGCCGAGGGCGCTGCACACGTCGAGCACGTGGCTTGCCGCGCCAACCCCGGCCTTCCGCGCCAGAATGTCGGTCTCATCTTCCGAGCCGACATGAATCTGCTCGCCCATCAGCATCTCCCAGAGAATACCGCCTGCGCCGTCGTAAACTTCACTGACGCTGCCGACCGTCACATCGAGTTTTTTTCTGGTCATGATGAAGCTCTCCTTGTTAGAGTGTTGAAGTTATTCCGGAGTTTGCGCCGTCCGGATCAGCCAGCATTTCGGATCGAGCCCGTCCGCGTCGCCGTTGTAGTGATAGGCGCTGGCCCGGCAGCCCCAGCAGTGGGAGTTGTTGACGCAGGTGTTGCAGGGCGATGGCAGG
The DNA here is from genome assembly GCA_016931495.1 of Chlorobiaceae bacterium. Taxonomy (GTDB): domain Bacteria; phylum Bacteroidota; class Chlorobiia; order Chlorobiales; family Chlorobiaceae; genus Chlorobaculum. Next base: position 8,444 of record JAFGER010000081.1, on the reverse strand, counting down.
TTCTGCACATCGTGCAGCTTTGCGTGGACGAGGGTATCGAGATGCCGGGCGATGATCTGGCGGAAGGGCGTCGTGCGGATGTTGGCCACTCCGTCACGAATCACCGAGCAGGGCGTCACCTCGCCGGTGAAGGTCACCGTAGCCATCGTGCCGCAGTAATACTTGTCGGTGTCCATCGCGGCGATGGAGATGGTGTCGTCGCCGTAATTGATGCGGTCGCGCTCCGTATAGACCCGCTGCACCTCGTCGAGGTCCGGCTCCAGCGAGCGCCACTCCGCACCCATGCCCGACGGATTGAACATGGTCAGGCAGGTGCGCAGCCCCTTTTCGCGGAACCACCAGCGCATGGTTTTGATCGCGTCGTCGGAGCCTTGCTCGTGAGTGTAGGTGATGCAGTTGATCATCATATCGGCGGGCTTGCCGAGCGCGAGCAGATTGTCCACCCCTTCGACGATGGCGTCGATGAAGTGCGGATTGCCGCCACGGTGAAGCTTTGCATAAACCTCGGGCGTGACGGAATCGACGTGAACGGAGACGAAGCCGCCCTCGCTCACCTCAAAGACTTTGGCCGCGACCTCTTTATTCTTCAGCGGCAGGCCGCTCGTCCAGACATTGTTGACCAGACCCAGCGACCGGGCGTACTGCATCAGCTCGTACCAGTCCGGCCTGACCAGAGGATCGCCCCCCAGCCAATCGATGGCGCGAATCTCCAGCGCTGCCGCATCCTCCAGCAAGCCCCGGATCTCCTCTGAAGTCAACCCGTTATGCTCCTGGGGCGTGGAACCGGCATAGCAGTAGATGCAACCCTGCGGGCAGGCATCGGTCGTCTCGATCTGCAGGGCATAGAGGCGCTTCTCGCTGAAGTACCGCTTCTGCTCCTCCTCACGCCCGACCGCAAGCCCGCCGTACCGGTTCAGATGATCGTTGATACAAGAACTCATGGTGCTCTCTCCGGAATGGTCATTTCGTGTAGTAACTACAAACCAGAGAGCGCCTGTTGCAGGTTCCCGTATTGATTGCGGATCGGCGGGCGGCCGTGTGACGCTATGCTTACAAGCGCAACTTCCGGGCCACGTTTTCGGCAGCTTTGAGCAGCGGATAGCCGGTCGGCGGACCGGTCAGGAGCGGATGGGTGCCGAACTGCAGGGTCAGCACCTCGTGGATGGTCATCTTGTTTTCGATGATCACACCAATGACGTTGATCAGCTCGCCCGCGCTTGCGCCGCCGATCACCGAGCCGCCGAGCACCAGGCCGGACTCGCGGTTGACGATCAGCTTCACCCACTGGTTATGCACGCCCGGCAGCGATTTCGGGTGCTTGTCGATGCCCTGCGCAAAAGCGCTCACGATATCGAATCCGCGCTCGATGGCCACCTGCTCGGTCACGCCGGCAGCGGCAAAAGTGGTGCCGCCGATCGCGGTGGAAAAGATCGACATGGTGCCGCCGAAGGTTCGCAGGCGGGAGAGCTTGTAGAGGTTCATGCCGGCGATACGGGCTTCCGAACAGGCCGTGGAGGCCAGCATCAGCCCCTTGACGATGCGGGTGAAGAAGCTGAACTTCTCGGCGCAGTCGCCGACCGCGAAAATATCCTTGTTCTCGGTGCGCATGTACTCGTCCACGCGAATGGCGCCAAGCTCGTTGAGCTTGATTCCCGCCTCCGCGGCAAGCGTGGTGTTGGGCGCATAGCCGGTGGACAGAATCACCAGATCGGCCTCCAGCGCCTCGCCGCCTTCCAGCCGAACGGCGGACACGGCGCCCTCGCCCTCGATCCGCTCGACCTTGCAGCCAAGCCTGAGCTTCACGCCCTCAGCGGCAAGAATCTCCTCAGCGCGCACCGAAAGCTCCTCGTCGAACGCCATCTGCAACAGATGCGGCAACAGCTCGACCAGCGTGATATCGAACCCCTTCTTGCTCAGCTCGTCGGCAATCTCGACGCCGATAAAGCCGCCGCCGATAATAACCACCTTTTTGCTCCGCTCCAGCGCATGGCCGATCTGATCGAGATAGTGATAATCCTTTGGAATCGTGAAGACATTGCCGAGACCGGTTCCGGGCAGCCAGCCTGGAACTTTCGGCACCGACCCGGTCGCAATCACCAGCTTGTCCCAGGAAATCACGGTTCCCGACACCGTCGTCGCCGTTTTCGCCTCCGTGTCGATGCGCTGCACCTCGTCGATCAAGAGCTCCACGCCGGCCTCGGTAATGTGCCCGGTGGGGATAATATCCTGATCGACATTCTCAAGCGTGCCGTAAATATAGGGAATTCCACAAGGTACGACGGCCTTCGCTTCCTTGCGCACAATCAGCACCTCTTTGCCGGGATAAAACGCCCGCGCCGTTGTGGCAGCCACAATCCCGGCGGCACTGCCGCCAATCACTAAAACATCAACCTGTTTTTGCATTGTATGTATTGGAGTTTTTTGCAAAAATAATTCGCCGGACAAGATATCCGATTCCCGCCGGAAACAAGAAAAAAGCCCCGAAATTTCACATTCGGGTGACATGGGAAGAAGAGCTGTCGTCCGAGCCAGAAGTGCAGAGTACCCCGGATGGCGACATTGCCGGAGATCGGTTTATAGCCATTTATCTCAACAATTCGCTATAACCAACTATACGCGGCTATAAATAGCTATAAGTCCGCACCCGCACCTCACCAGATTCCGGGAATCAGTCGATAGCGGGTTTGCCGGGCGTAGTCGGAATAGCCCTCCAGCTCGGCATGTAGCGTGCGATCTTCAAGCCAAGTGCGCATAATCAGCAGCGCGGTCAGAAAGAGGGAGAGAAGCAGCGCATACCGCGAACCGAGGGCGGCGGGAATGGCAAAGACCAAGACGATGGTGACGGTGTACATCGGATGCCGAACCAGCGCGTACGGGCCGGTGGTAATCACCTGCTGGTGACGCGCTTCGTCGATCTTCACGACCTGCGCCAGCCAGGTGTTTTCACGCACAATCCAGTTGAGTCCGGCAAGGCAGGGAACCTGCACCACAAACGCCGAGACCCGCACCCACAATGGCAGAGGCTCGCTCCACCCGTACCGCACCACATCGAGACCGGGGACGATGAACAGGGTAACACCGGCGACAAAAAACAGCGCCATAATCACCCTGTCCCACGGCTTCTGATCCCGGCTCACCGGCAGCAGCTTCAACCGCTCCGCCAGCAACGCCGGATCATGGCGCAGCAAATAACTGGTCGTCACCGCCCCGAAAATCGTCCAAAGCCCTACCGTCAGCCAGGCCTCCCACCAGAACCACCTCCCCGCCGACCACAGCAACGCAACAGCAAACAACCCCATCCGCACCGCAAAACGCAGCCAGACGATAGCGGGGTGGTGTGCTTGGATTTGCGGATTCATTGTCGGGGGAAGTTGAGTCAGCGATGAGTAGTAGAAAACGGGATATGGTAAAAGTCATCCTTTTTCAGCCGAACCATGAGCGAATTTTCAGGTATAGAACAAGGTCATGGATGCTCATTGCGGCAAACATTGCGGCAAATATTGCGGCAAATGTAATTAAAAACGCCAGACTAAACCATTTCAAAAAAACAGCTTAGCAGATATAAAGTCTTACGAATTGACTTATTTCAGCGCGTCTATTGATGCATACTTCACTGAGACTTTTTGTGCCATGTTGCCGCACGGGTTACGCCACGAACCGCTATTTTCTCTTCAGACTTGAGGTCTTTGAGCAACCTCTGAACTTGTCCCTTTGACAGGGCTGGCAAAACCTGCATGAGTTCCTCAAGGCGTGAGCCTGTTTGTGTATTTTGCTCGATATGTCTGAGAAGCAGTGCTTTGTTCGTTTCTCGATCAAGGCCTTTTCTGCGGGTATAGGCCCCCTTTTGCCCAATCATCGAATAGTATGACCTCGATAACAGGTGCCTAACCCCTCTTCCTCGTCCAATCCGTTCGATAACTCCCATTCCTATTAATGTTTGTAAACGATTCAGCAAATGGGATGGCACGAGCTGCTCCCGATGAACTAAATCCAACAATAAAAAATCAACCGTGCTGAATGTAGCTAACCGTTCCTGACCAACCTTTTCAAGAAACTCAAGAAAACGAGGATCATGAACCTGACCATCAATGGAAAGAATCACCTGATATTGATCTGTGCCTGAAAAATCTGGCAATTGTTTGCTTTGACGAATACTGGTCTCATAAATCAGATTCATTCCCTGGCCAGAACGCTCTACTAAACCACATTTTGAAAAAATATCAGCCACACGCCGGTTTCGAGGAGATTGACGATCAAGAATATTCCCTTCATTTACCCCAACGGGAAATCCCCCCGGACTTTCAACAACGAGACGTCTGGGATATTGTCTTAAAAAGACACTACCCGCCAACTCATAATCTCTGTGACTAACTGCATTTAAAAGAGCTTCACGAACCACTCGGTCATCAAAAGTTGGTACATCCAGGATAAACAACCCGCTCTGAAAGTGCTGAATATCATTCCTTGCATTGATTTTATCCTGTATGCTTTCATAAGAACTAAAAAACCCTTCTCGATATTCTACTCGCTGCTGTGCCGGACCGGATGCATCCGTCAAACGAAACTCATAAATCACCTCTGACTGAGGTAAATGCCTCCCCAATGCCTTTCGAGTACCAAACAGAATAAGTGCCGCATAGGTAATTTGCCCATCGATCACGGCTTCCACATCGGTGAGTAATTGGGTATCACTCAAGGGCAATAGCTTCTGATTTCCGGTTTTGGCGAACCAACGTTGCCGAAAATTCTCAATTGCTACTGGATTCAAATCATTCAATGTCGCCTCAAAACAAACATCTGCCGAGAAATCGTGTCCTGACTCTGAAAATATCTTTCGTAATTGATGTTCATCCATGGGAACCAAGGAATCACCTCTTCTCGACCAATAAACTCCAGCCGCCTGAATCGGTCTTCCCGTTGGTCTTGATGGTATATGAAAGGCCAAAACTCTCCCCAATGGATGTGAAATATCGCTGAAACGAATATTTAAATGGAGCTTTTCGATAAGAGTTGCGCGAGTTCTCTCTGGCTGCTCAAAGATTTTTGTCCCAACAATTGTTCTGGGCCTTTGATCGGTAACGCCAAAAACAATTGAGCCACCCCCCTCATTAGCAAGTGCTGCACAGTATTTTAGTAATTCATCGAAATGAAAATTTCGTCGAGCAGCTTTAAACTCAAGGGTCTCCCCCTCGGCACCGCTCAGGATTCTATCAATATCTGCAACTGACCAATCCATATACATTGTCTGATATAGCTAACTTTAATTTGTAAACATCACTGAGGCCGAAGCTTTTCATTCATTGACTTTTCAGGACTGAATTGAACGGCAACGTATAGATAACCGATTAATCCCAACAAAATACTATCGCAAAATAACACCATCAAGAGCGTTGTTCTGTCAACAAAAAAAGCCGGACATGCACTCCACATCCGGCTTTTTTCACATACATGAGGTCTCCGCGCCTTACGGCTTTATCACCCCGGCATCTTCCATAAACTTCTCCAACCCTTGATCCGTCAGCGGGTGGTTGGCGAGTTTGCTGATGACGGCGTAGGGGATGGTGGCGACGTCGGCTCCCATCATCGCGGCTTCGACGACGTGGAGCGGGTGGCGGATGCTGGCGACGAGCACTTCGGTGAGGTAGCCGTAGTTGTCATAAATCGTGACGATCTGCCTGACCAGCTCCATGCCGTTGGTGCTGATGTCGTCGAGGCGTCCGATGAACGGGCTGACGAAGTTTGCTCCGGCTTTAGCGGCGAGCAGTGCTTGCGTTGGCGAAAAGACCAGCGTGGCGTTGGTCTTGATGCCGTTGGACGAGAAGTGCTTGATCGCCTTGAGGCCTTCGACCGTAAGCGGGCACTTGATGACCACATTCTCGTGGATGGCCGCGAGCTCCTCGCCCTGGGCGATCATCTCCTCTGCTTTGAGCGTGGTGACCTCGGCGCTGACCGGGCCATCGACGATTTCGCAGATTTTGGCGATGTGCGCCTTGAAGTCGGCGTAGGTGAAGTTGTCCGGGTCTTCGACGATCTTGGCGATCAGCGACGGGTTGGTCGTGACGCCGTCGAGCACGCCAAGTTCATTGGCGGCCCGGATTTCGTCGAGACTGGCGGTGTCGATAAAAAATTTCATGAGTCCTCCTCAGGCATTGACCGGTTTTGCGTCGAGCATGGCGTTGAAGTTGCGTGCCGGGCGGCCTTCCCAGTTGCGCTTGTGATAGGCGTATCCGGCGATGAGCGGCATGGCAACGGTGGCTTCGGCAAAGACCATCTGCTCGAAAACCGTATCGACCTTGCCCCACGAGCTGGCCTCCTTGAGCGTCGAGCCGGAGAGCGCGCCGTCGCGTTCGTCGGCCACGGTGATCTGCACGGCGTAGGTGTGCATCGAAACATCTTCGTAGCCGAGCACCTCAGCGGCAACAACGATATCCTGCGTAAAGTTCTTCGGCACGCCGCCGCCGATCATGAAGATGCCGGTCTTGTCGTTCTCGATCTTGATTTTGGTCAGCTCGCGGAAGTCCTTGACCGAGTCGATGGAGACGTGGTTGTCGGGATTGTTCCACTGGTGGTGCACCAGGCCGAAACCGGCGGAGCAGTCCGAGAAGGCCGGGCAGAAGATCGGCACGCCTTTCTCGTAAGCCTTGTAAACGATGGAGTTTTTGTCGAGCCCTTTCTCTTCGATGTACTTGCCCATCTCGACGATGAACTCGCGTGACGAGTAAGCGCCAGGCTGCATCGAGTTGGCGATAATGGCCATGGTGTCGTCGCAGACGCGAAGCTCATCCTCGTCGATGTAGGTGTCGTAGATGCGGTCGATGGCCAGCTCGCGCAGCTCGGAGTCGTCTGCGAACTGCGAGCCTTTCCAGTGCTTGAAGCCGAGCGCCTCGAAGAAGTCCTGATCGACGATGTTCGCGCCGGTCGAGACGATGGCGTCAACCATGTTGTGTTCCAGCATGTCGATGATGACCTGCTTCAGTCCGGCGCTGATGAGCGAACCGGCGAGGGTGAGAATGACGGCGCACTCCTTGTCTTTCTGCATCAGATCGACGATGGAGGCTGCGCGGGCCAGGTTGCGCGCCTGGAACGCCATGTCGGCCATCTCTTCGACCATCGGCACGACGTTGTGTTTGGTGATGCCGATGTGCTTGATCGGCTCTTTCAGAAATCCGGCTTTCTGCATCGAACGCTCTTCCATAGGTAACTCCTGTATTGATTAGGGTGCTTCTGTTATGATTTTTATAATGCTCCGGGCATTAAAACTCTTAAACAATTGCCCCGGACTTTAGTCCGGGGTTTATGGATAAGACAAAATAAATCAGGGCTTTAGCCCAATCTTTTCTTTTCGGGGGGGATTACTACTTTTTTTTAACAATAGACTACTGTGCTGAATCCCTCACTCCCCCGGCTTGAACGCCGGGGCAACATGAATGTAAGAGGGCTGAATGTCCGGAGGGCTAAACCCCTCCTGAATCTAAAACCGGACTCTGCGTGCCTCATCACTCAACCCCTCAGTTTATCGATTTCGATCCCGATTTTCAATCTCGGCCTGAATCTGTTTGCCGATTTTTCACAATAAAAAAAGGAGAGCAAGCTGACTATATCACACACTCACATTACCGGATGCTGCTTCCTTCCGGACCTGACATGGTTGGGCAAGAGAATGCTGTATAGGACTTACTCTCCTAAATCTGCTATGTTTCTGTTTTTACCAGCGCCGTTCAGACGGCCCGAGTAAAAACAGGTCTCTAATATAGCGTTCTGAAATTAAAATACAAAAACAAAGCTTTTTTCTTTGTGACAACTGTTATAACTTCGTAACCGTCCCGGGAAACCGCTTCCGGGAGCTTTGGATGGGGCGCAGAAAACGGCTCTCACATTCAGGAGGGTTTTAACCCTCTGGACATTCAGAACTCTTACATTCACATTGCCCCGGCTTTCAAACCGGGGGGCGTTGAGCATCACCATAACTATACAGACGCCCCGCAACACAGGAGCAACAACCCCGACCTCATGTCGATACAAAGGATTTTAAGCGGGATGCGGCCTACCGGCAAGCTGCACCTCGGCCACTATACCGGAGCGCTCGAAAACTGGATCGCGCAGCAGAACCTTCTCCACCCCGACGGAAGCCGGGCCTACGAAACCTGCTTTCTGATCGCCGACTACCACAGCCTGACCACTTCGCTCGACACTTCGTCGATCTACGACCACTCGCTCGACATGCTGACCGACTGGCTCGCGGCGGGAGTCGATCCCGACAAAAGCCCGGTCTTCCGCCAGTCGCAGGTCAAGGAGCACGCAGAGCTGTTCCTGATTTTCTCGATGCTCATCACCACCGCGCGGCTCGAACGCAACCCGACGCTGAAGGAGCAGGTGCGCGACCTGAACATGGAGTCGCTCGTCTATGGCCACCTCGGCTACCCGGTGTTGCAGGCGGCGGACAT
>JAFGER010000080.1 GCA_016931495.1 Chlorobiaceae bacterium | reverse complement strand
CTCGGTGATCAACCAGCTTTCCATTAAATTCGAGGGCAGAGTTCAGTTATGAAAATGGTCGTTTACACACTTAGTTGAACAGACCCATCGATTTTCCTCTTCCTGTTCCAAAACCGAAGCCGTATCTCTCTGCGCGCGAGACCTTTTTCTACCTTCTGCTTTTTGTGACGCTCTACATCAGCGCCTTCAATTTCGGGAACCTGCTGTTCATCTTCATCGACCAGGCATTTCCTGACCCGGCGATGATGGCCCCCAATGCGGACTGGATCAGTTTCCGGATCAGAGGGGCGGTATCGGCGCTCGTCGTCGCGTTTCCCCTGTTCCTCTATCTGTCCCGGAAAATTGCCAATGAACTGCAGAATACTCCCGCCGGCCGTTCATCAGGCGTTCGGCGCTGGCTGACCTACCTTACCCTCTTCATTGCGGCCTGCATTATTCTCGGCGATGTTTCGGCCCTGCTGTTCAACCTGCTCGGCGGTGAGTTGACTGTTCGGTTCGTTTTCAAAGCGCTCGTTGTCGCCGTCATTGCCGGAACGGTTTTCATCTATTACCTCAAAGGATTGCGCAGAGAGGAGCGGGTGTTATGAAGCGTATCGGTAAAGATGGCGTGCTGGGGATCGTGGTTTCCCTTCTTGTGGTTGTGGCCGTGGTTCGCGGTCTTTTTTTGATTGGGCCGATCGATGAGCAGCGAAACAGGAAATTCGATGAACGGCGTCTGTCCGATCTCCAGCGGATTGTCTCTTCAGTCGAGTTCTATTACCGTACCCACCATGAACTGCCCGATAGCCTCGATGCTCTGGCAACGCTGCCGGGGAGCCGGATTCCGCTTGTGGATCCGGAAAGCGGCAAGCCCTATGGCTATCGCCGGCTCTCTCCGGAAACCTACGAGCTTTGTGCATCCTTTGCACTGGAGTCAGATGAATCCACTGCTTTGCGCTGGTCGCACAAGGCCGGTACAGCCTGTTTCCACCAGCGCGTTCGTCACTGAGGAACGCCGGTTTCTTGTTCAGTGCTGTTTGCCGGTTTGGCGCCAAAGAAGGCTCGTTTATCTGCTTCCGGACAACTGCCGTTCCAGCCAGCTGAAGGTTGCTTCGAGCGCCTTTCGGGAGGCGGTTGCGGTCGTCTGCGCATCCTTTCCGGTCCAGTTGTGGCTGACGCCGCCGATGAGCATGAGTTCGGAACTGGCTCCGGCGGCTTTCAGCTTTTCGTTGAGCTGGCGGGACTGCTCTGCGGGTACGGTGGTGTCGTCGGTGCCGTGGATGAGCAGCGTTGGCGGGGCTCCGGCGTCAGCATAGCTGACGGGGCTTGCTTTGGCGAACACGCCCGGCGGGCACCCGTCACGGGTGCAGCCGAAAAAGCGAAGCGCTCCGTCCGGCTCGACGGTGCTGCCGGGCGTCATGGCCTGTCTGAACATTCCGCCCAGCTCATACGGGCCGTACCAGCCAACGAAGGCCTGCACGCGGTCGGACTGCCCGGCGTGCTCCATGCCTGGCGGATCGAACTCCATATCCTCGCCGGTAAACGCGGCAAGAGCGCCAAGATGCGCGCCGGCCGACGCTCCCCAGATGGCGATGCGAGCGGGATCGATGCCGTACCGTTCAGCGTTGGCGCGCAGGAAGCGGATGGCGGCCTTGATGTCCTGCAATGCAGCCGGGAAGGGTGCTTCGCCGCTCAGCCGGTAGTCAGCCGAGGCGACCACGAAGCCGCGTTGCGCCAGAGTGCCCAGTACGCCGGGAAAGTCGGCGAAGTTGCCGGTGGTGCGTTTCGAGCCGGTCGTCCAGCTTCCGCCATGCACGAAGATGACGAGCGGATGCCTGCCGTTACCGCCGGGCCGGTAGAGGTCGAGCAGCATCGGGCGGTAGCCGGGCAGCGTCGAGTAGGCGATGTCGGGGGTGAAGGTCACCATGCCCGGCGTGAGTGTGTCAGCGTTGACGGTCATGGCCGGAGCAGGAATGGGGTGTTCGGCCGGGCGGGAGATTGCCGATGCCGGAGACGGATGCCCATGCAGCATGAGGAGCGTCAGCGGGGCGAGGCACTTCCTGAACATCGTTCACTTCTGGTTACAGATACCGGACAACTTCGTCGAGCTTCTTCCTGCTTTTGGGCCGGGTCTGCGCCTCTGCGGAGGCGTAGCCGAGCGGGGTGATGGCGAAGACCTCCTCGTTCGGGGCGAGGCCGAGCGCTTCGCGCAGCATCGCGGGATCGAACGCTGAAATCCAGCAGGTGGCCAGCCCTTCGTCGTGCGCGGCCAGAATGAGGTGATCCGTGGCGATGGTCATGTCGGTTTCAAGCGAGTTCCAGCCGTCCGACGGGCGCACCCACGCTTCGTTGCGGTCGCCGGTCACGATGAGGATGTGCGGCGCTTCGGCGAACCAGTCGCGCGGATAGCAGGGCCGGATTTTCGCGAGCATCTCAGGCGAACTGACGAGCAGGAATTTCCACGGCTGGAGGTTCTTTGCCGACGGGGCGAGCCGCCCGGCGTCGAGCACCCGTGCGAGAATTTCCGGGGCGACCGGCCGGTTCGGGTCGTAGCCCCGGACGCTTTTTCGCGATTCGACAAGGTCGTGCAGATGGCTCATTTCGTCGGTTCCCCCTGGGTCAGATGGTTGAGCATTTCAAGGTCGCCGCCCTGGCCGATGGCGATGATGGTGCCATTTTTCTGGATGATTTCGGCCGGGCGTGGTGTGGTGTGCAGCTCGCCGCCAGGCAGCTTGTAGCCAACCACGTTGATGCGGTGGGTGTTGTACAGATCGACCTCCTGAAAGGATTTGCCGATGAGCGGCGAGTTCTCGCTCACGATGAACTGGGCAATGCGCAGGTTGAGGTTGCCCGCATCGCTCAGCTCGTCGAGGTACTCTTCGAGTTCCGGTTCGATGAGGATGTTTGCCATGCGCTTGCCTGCCGAGCGGTAGAGCATCACCACCTTCTGCGCGCCGGCGCGAAGCAGCTTGCTTTCGGACTCCTCGCAGTCCGCCCGCGCCACGATGTGCAGGCTCGGCTTGAGGTTGCGCGCCGTCAGCACGATAAAGACATTTTCGGCGTCGTTGCCCGCTGCGGCGATCAGCCCCTTGGCTCGGTGCAGGCCGGCATCGACCAGCACCTCCTCATCGGCCGCGTTGCCCTTGATGGCAAGGTAGCCTTCGTCCCTGGCGCGGAGCACCTGATCGATCGTGTTGTCGATGACCACGAACGGAATCGACTTGACGCGGAACTCCTCGGCGACATTGGTGCCGAGACGTCCGTAGCCGCAGACAATGAAGTGGTCGTTGAGTTTCCGAAGCATGCGTTCATTGCGTTGTTGTTCCCAATGCTCCTTCCATTCGCCCGAAACGAAAAAGACGGCCACATTGGTCAGGGTGAAGAAAAAGATGCCCGTGCCGCTGACGATCAATATCATCGTGAAAATCTTGCCCACATCGTCCATCGGGCGGACTTCGCTGAACCCCACCGTGGCCACGGTGATCACCGTCATGTAGAGCGAGTCCAGCAGGCTCATGTGTTCGAGATACATGTAGCCGACGGTGCCCGAGATGATCAGGAGCACCACGCTGATGATCGATGCCGAAAAGCGGCGGAAGGGGGATATCTGTTGTGCGTCCTTGCTCAAGCGGCAATGGTCATGGCGGTTGATGGAGGCTTCTCAGAGCTGGCGAATCGTGCCGAAATCGCTGGAGATGCTCTGGAACATCTTGTTGGTGGCGGTCTGCATGATCAGCGACATGCCGGCGTTGGTCATGGCGCGGATGATCTGCTCGGGAATGATGCGGAATGCCGGATAGAGAATGAAGCGCACGTCGATGCGCAGGTCGAAATCGACCTTGGTGCGCTCTCCTTGCAGCGGCAGAATCAGCAGTTCGGCCGTGGTTTTGCCTTCGAACAGATACTTCTCGGGCATGGCGATGGTTTCGCTGGCCGGAAGGTGGCGCCAGGTGATTCTGCGCCCTACGGTGTACTGGCTGATCATCTCGTCGGTCAGCTCCGCGGGATCGATGCTGGCGGCCTCCTCGGGTAGTTCCAGCAGCAGCTCGGACTCCTGCTGGATGTTGAAGATCACGTCAAACGGGTTGTTCTGCGGATCGGTCACCCGGAAGTGCCAGCGGTAGGCGTCATCCCGGTCGAGCGGCTCGACCTTGTGGCAGAACGGGTTGAATGCCAGTATCCTTGAGTGGTCGGACAGATAATCAACCGTCCTGTCGAAGGTTCCGTGAAAAACCCATTGGCCTTTGCTTTTGCCTGTGGCGTCCATTTCCATGATCTCGTCTCCTCCGGCCCGCGCCTGTGAACATGGCACTTGGGCTCTGTCGTCTCGTGTGATTGGTAAAAACTGTTCATGTGCCGGCGAACCTTTCCGGGCGCGCTGCCGGCATCAGCGAGGGCAAGTCGAAATATAGCGACTCACCTGAAAAAATCGTGCACCTCCTTCCTTGCGCCGGCTCGGCTGCGCTCAGGCGGTTTCAGCCTGCAACCGTTCGGCCTGGTCGTGCATCCGCAGGGCTTCGATGATCGGATCGAGTTCGCCCTGCATGACTTGCGGCAGGGCGTGCGTGGTGAAGCCGATGCGGTGGTCGGTCACGCGCGACTGCGGAAAGTTGTAGGTCCTGATCTTGGCGCTGCGGTCGCCGGTGGTCACCATCGAGCGGCGCAGGTCGGCGCGGCTCTTCTGCTGCTCGGTGATCTGGATGTCGTAGAGCTTCGAACGCAGCATCTTCATGGCGCGTTCGCGGTTCTGGAGCTGCGAGCGCTCCTCCTGGCAGGCGACGACGATGCCCGACGGCACGTGGGTGATGCGCACGGCGGTCTCGACCTTGTTGACGTTCTGGCCCCCCTTGCCCCCGCTGCGGAAGGTGTCCATCTGCAAGTCATCCTTGCGGATTTCCACGTCCACCTCTTCGGCTTCGGGCAAAACGGCGACGCTGGCCGCCGAGGTGTGGATGCGTCCCTGCGTCTCGGTTTCCGGCACGCGCTGCACGCGGTGCACGCCGCTCTCGAACTTGAGGATGCCGTAAACGTCGTGGCCGCTGACTTCGAGCGACGCCTCCCTGATGCTGCCCGGCACGGAGCCTTCGCTCACTTCGAGCGTCTGGCAGCTCCATCCCTGCCGCTCGGCGTAGCGCTGGTACATGCGCATCAGGTCGGCGGCGAACAGCCCGGCTTCGTCGCCGCCTGTTCCGGCGCGGATTTCGATGATGGCGTTGCGGCTGTCGGCCTCGTCTTTCGGCAGGAGCAGGATTTTGAGCTGCTGCTCAAGCTCCGGCATGCGTTCCTGAAGTTCTTCGGCTTCGGCGGCGAAGAGGGCGCGCATCTCCGGATCCTGTTCGCTTTTCTGCATGAGCAGGGCCTCGTCGAGCTGCTGCCGGGCGCGGCTCCAGCCGTCGAAGGCCCGTACGATCTCCCGGAGGCTGCTGTACTCCTTGTTCAGCTTCCGGAAGCGGTTCTGGTCGGCAACCACCTCCGGATCGGAGAGCTGCTGCTCGATGGTCTGGTATTTGTCCTTGATGGACTGGAGCTTGTCAAACATGGGCGCGGAGCAGAAACCGGAATCAGGGGTTCAGAAGATCGTTGACCATGAAATAGGCGAAAAGCGTCAGCAGGATGGCCATGCCGACCTGCTGGATGCGCATCTTGATTTCGAACGGAATCTCCCTGCCGATGATGCCCTCGATGGCGTTGAGCAGGAACTGGCCGCCGTCGAGCGCCGGAATGGGCAAAATGTTGATGACGGCCAGCGAGATCGACAGCACGGCCACGAAGTACATGAAGCTGATCGGCCCCTGCTCGGCGCTCTGGTTGGCGATGCGGGCGATCTTGATCGGGCCGCCGACCGATTTGCGGAAATCTTCCTGTCCGCTGAAGATTTTGCCGAAGCCCTGCACGGTGAGCACGGTGGTTTTCCAGGTCTGCTCGATGCCGCTCACGACCGCTTCGGGAAAGGCGAGGGTGATGCGCTCGTTCTCGATGGTTTGCCTGAGCGAAATGCCGATTTTTCCGGAGGCGTTCGGCACCACTTCGGTGGTGAAGCTTTCCCCGTTTTTGCGGATGAGCTCGGCGGTCAGCGGTTCGGCCGGCGCGCTCTTCAGGTGCATCCAGGTGATGGCGAGTTTTTTGCCCGCGTTTTGCGAGATGATATCGACGATTTCGCCCCAGTCAGAGACGGGCTTGCCATCGATGGCAACGATGAGCGCGCCCGGCAGCATCCCGACTTTTGCCGCCGGTTCGTTCGGCAGCACCTGGTCGATGACCGGCGGCATGGACGGGCGGAGCCCGAGTGACTGGCTTTCGTTGACTCTGCTCAGGAAATCTTTGGGGGCCGTAAAGGTCAGCTGCTGGCCATTGCGTTCTACGGTGAAGCGTACGGGCGAGGCGCTGAGCTGTTCCGGGTCGAGGGCCTCTTCCCAGTACAGGAGCTGCTTGCCGTTGACCGAAACCAGCCGGTCGCCGCTCCTTAAGCCCATCGACTCGAAGATCGAGTTCGGCGCAACGTAGGCCGGCGTTTTCAGGGAGGTTTGCGATTCACCGAAAAACGCCGTGATGCCGATGAAGATGGCCGCGGCAAGCACCATGTTCATAAAGACGCCGCCGGCCAGCACGATCAGGCGCTGCCAGACCGGTTTGCCCCGGAACTCCCACGGTTTGACTTCGGTGCTGGCGTGTTCGGTGTCCATGCTTTCGTCAATCATTCCGGCGATCTTGACGTAGCCCCCAACCGGAAAGGCGCCGATGCCATATTCGGTTTCGCCGATCTGTTTCTGCCAGAGTTTGATGCCGAAAAAGTCGAAACCGATGTAGAACCGGTCAACCCTCATGCCGAAGATTCGGGCCGTGATGAAGTGGCCGAATTCATGCGCGGTGACAAGAATGAAAATCGCGATGATGAAGAAAAAGATCGTGCTCAGTAAATCCATGTTCTGTTCGGTTCAGCCGGTTGTTTCGTAATGCGTTTCGTTCAGGATGCCTGTCGCTCAGGATGTGCTGGCGATGATGGACGCCGAAGCGGCGGGGGCGGAACCGCCGTTACAGGAATTCCGCCCGTCGTGCCGTGTAGTTGCCGGCGCGTTGTCTTCCGCAGGGACGCCGCCCGGAATTTATCCGATAAGCTGTTTTGCCGTTTCGCGTGCCCACCTGTCGGCCTGAAGGTACTCTTCAAGCGTGACCGGCATCCAGGCTTCGTGCGCCTGCATGGTTTTGTCCACCGTGTCGGCGATGCCGGTGAAGCCGATCTTTTTGTCGAGGAACGCGGCCACGGCGATTTCGTTGGCGGCGTTCAGCACCGCCGGGTAGGTCTGGCCGGCCTTGAGCGCGTCGAAGGCCAGACGCAGCGCGGGGAAGCGCTCCATGTCGGGCTCCTCGAAGGTGAGCGTGGCGACTTTCGTGAGGTCGAGCTTGCCGATGCCGGTTTCGCAGCGCTCGGGGTACGAGAGCGCGTAGGCGATGGGCGCGCGCATGTCGGGCACGCCGAGCTGGGCGATGACGCAGCCGTCGAGGTACTCGACCATCGAGTGGATGATGCTCTGCGGGTGCACCACCACGCCGATCTTTTCCGCCGGCATGTCGAACAGCCAGTGCGCTTCGATCACTTCGAGGCCTTTGTTCATCAGCGTGGCCGAGTCGATGGTGATCTTCGCGCCCATCGACCACTGCGGATGTTTGAGCGCCTGTTCCGGGCCGACGTGCTTCAGCTCCTCCGCCGGCGTCTTGCGGAACGGGCCGCCGGAAGCGGTCAGGATGATGCGGTCGATGTCCTCGGTGCGGTGCCCTGCCAGCGACTGGAAGATGGCCGAGTGCTCGCTGTCAACCGGCAGCAGCGTGACATTGTGCTTTTTGACGAGGTCGGAGACGAGCTGACCGGCCACGACAAGCGTCTCCTTGTTGGCCAGCGCGATGTCCTTGCCAGCTTCGATGGCCCTGACGGTCGGCACCAGCCCCGCCGCGCCCACGATGGCCGAGACCACCATGTCGGCGCCATCGACGGCGGCAACTTCGGCAGCGCCTTCGAGTCCGCAGAGAATTTCGGGTTTGTGCTCTCCGAGCAGCCCTTTGAGGCGTTCGCGCGAAGCCTCGTCACGCACCGAGACCAGGGAGGGCCTGAACTCCGCGATCTGCTGGCTGAGCAGTTCGACATCGTGGCCCTCGGCCAGCGCTGCAACCGAGAACCTGCCGGGGTGCCGCCTGACGACGTCGAGCGTGCTGAGTCCAATGGAACCTGTACTGCCGAGAATGGATAAGGATTTCATGCTATTGGCGTTGGCGTGAAGAGGACTTATGGATGCCTGTGAAGAGTTCTCGTCCCGACCGGTCGGGATCATGATCTTTCTGAAAGGCTCCCTTGAATGAAACGGCCTGAATTTATGCTTTTTCGGCACGCTGTACAAACAACGCCCGCCGCCACGGCGGGGAATTGGCCGATTCTGTTTGTTATCTGTTGAAAATGTGTTATACTGCCAACCCTTTTCGATGGGTCTCTAGCTCAGCTGGTTAGAGCGACTGGTTTACACCCAGTAGGTCGGGGGTTCGAATCCCTCGGGACCCACTCGCTTCTTCCCTTTTCTTCCCCGTTACCGATCATCCCGTTTCAGCGCACGAGCCTTTGCCCGTCGCCTTGCCGTTTTCGTCCTGACGAAATGCGCCCGTCTGGCCATTCAGTAACGGATGTCGAAACCGTCTTCTTTGCTGTCGATCGTGATTTCGCGCACGGCAATCGAGCTTACCCGGGAGCGCGAAGGGCCGGTTTGCGACTGCCGGACGAGCTCCTCCACCAGTCCGGCGGTGCCCTGCGCCTCGATTTCAACCGTGCCGTCCGGCAGGTTGCGCGTCCAGCCCGAAAGGCTTCTGGCGGCGGCTTCGCGATGAACGAACATGCGGAAGCCGACGCCTTGCACCAGCCCCCGCACGATGATATGAACCCTTTTTTCCGTCACGCCACTCAATTCGGGGAAAGGTTTCTCGACTGCTTCAGCCGCTGGACGGCAGCCTCAAGCTCTTCAAGCTCCTTGTCGGACAGGGAGGCCTTCTCCTGCTGCGCTGGCGGAACAGCCATGGCGGCAGCTTCCGGAGCGGTTTCGGCGGCCGGCGGGACGGTGCCGTTCTGGCAGTCATGCACCAGGTGCTCGCTGAACTTGCCGGCGGGGCGTTTGCCGAGAATCTCCTCGATGCGGCAATACTGCACGATCTCCTTCGAGAGCAGCTCGCGGGCAAGGATTTCAAGCTTGTCGCGGTTTTCGCTGAGCATTTTGAACACCTTGTTCCGCGCCTCTTCGACAATCGACTTGACTTCGGTGTCGATCATCCGCGCCGTTTCGTCCCCGTATTTCTTGTCAATGCCGGGGCCGCCGGTGTAGGGGTTGTTGCTTTCGAGGAACGACAGATAGCCGATCTTGTCGCTCATGCCATAGACCACCACCATGTTGTAGGCGATTTCGGTCACTCGCTCCAGGTCGTTCTGCGCACCGGTCGAAACCTCTCCGAACACCACCTCTTCGGCGATACGGCCACCGAGCAGGCCGCAGATTCTGGCGATAAGCTCGCCCTTCGTCATGAGATAGCGGTCTTCGAGCGGGATGTTCAGCGTGTAGCCAAGCGCGCTGACGCCTCGCGGCACGATCGAGATTTTCTGGACGGGGTCGTTCTCCGGCATCAGCCAGCTCACGATAGCGTGTCCTGCTTCGTGGTAGGCCACGATCTCCTTTTCCTTAGGGTTGATCACCTTGTTCTTCTTCTCCAGACCGGCGATGACCCGCTCGATGGCGTCCTCGAAATCCTTCATCTCGATCGACTGCTTGCCGCGACGCGACGCGAGCAGCGCGGCTTCGTTGGCTGCGTTGGCGATCTCCGCGCCCGCGAAACCGGGAGTCTGCGAGGCGAGCGCCTTGAGGTTGACGTCAGGCGAGAGCGAGAGATTCTTGGTGTGCACCGTGAAGATGTCGGTGCGCCCTTTCAGATCGGGCCTGTCCACGACGATCTGGCGGTCGAAGCGCCCCGGACGCAGCAGCGCCGAGTCGAGCACGTCCGCGCGGTTGGTTGCCGCCATGAGGATGACGCCCTTGTCGGTGGCGAAGCCGTCCATCTCGACCAGAAGCTGGTTCAGCGTGTTTTCGCGTTCGTCGTTGGCGCCCATCATGAAGCCCTTGCCACGGCTGCGGCCCACCGCGTCGATCTCGTCGATGAAGATAATGCAGGGTGCTTTCTCCTTGGCCGACTTGAACAGGTCGCGCACGCGCGCCGCGCCGACGCCGACGAACATCTCGACGAAGTCCGAGCCGCTGATGCTGAAGAAGGGCACGTCTGCCTCGCCTGCGACCGCCTTGGCCAGCAGCGTCTTGCCGGTGCCGGGAGGGCCGACGAGGAGCACACCCTTGGGGAGCTTGCCGCCAAGCTTGGTGTATTTTTTCGGGTCTTTCAGGAAATCGACCACCTCCATCACCTCGGCCTTGGCCTCATCGAGACCGGCTACATCCTTGAAGGTGATGCGGGTGTGCTCGTCGAGATTCTCATAAAGCGCCGCCTTGTTCTTGCCGATGTTCATGAACTGCGAACCGGGGCCGCCCATCCGGCGGAACATGAAAAAGTAGATGCCGATGAGCAGGCCGAACGGCAGGAGCCACTGCAACAGCTCGCCGATCCAGGAGTTGCCCGGGATTGCTTCATATTTGATGCCGCTTGATTCGAGCAGCGCCACCAGCCCGTCATCGCGCACGGGTACTACCGTCAGCTCTGTTGAGGACGGCGGGGTTGCTCCGGGCAGCTGGATCGTCGGCCTTTGCGTATCCGGAGTTTTAACGGCAGCCGGGGCTTCGGCCTCTTTCTTCAGCTTGACGAAGATCTTTTCCGGCGCGATTTTAACCGATTCAACCTTGTTTTCAAGAATCAGTTGGCGGAATTCGCTGTAAGCGATCTCTTTGGTCGAGCCCGACCAGAAGAAGGCCAGCTGGAAGCCGATCAGCAGCAAAATGACAGCCAGGTAGTAGAATATCGAAAAGCGGGGTTTGCGAGGGCCGCTTTCCTGCTCGTTATCGTAAGGATTGTTCAGCTTGAATGGATTGTTTGCCATCGAGTATGTTCATAATTGAAGAGATTCATAGTCATCGTTCGCAGCTATCCGGCCTTGACCGTTGCGGGTTTTCATGCTTGCCGCAAGGGATTTCCGGTTATGAAGCGGTTTGTCACTGTACTATGCTTCGAATTTACAAGATACAGAACTATAATGGATAAATGTACTCCTCCGGCTAATAGTTTCTTCGGAAGTTCGGGGCCGGAGCCGGAGCGGGGCGGCTTCGGCGCTTCGTCTATCGTGTTTGATCGTGTATATTGCATGACAAAACAGAAGATGATTCAACCAGTTTTCGCGTTTTAAACGACAGTTATGAATGTATCAAGAAAGAAGGCAAACGACAGGATTGCCGGGCTGCGCTCGATGCTTTGCGTCGGCCTCGACAGCGATCCGTCGAAAATTCCCGCACTTTTCCGCACGATGGAGCATCCGGTGCTGGAGTTCAACCGGGCCGTCATTCGGGCTACGCGCGATCATGCGGTAGCCTATAAAGTCAATACAGCGTTTTACGAGTCACGGGGGCTTGCCGGAATGCGCGATCTCGAAGAGACGCTTCTGTCGTTGCCTCCGGAGTGCCTGAGCATCGCAGACGCCAAGCGGGCCGACATCGGCAACACCAGCCGCCAGTACGCAAAGGCCTTTTTCGAGGCCTGGCCGTTCGACGCCATTACGGTGGCTCCCTACATGGGCTTTGATTCGCTCGAACCTTTTTTCGAGTACGAGGACAAACTTGTGTTCGTGCTCTGTTTGACCTCCAATCCCGGTTCTCGCGATTTCGAGGAGCGCCTGGTCGATGGCGGGCGTCCGCTCTACCGTTCCGTGCTTGAGCGGGTCAGCGCATGGCAGCGCAACGGCAACGCGGGCATCGTGGTTGGGGCCACCAAGCCGGGGTTGCTGCAGGAGTTGCGGCGGGATGCGCCCAATCTGTTCTTCCTGATTCCGGGCGTGGGTGCGCAGGGAGGCTCGATGCAGGAGGCGGTCACGCATGGGTCCGATCCGGAGCGCCGGAGCGCCGTGGTCAACGTGAGCCGGGCGCTTATCTTTCCTGGCGGCGAGTTCGCCAACGTCGAGGCGTTCGAGGCGGCGGTCAGGCGGGAGGCAGAAAAGCTTCATGACAGTATGAAGGGATTGCTGTAATTTTGTGCGCGGCGATTTCTATATTATGGCGAAAAGGGGCAATCCGGCGGATTCCGGACTTCTGACAGTATGAACAAGTAAATAAAGGGATTTGAGGTATGTGTGGCATTATCGGGTATATCGGCAAGCGTGAAGCGGCTCCGCTGCTTCTGAACGGCCTGAAGCGTCTTGAGTACAGAGGGTACGATTCTGCAGGTATGGCGGTCCTGAACGGCCAGATGCAGGTGCTCAAGCAGAAGGGCAGCGTCGGCAATCTCGAAGAGCTGCTGAACGTCTCGGGTACGGTGATGCTCGGCGCCACGATGGGCATCGCGCACACCCGATGGGCGACGCATGGCGATCCGAGCGACCGGAACGCTCATCCCCACATGAACATTTCCAGCGATATTGCCCTCATCCACAACGGCATTATCGAAAACTATTCGAGTCTCAAGAAAGAGCTGCTCTCCCAGGGGTACGAGTTCGAGAGTGATACCGATTCCGAGGTGCTCGTGCATCTGATCGACCGCGTCTGGAAAGCCGATCCGTCGATTGGCCTTGAGGGGGCTGTCCGCCAGGCGCTCAGGCATGTCGATGGCGCGTATGGCATCTGCGTGGTTTCGTCGCGCGAGCCCGACAAGATCGTGGTGGCCCGCAAGGGCAGCCCCCTGGTCATCGGCCTGGGGGATGGCGAGTTTTTCATCGCCTCCGACGCCGCGCCGATTGTCGAGCATACCAACAAGGTGGTCTATCTGCTCGATGGGGAGATGGCGGTGGTGACCCGTGATAATTATACCGTGAAAACCATCGAGAATGTGGAGCAGCAGAAGCGGGTCACGGAGCTGGATTTCAGCCTCGAAAAGATCGAGAAGGGCGGCTACGAGCACTTCATGCTCAAGGAGATTTTCGAGCAGCCGGAGGTGATGCGCGACGTGATGCGCGGCCGCATTCGCGTCGAAGAGGGGCGCGTGCAGCTTGGCGGTATCGAAGATTATCTCGACCGGCTCAAGCAGGCCAAGCGTATCGTAATCTGCGCCTGCGGCACGAGCTGGCACGCAGGGCTGATCGGCGAGTACCTGATCGAGGAGTTCGCCCGCATTCCGGTGGAGGTCGATTACGCTTCGGAGTTCCGGTACCGCAATCCCATCGTCACGTCCGACGATGTGGTGATCGTGATCTCCCAGTCGGGCGAAACCGCCGATACGCTGGCCGCGCTCCGGCTCGCAAAGGAGAAGGGGGCGCTGGTGATGGGCATCTGCAACGTGGTCGGCTCCACCATTGCCCGCGAGACCTTGTGCGGCATGTACACCCATGCGGGCCCGGAGGTGGGCGTGGCCTCGACCAAGGCTTTCACCGCCCAGGTGATCGTGCTTTTCATGCTGGCCATGGCGCTGAGCAAGGGACGCACCATTTCGCAGGAGGAGATCAAGCTGAATCTTCGGGAGCTGGCCGAGGTGCCGGAAAAGGTTGCACGTATCCTGGAGCAGAACGATGCAATCAGGGAGATCGCTCTCAAGCTCAAGGATGCCCGCAACGCGCTGTACCTCGGCAGGGGCTATAATTTCCCCGTCGCGCTCGAAGGCGCGCTGAAGCTCAAGGAGATTTCGTACATCCACGCCGAGGGCTATCCAGCCGCCGAGATGAAGCACGGGCCGATCGCCCTGATCGACGAGGATATGCCGGTCATCGTCATCGCCACCCGCGACAACACCTACGCCAAGATTCTGAGCAACATCGAGGAGGTGCGCAGCCGCAAGGGGCGCGTCATCGCCATTGCCAGTGAAGGCGACCGGGACATCGAGCAGCTGACGCCCGATGTGATCTTCATTCCGCAAGCCTCCGCTGCGCTCCTGCCGCTTCTGACGGTCATTCCTCTCCAGCTGCTCTCCTACCACGTCGCCACGATGCGTGGCTGCAACGTTGACCGGCCCCGCAATCTCGCCAAATCGGTGACCGTGGAATAAGGCCGCGCTGTTTTTTCTGTCCGGAAATCGCATGCCGCCGATGAGACTGCGGTTTCCGGATGTTTCTCAACCCGCCTTCCTCCCCATTTCCTTTAGTCGGGAATTATTACCTCTCATCATCCGGTTAACTGACCAACAGACATCGGGGCATGTAAACGGATTTCTATTAAAACCATACACTTATGGATGGCCATATCGTCATTACGGGCGCGACCGGCATTATCGGCAGGGAGGTTGCCAAAAGGCTTGTAAAATCGGGACGCAAGGTTGTCGTTTTTGCTCGCAACACGACAGCCGCCGAAGCTACGGTGCCCGGGGCTGCGGCCTATGTGCACTGGGATTCTGATATGGCAACGGGGGAGTGGACCAAATGGATCGATGGCGCCCACGCCGTGATCCATCTTGCAGGAAAGCCGCTGCTCGAAGCGCGATGGACCGAGGAGCACAAGGCCGCCTGTTATGATTCGCGCATCAACAGCACCCGCTCGCTGGTTGCGGCCATGTCGTCCGCAGCGGTCAGACCGGCGGTTTTTCTCTCCTCGTCGGCCATCGGCTACTACGGCTCATTCGAGCGGTGTGACGATACGCCCCCGCTCGGCGAGTCGGCTCAGTCCGGCAAGGACTTTCTTGCCAAAATCTGTTTCGACTGGGAAAAGGAGGCTTTGCCTGCCGAAAAGCTTGGTATCAGGGTGGTTCGTCTGAGGACGGGCATCGTGCTTTCTACCAAGGGGGGGATGCTGCAAAAGATGATGACGCCTTTCGATTTCTTTATCGGCGGGCCGATTGGTTCAGGCCATCAGTGCATCTCGTGGATTCATCTCGACGACGAGGTGGCCATCATTCTTGAGGCGCTTGACAATGCGGCCTACAGTGGCCCGGTCAACGCGATCGCTCCCGAACCGGTCAGCATGAAGGCTTTTGCGGATGCGCTCGGTTCGGTGATGCATCGTCCCTCCCTTCTTCCTGTTCCGAAACTCGCTGTTCAGGTGCTCATGGGCGAGGGCGCGGAGTATGCCGTGAAAGGGCAGAACGTCAGGCCGGAATTTCTCGAACAGCACGGTTTTTCGTTTGCCTGGCCGAATCTGAACGAGGCGCTTGCCGATCTTATTTCCAGGGGAATCTGACTCGTCCGCACGATCTGGGCAGATCCGGCGGCAGCGGTACCCATAAAAAAAGCGGGCAAGGCCTTGTGAGCCTGCCCGCCTAAGCTTTTTGATGAGCTTCAGCGCGATCAGTAGCGCTCCCTTCTCATCGGCCTCTCTTCGCGGGGCCTTGCCTCGTTGACTTTTATGGTGCGGCCTTTGAAGTCTTTGTCGTTCATTGCATCGATTGCCTCGCGAGCTTCGCTGTCATTCGGCATATCGACGAATCCGAAACCTTTGGAACGGCCTGAAAACTTGTCGGTAATGATGTTGGCGCTTTGCACCTGCCCGAACTGAGAGAACGCATCGCGTAGGTCATCTTCCGAAACGCCGTACGGCAGATTGCCAATGTAAATATTCATTGTAGGACGGTAGAAACATGTGCTTCGATAAGAGAATGCCGCTATCGGATGACCAAAGCACCAATCATCCGGCAAGCGATCAGCCAACCACTGGCTAATTAATTAAAATGCAATTTACCTCAATAAACCATGCTTTTCAAAAAGAAAAACGTTTCAGCTTTATAAACTCTTGGCGTTTTTATAGTCTTCGCGCCTTCTCTTTTTTGCGTTTCTGAAGGGCGTTTCGAGAAAATTGTTCCGATATCCGGCGGCTGTGTTGAGTAGCTTTCGCGAAATCCTCATGCTTTTTTTTCTCGTCGTTTTCAGTGCGCTCCTCCTGCCCTCCTGCCGATTCGATCACGATACTTTTTAGAGGTGTGGTGAACATCTTTTTGAGCAATTCGATCGTTGTGCAGCCCGACAGGGATGGGTCATCTTACCGTGTTGCGAGCGCTCTTTTTTACCCCGCACCCGTCATTTCGCGCCCCCATGCATTCCGGATTCCGCTTCCGGGCATCTCCGGAAGAAAAGACCTTCTGGTGTGGGTTTTTGTGCAGAAATCTACTTATTCGTAATAAAGTGTCTTGTTTTTCTTGTGAAGCCTAAAAATAATCGCTATTATCGACACTAATTCATAAAATTTTTAGGCTAAAATAATCAATTAAACAGGATGTGGTTATGGGTAAAAGACTGAGAGCGTCCCTGCTGGCCGTTCTGGCGGTGATGATGGCTCACAACTCCGGCTGGGCAGCCGGGACGGCGACGACCGATACCGGCACAACCTCGTGGATGCTGACCTCCACGGCGCTCGTGTTGCTGATGGTTCCGGGGCTGGCCATGTTCTATGGCGGGCTTGTCAGAACCAAAAATGTTCTTGGCACCATGATGCACAGCTTCGCGGCGATGGTGATCATCGGCGTGATCTGGCCGACGGTTGGCTATGCGCTGAGTTTCGGGCCCAATATTCTTGGAGGTCTGGTTGGCTGGGACAGCAACTACTTCATGCTGCAAGGAATCGATGAGGCGATCATGGAGAGCCATATTCCGGAATATGTGTTCGCCATGTTCCAGGGCAAGTTCGCCATCATCACTCCGGCGCTGATTGCCGGTGCGTTCGCCGAGCGCGTCAATTTCAAGGGCTACCTGCTGTTTATCGCGCTCTGGAGTATCGTGGTCTATACTCCGATCTGCCACTGGGTTTGGGCGGCTGACGGTTTCCTGTTCAACCTTGGCCCGAAAGGGGCGATCGATTTTGCTGGCGGCACGGTCGTGCATATTTCATCCGGCGTCACGGCGCTGGTGGCCGCGCTGTACCTTGGCGCACGCCGCGGTTATCCGAGGAATGTGATGCATCCGAGCAATCTGGTCATGACGCTGATGGGCGCCGGCCTGCTCTGGGTTGGCTGGTTCGGCTTCAACGCCGGCAGCGCCATCGCCAGCGATCTGGCCACCGCCCGCGCCCTGACCGTGACCCAGATGGCCGCCGCCGCCGGCGCGTTCACCTGGATGATCATTGAAATTGTTCATCACGGCAAAGCCACGAGTCTTGGTGTCGCTTCGGGCATTCTGGCCGGACTGGTCGCCATCACTCCCGCGGCGGGCGTGGTGCCTCCTTATGGCGCGTTCGCGCTTGGCGCTATTGCCGCCCTGATCTGCTACCTGGCCATTCTGCTCAAGAGCAGACTTGGTTACGACGACAGCCTCGATGCGTTCGGTATCCATGGCGTTGGCGGTATTGTCGGCGCGCTGTTCCTCACCTTCTTCATCCGTCCCTCCTGGATGGCCGAGGCTGCCGAGGCTGCCGGAGGCGTCTGGACGGTGTGGCAGCAGCTTGGCGTGCAGCTCACGGCGGTGGGCGTCACGGTGGTGTTTGCGGCCGCTGTTTCGCTGGTGCTGCTGGTGATCGTCGAGAAAACCGTCGGCCTGCGCATTGGCGAGAGCGATGAAATGTCCGGCCTCGACCACAGCATGCACGGCGAGCAGGGATATGGCCTTATCAATCCTAACTGACAGAATAACAGTATGAAACTCATTACCGCCATTATTCCTCCTGACCGGCTCGATCACGTTCGCGAAGCGCTGATCCAGGCCGATATTACCCGCATCACGGTCAGCCGGGTCACCGGCCACGGACGCCAGGAGGACATCGAATACTATCGTGGCCAGAAAATCGCGCCGAACCTGATTCCCAAAGTGCGGCTCGACATTGCCGTCAACGAAGAGTTCGTCGATACGACCATCGACACCATCATCGCCGCTGCACGGCATGGCGGCGGCACGATTGGCGATGGCAAGATTTTTGTCACGCCGCTGGAGCAGTGCATCAGGATCAGAACCAACGAGCGAGGAGGGAGCGCCATCTGAGCTTCGGTTCAGCACGCTTCGAGCAACGGGCCGTCAGCAGAGCAGCCGCCGGAGAGAGCATCCCGGCGGCTGCTCTGTTTCTGGGCGCTCCTTTCATCGCATGGCAATTGAAATCAGCGTCGGGCGGGTGGTTTTGGCAGGCGTTGTGCCTGCGCGTCACTTTTTCGGCTCTCGCCAGCCGGGCGACAGAAGGTCGAGCCAGCGCTGGGCATCGGTGTCGCCAAGCCGGGCCGCCTGGTGCAGGTCCCGGAATGCGCCGGTGCTGTCGCTGCTTTTGATGCGGGCCACGGCGCGGTGAAAATAGCCTTCGCCCATCTTCCAGTCGATTTTTACGGCTGCGCTGAAGTCGCTGATCGCCTCGGCGTAACGGCCCGAGCTGGAGTTGACCATGCCGCGATTGAAGTAGCCGACCGCCCGGAAGGAGGGCTCGCCACGCTCGATGAGGATGGTGTAATCGTCGGACGCTTTCCGGAACTGGCGCAGTTTCTGCCAGGCCGCCCCCCGCATCTGGTAGGCCATGAGCAGGTTGTTGTCGCGCTCGATGGCTTTCGTATAAAGCTGGACAGCCTCCCTGAGCTCTCCGGCTTTCTGCTTTGAGAGCGCTGCGTCGTAATAGTCCCCGGCCGAACGCGCCCAACAGGTGGATGCGATCGGGGCGCCGAGGGTGAGGGCGAGCACAAGCGAGATTGCGCGATGCTTCATGGGGCCAGTGGTCGGATGAGTGATGAGCCCGCCGTTTTTGCGGCAAACGGCGGACATCGGGGTAAAAATACCCATCATGGCTCAAAAAATTAAACGGAAAGTCTTTACCTTGTACAGTAGCCGGTGCCTGTTTCGCGTCAGCGTCGGGTTGATTGCGACACGAGCCGGTGCCAGCAGGCTCATCGCAACCTGACCGGTCACGGCTCCTGAAGCCTTGTGATGGCCGCATTGCTTGTCATTCCCGCTCAATCTGAAATCAGGTACTGCATGTTCCGCATCAGTCTTGAAGAGTTCGAAGGTCCGCTCGACCTTCTCCTGTTTTTTATCAAGCGCGACGAGCTGGACATCTACAATATTCCGGTTTCCAGAATCACCGGCGATTTTATCGCCTACATTCACGCCATGCAGCGTCTGAATCTCGAAGTCGCCGCCGAGTTCATCTACATGGCCTCGATGCTCATGAGCATCAAGGCGCGGATGCTGCTGCCGCGTCCCGAGCCGGAGGCTGGCGACGAGGAGGAGTTCGATCCGCGCACCGAGCTGGTGCAGCGGCTGCTCGAATACAAACGCATCAAGGAGGGGGCTTCCGAGCTTGAGCTGCTCGGCCTTGACCGTGAGCAGATGTTTCCTCGCGGCGTGTTCGAGCAGCTGGATCCGGCAGTGATTGACGAGCTGGACGAGCCGGTCAACCGCCCGACGCTCTACCACCTCATGCTGGCTTACCAGTCGGTGATCGACAACATGCCGAAAGCGCGGACGCAGAGCGTCTCCGACGCACCGGTGACCATCGAGCAGCAGAGTGCCCTCATCATGGCGCGACTCGGCGAACGGGTGCAGGTCTCCTTCACCTCACTGTTCGAGGAGCTGCGCGAAGCGATTGTGATTGTCGTGACTTTCCTTGCCGTGCTTGAGCTGTGCCGAAACAGCAAAATCTCCGTCATCGTCAAGGAGGGGATCAACGATTTCTGGATTTCACAGAGAGAGTCCGCCGATTAAACCTCTTAAACCCATAAGCTTATGCCCGAGATTGTGCCGTTCAGGGGGATCGTTTACGGCCCCGGTGTCGCAGGCCAGGCCTCGAAGCTGATCTGCCCGCCTTACGACGCCATATCCGCCGATTTGCAGCGCGCGCTGTACGAGAGTTCCGATTACAATGCGGTTCGGTTGGAGCTGCCCGCAGAGGCCGATCCTTACGCCGCGGCCGCCGGGCGGATGCGCGAGTGGCTTGCCTCTTCGGTGCTTGTTCGTGATGACGAGCCGGCGCTTTATCCCTGTTTCCAGACCTTCGAGGATCCACAGGGCGTGAGCCGCACGCGCAAGGGGCTGTTCGCCGCACTGCGCCTGTACGAGCCTTCAGAGGGGAAGGTGCTGCCGCACGAGCGGACGCTTTCGGGGCCGAAGGCCGACCGGCTGAAGATGTTCCGCGAGACCGGCGCGAACCTCAGTAGCATTTTCGGCCTGTATGCCGACCAGACCCGCCGCACCGACAAGCTGCTCTACGAGTTCGCCGAAGGGCGCGAGCCGGTGCTCGACGCCACGTTCGATGGCGTGCGAAGCCGCATGTGGCGCATGAGCGATCCCGCGCTGATCTCCCGGTTTGCCGCGAAACTTGCGGATCTGACGGTCTATATCGCCGACGGGCACCACCGCTACGAAACCGGCCTGGCGTACCGGAACGAGCGGGCGGCGGCAAATCCCGGCCATACGGGTCGCGAGCCGTATAACTATATCCTCGCCTACCTGTCGAATATTTACGACGACGGGCTGCTGATTCTGCCGATCCACCGGTTGGTGCACGGGCTTGAGCCGTTCGATCCGCAGGCTTTCGTCGCCCGCCTCGACAGCGCGTTCACCGTCTGGGAGCTGCCTGGCAGGGGCGCGCTCGACAAGTTTCTTGCCGAAAAGCGGGCGGTGCCGTCTTTCGGCATCGTGCTGCCCGGGGTGGTGCTGGGCGTTTCGCTCGATGCGAAGCCCTCCGGCGTGCTTTCGTCGCCCGTGCCGGAGGCGTTGCAGGGCCTCGACGTGGTGGTGCTGCACGACCTCGTGCTTGGCCAGATGCTCGGCATCAGGGCCGAGGCGGTCGAGAAGGAGAGCAACCTGACCTACGTCAGCCGCACGGATGCTGTGTTCGATGCCGTCGCGTCGGGCAGGGCACAGGTCGGCATCGTGCTGCGGCCCACCGGAGCCGGGCAGGTGATGTCGGTGTCGCAGTCGGGCGAGGCGATGCCGCAGAAATCCACCTGGTTCTACCCCAAGGTGATGACCGGCATGGTCTTCCGGTCTCTGGAGTCGGAGTCATGACGGGTCAGCCGATGAGGGGCGAGTATCTGTCCCGCTCCGCCGCCGAGACCCGCGAGTACGCCCGGAGGTTCGCCAGCGGGCTGGGGCCGGGCGACGTGGTTTGCCTGACCGGTCAGCTCGGCGCGGGCAAGACCGAGTTCATGCGCGGCATCGCCGAGGTGTGCGGCTGCGACGAGCAGCTCTCCAGCCCCACGTTCTCCCTGATGAATATCTACGAAGGCGTGTTGCGGGGCCGCCCGGTCGAGCTGCACCACTTCGATCTCTACCGGCTCGAATCGGAAAAGGAGCTTGACGCGGCGGGCTTCGACGACTATCTTTCGGGGCCTTTCCTGTCGGTGGTCGAATGGGGCGACCGGTTTGCATCGCTCGACCGGCGCTACACCTGCCGGGTGACGCTGGAGATCACCGGCGACGAGCAGCGGAAAATTGTCATCAGTTGAGTTGAGCTTATGAAGATTCTTGCCATCGAGTGTACTCACGGTTTCGCCAGCGCGGCGGTCAGCAACGGTGGGCGCGTGGTCGAGCGCCGACTCGCGGAGTGGCAGAAAACCGCCGAGTCGCTGGTGCCGCTGGTCATGCAGACGATGGCGGAGGCGGGATTGCTGGCGGCCGAACTCGACGGCGTCGCGGTCTCCTCCGGCCCCGGCTCCTTCACCGCGCTGCGCATCGGCCTCTCGGTGGCCAAGGGGATCGCTTTCGGCGCGGGTCTGCCTCTCGTGCCGGTGCCGACGTTGCTCGCAATGGCCGAGGCCGCCACGCAGCATGTCACGGCCAACCGCATCGTGCCGGTGATTCCGTCGAGGGCGGGCGAGTATTTCTACTCGATTTTCTCGATTGAAGATGGAGTGCTCGCGGAGATCGAAAGCTCGCGTTGCCTCATCTCCGAACTCGCAGCGCGTCTTGCCGCTTTTGCCGATAGTCTCGCCATTGTCAGCCGCTCGGCGGAGATGCTCGCCGAAGAGCTCCCCGCACTCGCGCCGCATCTTGCCGACGCCACCTTTTTCAGCGCCGCATCTCTCCTCAGTTACGCGGAAAAAACGCTCGCGGAGGGCGCCGCCGGAACCGCCGCCGGGACGGCTCCCGATTACCGGCAGGCGTTTACGCCCAAACAGTCGCACTCATGACGTACGTCGCCTCTGCCGTCCTCTTTTGCAGAAAAGGAGAACGCTTCGCGATGTAACTGTTTTGTAAAAATGAACTTCTCATTTCAGTTTTCCCCTGAAATAAAGGTGTTCAAACGAGTCCAATATTGCTATATTGTGACGCGGGAACGCTTCCTGCAGGAACGATTTTTTATCATCAAAACGGAGATTTATGTCCCGTCCGGAACATGAGGCCGCATCCGGGGTTCAGGCCCGCGAAGTGGCAATGAGTGAGCTGTTGGCCAGGAGAGTTGCCGAGTTGTCGCTTGAAAAGAAGGGTGAAGAGGTCAAGATTCTCGATGTCCGGGGCTTGACAAGCGTCACCGATTATTTTGTCATTATCACCGCCGATTCCGAGCGCAAGGCCAAGGCTCTGGCCGACTTCATCGTCGATGAGCTCAAGGAGGAGGACGAGCGTCCGATGCACATCGAGGGGCTCGATTCGCTGCACTGGGTGCTGCTCGACTATATTGATGTGGTTGTCCATATTTTCCAGCCGGACGAGCGCCGGTTCTACGATCTGGAGTCGCTCTGGTCCGATGCGCCCGTGACGGTCGTTACCGCTCCGGAAGCAGCCGAAACGCCGGAGAGCTCCGAAAGCTGAAGCCCGTGCCCTCCGGAAAGGTTCGGGCTTTACGTTTTTACAAGCTATTTCATACATTAAGCCGTTGACAATCACGGTTAATCAAAGTCAGGGTATCGATTATGCAGCGCGAGAAGATATTGCCGATCAGCATTGAAGAGGAAATGCGGGGTTCCTACCTCGATTATTCAATGTCAGTCATCGTCAGCCGCGCGTTGCCCGATGTCCGCGACGGCCTGAAGCCGGTGCACCGCCGCGTGCTCTACGGCATGCACGAACTCGGATTGCAGGCTGGCAAGCCGCACAAGAAATCGGCGCGTATTGTCGGTGAAGTGCTCGGTAAGTACCATCCGCACGGCGACACGGCGGTGTACGACAGCCTCGTGCGCATGGTGCAGGACTTTTCGCTGCGCTATCCGCTGATCGACGGACAGGGCAACTTCGGCTCGGTCGATGGCGACTCCCCGGCGGCCATGCGTTATACCGAGGTGCGCATGAAGGCCATCGCGGGCGAGATGCTCAAGGATCTCGACAAGGAGACGGTCGATTTCTCGCTCAACTTCGACGATTCGCTCGAAGAGCCGACGGTGCTTCCGGCGGCGATTCCGAACCTGCTCGTCAACGGCGCGTCGGGCATCGCGGTCGGCATGGCGACCAACATTCCGCCGCACAACATGCGCGAGGTGGTCAGCGGCCTCGTCGCGCTCATCGAGAATCCCGAGATCGAAATCGGCGACCTGATGAAGCATGTCACCGCGCCCGACTTCCCGACCGGCGGCATCATCTACGGCTACGAAGGCGTCCGCCAGGCCTACCTGACCGGTCGCGGCAAGGTGGTGATCCGCGCGCGCGCCGTGGTCGAAGTGACGCAGAAGAATGGCCGCGAGTCGATCATCGTCACCGAGCTTCCCTACCAGGTCAACAAGGTTCGCCTGATTGAAAAGATCGTCGAACTGGTGCACGACAAGAAGGTCGAAGGCATCGCCGACATTCGCGACGAGTCCGACCGCGAGGGCATGCGCCTCGTCATCGAGCTGAAGCGCGACGCCGTGGCCAAGGTGGTGCTGAACAATCTCTACAAGCACACCCCGATGCAGGACACCTTCGGGGTGATCATGCTGGCGCTGGTCGATGGCGTGCCGCGCATCCTGAACCTCAAGGAGATGATGCAGTACTACATCCGGCACCGCAACGAGATTGTCCTGCGCCGCACGCAATACGACCTCAACGCAGCCGAAAAGCGCGCGCACATCCTCGAAGGCCTCAAGATCTGCCTCGACAATCTCGACGAGGTGATCTCCACCATCCGCCAGTCGCCCGACGCGGCGACCGCGCAGAGCCGCCTGATCGAGCGCTTCGGCCTCTCCGAAATCCAGGCCAAGGCGATTCTCGAAATGCGCTTGCAGCGCCTGACCGGCATGGAGCGCCAGAAGATCGACGACGAGTACCGCGAAACCCTCGCGCTCATCGAGGAGCTGAAATCGATTCTCGAAAGCCCCGCAAAGCAGATGGAGATCATCCGTACCGAGCTGCTGAAGGTCAGCGAAGTTTACGGCGACGCCCGCCGCACCGAGCTTCGTCCGCAGGAGGGCGACTTCTCCATCGAGGACATGATCGCCCAGGAGGACGTGGTTATCACCATCACGCACGACGGCTTCATCAAGCGCTTCCCGGTTTCGGGCTACCGCCGCCAGCATCGCGGCGGGCGCGGCGTGGCCGGAGCGCAGGCCAAGAACGAGGATTTCATCGAGCACATGTTCATCGCCTCGACGCACAACTACATTCTCTTCTTCACCACCGCCGGTCGCTGCTACTGGCTCAAGGTGTATGAAATTCCGGAGGCGGGGCGCGCCGCGCGTGGCCGTTCGCTGGCCAACATCATGGAGCTTCCGCCCGGCGAGAAGATCAGAACCTATATCAATATCAGGAACTTCGACGATCCGCACTTCATCATCATGGCCACGGCCAACGGCATCGTCAAGAAGACCGATCTCATGCAGTACTCCAATCCGCGGCGGACGGGCATCAACGCCATTACCATCGAGGAGGGCGACGAGCTGATCGACGCGCGCCTCACCGATGGCGATCACCAGATCATTCTGGCAAAGAGCTCGGGCTACGCCGTCCGCTTCCCTGAATCGGAGGTGCGGGCGATGGGCCGCACGGCGATGGGCGTCAAAGGCATCACGCTCGACGAGGGTGAACGCTGCATTTCGATGGTTACTACCAAGCGCAACGACACCTCGCTGCTTGCCGTCACCGACAACGGCTATGGCAAGCGCAGCAAGGTCGAGGATTACCGTATGACCAGGCGCGGCGCTCGCGGCGTCATCACCATCAGGGCGCACGAGAAGATCGGCAACCTGGTTGGCCTGCTCGACGTGAACGACGAAGACGACCTGATCATCATCACGACCAATGGCATTGTCATCCGCCAGCACGTTTCGGACATCCGGGTGCTGGGCCGGAACACCTCGGGTGTGCGGCTCATCAGACTCGATGCCGGCGACAGGATTTCAGCCACGGCGCGGGTGCCCAAGAGCGACGATGACTCGGCGACCGAACCGCTCGGCGAAGATGGGCAGATCGATCTGTTCTGATCGTGGAGTCCGGTTCTTTTGCTCAGGAATGGACGATTGTTTGAAACGGGGACGGAGTTCTCCGGAATGAATCTGAAGGTTATCACTTAATTATTAGAACGTATGGCGCGCCCGAAGAATGTAAAGCATATTTTCGTCACCGGCGGTGTGATCTCTTCCCTTGGCAAAGGCATCCTTTCCGCCTCGCTGGGCCTCTTGCTGAAGTCCCGCGGCTTGCGGGTGGCGATCCAGAAATACGATCCCTACATCAACGTCGATCCCGGCACGATGTCGCCGTATCAGCACGGCGAGGTCTATGTGACCGACGACGGCGCCGAAACCGATCTCGATCTCGGCCACTACGAGCGCTTCCTCGACGAACCTACTTCGCAGGCCTCGAACCTGACGATGGGCCGCGTCTATAAATCGGTCATCGACAAGGAGCGGCGCGGCGAGTATCTCGGCGGCACGGTGCAGGTCGTGCCTCACGTGATTGACGAGATCAAGGAGAAAATGGGCGACCTGGCCAAGAACGGCAGTCTCGATGTGCTCATCACCGAAATCGGCGGCACCATCGGTGACATCGAATCCCTGCCCTTCCTCGAAGCGATGCGGCAGCTCAAGCTGGAACTCGGCGAGCGTAACGTGCTGAACATCCATCTCACCTTCGTGCCCTACATCAAGGCTGCCAGCGAGCTGAAGACCAAACCCACGCAGCACAGCGTCAAGATGCTGCTTGAAACCGGCATCCAGCCCGATATTCTGGTCTGCCGGAGCGAAAAGCCGCTGTCGCATGACATCAAGAACAAGGTCGGCCATTTCTGCAACGTGCACGAGCAGGATGTTATAGGGCTGAACGACTGCGAAACAATCTACGCCGTGCCGCTCATGCTGCTTCGCGAGCAGCTCGACCTGCGCGTCATGAAAAAGCTTGGCCTGAAGAAGTTCCGCGAGCCCAACCTCGATCACTGGAAGCGCTTCTGCGAAAAGGTCACCAATCCGAAAGACGGCGAAATCACCATCGGCGTCTGCGGCAAGTACACCGAATACCCCGATGCTTACAAATCGATTCTCGAATCGTTCATCCATGCCGGAGCGAGCAACGACGTGAAGGTCTCGGTCAGGATGCTCAGGGCCGAGGATGCCGAAGGCCCGAAGTTCGATATGGCGGAGGCGTTCAAGGGCATCAGCGGACTGCTTGTGGCTCCCGGTTTCGGCGACCGTGGTATTGAAGGCAAGGTGCGCTTCGTTCAGTATGCGCGCGAAAACAACATCCCGTTTTTCGGAATCTGCCTTGGCATGCAGTGCGCCAGCATCGAATTCGCGCGCAACGTCTGCGATCTGGCCGACGCCAACTCGACCGAGTTCAACAAGCGGGCGCGTTTTCCGGTCATCGACCTCATGGAGCAGCAGAAGAAGGTCAAGGAAAAGGGCGGAACCATGCGTCTCGGCAGCTACCCCTGCATTCTCAAGGACGGCTCGAAAGTGCACGAGGTCTATGGAAAATTCCTCATCAACGAGCGTCACCGCCACCGCTACGAATTCAACAACCAGTTCCGCAAGCTTTTCGAGGAGAAAGGCATGGTCTTCTCCGGCACCTCGCCCAACGGTGAGCTGGTCGAAATCATCGAGCTCAAAGACCATCGCTGGTTCGTGGCTGTGCAGTTTCATCCCGAACTCAAATCGAGGGTGCAGAAGGTGCACCCTCTCTTCGACGGCTTCGTCAGCGCCGCCAAGGAGTTCGCCCAGGGCAAGCGCCAACTCTCCCTTGAAGTTGAACTTCCGCGCCTCAGCAGCACGGAGATAGAGAGCGCAGGCTGAAAGGAAAGGGCGGACGGGAGGGATGCAATGGACGTTGCAGACGGTTGATGCCGTTTGCAACGTCCATTTTCTTTTTGCGGGAATTAATAGATCTCAGCCTGCTGTTAGCAACTCTTACCGTCAGGCACAGACTCTTCATCCCGTCCACACTGTCCGTGTTTGTCGGTGTTTGCCTCTGTTCTTCCACTTTTTTTAAAGAAAATTAAGAATTTTCTCAAAAATGATTTGGAAGTATGGGGGCGGTGTGGTACATTAGGAGCCTTCACTTGAGACG
>JAFGER010000079.1 GCA_016931495.1 Chlorobiaceae bacterium | reverse complement strand
GGGGCCGCGTCTGGAGCGGCAAGCGGGCGGTCGAGGTGGGGCTGGTTGACAGGATCGGCGGCCTCGATGACGCGGTTCGGGAGGCTCAAAAGCTCGCGAAGATGGACGCCAAAGCAAAGCCGGAGCTGCTGTACCTGCCCGTCCGCAAAACCTGGTTTGAACGCCTGGTTGACGGAAGCATGATGCAGGCAACGGCAGCCATCTCCGATCATCTTGTCACCCGCTCGTTCGGCCACCTGCTGCCCGCCACCAGCCTGCCCGGAACGGAAACCGCCCGCTTTCTGTTGCGCACCGAATCGCCGCAGATTCTGGCGCTCGACCCGGTCGAAGTGGTGATAAAGTAGGGGCGACCGGCTGATCGCCCCGAAAAAGGTGAGAGCTCAGAACGAGTAGGTCACGGAGGTCTGGGCGCGGACGGCGTCGCCCTCTTTGGCATCCTTGTAGTCGGTTCTCCAGCGTGAGAGCTGGCCGCCGAGGATGAAGTTCGGCGTGATGCGGTGCGTCACCGAGATGAACTGCGTTTCGTTGAGCGTACGAACAGAAACCGTCGGGGTGGGGTTTGGAAGGTCTTTATCATTCGGATCGTCCAGGCCAGCGCCGAGGCTCAGCGTCGTTTCCGGGCTTGCCGCGTAGCGCAGGGCCGCCCAGCCGCCGTGCGAGCGGATTGCCGTGACGCCATTTCTGCCCTGGCCGATGCCGCCCCAGTAATCGTCCAGATTCTCGCCGGTGAACAGTTCGCCGGCAAAAAGCAGCCGGTCGCTCAGCGGCAGCGACAGTTCGAGCACGCACGACCACGAGTCGAGCGTTTCATGCTCGCCGCTGGTGGTCGTGTCCCACTCCTCCTGCCCGTAATGGCCTGAAACAGCGATGGTTGCCGGTTTTCCCGAAACAAGGAGCGGCGTTGAAAGCGCCAGTCGTCCCTGAATCGAAGGCATCGCGGCGTCTTTGCCTGAATCCGCGTTGCTGACGTTTGTTTCGCCAATCGTCCTCGCTGCCGCCACGGCGACCTCGACGCGGCTCTTGTCACCCGACTTGAACCCTTTGGTGAGGCGAATCTGCGGATGGCGCCCGCCGATATTGCCCGCGTCCCACATGAGGGCCGGATCGTCCACGAAGGGAATGAGCGAGGCGTTCACGTCCCAGGTCTGCCCGGCGATGATGCTGAAGTCGTTTGCCGGCCAGTACGCTTTCAGGTAGCCGTGGCGAAGGCGCGGACTCGAATTGTTCTCCGCGCCCACGAAGCTCAGGAAATCGAACTCGATGTTGCCGTTCAACTTCATCGTTTCGGTGTCGGGGCCGAAGAGGTTCATGCCGATTCTCGTGGCGTTTGCCGTGAGGTTCCATTCGGCGTCGTCGCTGACCGTCGCCTCGGAGGGGACGTAGAGCGCGATGTTGCCCGGCGTGATGCGCCCGGTGTCATACGAAGCGTCGAAACGGGCGAAGCCGTAAAACTGAAGCTTCGCGCCAGAGGAGACTGTGACGGTGGTCGCCGGAGACGGGGCTTCAGGCTTGCTGGCGGTCCGGGGAGCGGCAGCCGTCTGCGACGTGGATGAAGTCGCATTTTGTGCTTTGACCAGCGCCTTCAGCTCGGCAAGCTCTTTTTCGAGGGTGGCGATTCTCTGCTCGATCGGCTCGGCAGCCATGGCAGGGGATGAACCGAGTAGCGCTCCGGCAAGCAGCAGCGTCTGCCGGAGTGATCCGTTTGCTTTCATTCTGTGATCGGTAATGTGTTGAGGTGGATCGTCGGACGTGTCCGAGAAAGAACGGTAAAGTGCTCAATATAGCCAGGCAGGCTCATTTTCTCTGAACATCCATCCTGCCGCGCATTTCCCCTGATCCGCCAGATCCGTCTCACCCGTCCCAATTGTCCCGGCCAAAGCCGCTCACCCTCAAAAGCTCCAGAACTCGCGGTCGAGGCTGCGGTACTGGATGCCCTGCACGAGGTGCTTCATTTCGATATGCTCAGCGCCTTCGAGGTCGGCGATGGTGCGGCTCACCTTGAGAATGCGGTCGTGCGCCCGGGCCGAGAGGTTGAGGCGGTTCATGGCATCCATCAGCTTTTCGGCGCTCTCTTTGTCGAGCTTGCAGAACTTGCGGATCAGCTTCGAGCTCATCTGCGCGTTGGTGAAGATTCGTGGCGATTGCAACGCGGCGAAGCGCTCGTGCTGGAGGGCGCGGGCCGCGATGACCCGCTTGCGGATTTCGCCGGAGCTTTCCGCCGAACTGTTCGAGAACAGCTCGATGTTTTCGACCTTGGGCACGTCGATGTGAATGTCGATGCGGTCGAGCAGCGGGCCAGAGATTTTGGAGAGGTAGCGGCGAATCTGCTCCGGCGAGGCGGTCGGCAGCCCGTCGCGATCCTTGAGCGGCCCGGCGGGACTCGGGTTCATCGCCGCCACCAGCATGAAGCCCGCCGGATAGCGCGTCGAGAGCGCCGCTCGCGACACCGTCACCTCGCGGTCTTCGAGCGGCTGGCGCAGCACTTCGAGCGCACTGCGGGTGAACTCCGGCAGCTCGTCGAGAAACAGCACGCCATTGTGCGCCAGGCTTACCTCGCCCGGCTTGGCCTGCGCCCCGCCGCCGATCAGCGCCACGTTGCTGCTCGTATGATGCGGGTTGCGGAAAGGCCGCGTGATCATGAGCGGGCGGTTGCGTTCGAGCATACTCGAAACCGAGTAAATCTTGGTGGTTTCAAGCGACTCCTCGAAGCCGAGCGGCGGCAGAATGCCCGGAATCGCCTTGGCGAGCAGCGTTTTGCCGCTGCCGGGCGGGCCGATCATGAGCAGATTATGTCCCCCCGCCGCCGCGATCTCGATCGCCTTTTTGGCGGCGAGCTGCCCCTTGATTTCGGCGAAATCGACCGGGTACTCTGGTTCGCAGTCGAACAGCTCCGCAACGTTTACGCTCACCGGTTCGGCGGCGACGGAACCGTTGAGCAGCCCCGCCGCCTCGATGAGCGTTTCGACGCCAAACACTTGCGTGGCCGCGCCGGTCGCCGAAATCGCCACCGCCGCCTCCGCCGCGTTCATTTTCGGCACGATCATCCAGCGGATATTCTCCCGCGCCGCCATCACGGCCATCGGAAGCGTGCCGCTGATACGCCGCACCGACCCGTCCAGCGCCAGCTCGCCAAGCACGATAATATCCTCGAACTGCCCTTTTATTTCGCCAAGCGAGCCGAGCAGCCCGACCGCGATGCCGAGATCGAACGACGTTCCCTCCTTCTTTACGTCCGCAGGCGCGAGGTTGACCGTGATCTTCTTCGATGGTAACTCGAAGCCGGAATTGCGGATAGCCGTCAGAATGCGTTCCCGGCTCTCCTTGATCGCGCTGTCTGGCAACCCGACCACCGTGAAGGCGGGCAAGCCTCCCGAAACGTTGGTTTCAATTTCGACCTTCAGGGCGTCGATGCCCAGCAACGCCGCCGCGCAGAGTTTGGTAAGCATAGAGGGGACAATGAGTAGGGGTTGATCACTGCCAGCGCCGGTCACTCTGGTTTAGGGGTGAAAATGACCGGCTTGTTTTTTGACTATACTATACAAAAAATTACGGCGAATTCCATGTTTATCAGCTATTTCGTTTGTTGTGATGAGCTGTTTTGGTGAAAAGGAATATCGTTTCCGCTCAGGAAGCCAGCAACAATTCTGGTAGCAAAGTCGGCGGTTCCGCTTCAGGATTTTCAAGGTTTTCTGAAGGTGACGATGGTAAATTCATGGCAATGCTTTGATGTTTTTCTTTTGATATACGCTATTTTGCCTGTATGGATCGTAAATGACTATGAAGTTGTTTTTTGTTTCGTTAAGATCAGAAATAAGCATGAATCATTTGGTTTCGGTCATCACTCCGGATTTGAAACGCATTGCTGAAACAGGGATGTTTCTTGATCGCGATATTATGCCGTGCTCTGCCGTTCATGGCAGCTGTCTTGCATTGTTTTTGAACACGTTCTGGCAAAGAAGAGCATTGTTGTTCTCAATGTTCTATTCGCTGCATTGATGCAGGAGGTTTTTTGCCAATTGAAGAATGGTCATAAATTATCGATATTTTGAAAAGTTGTTAAAAAAGGAGCAAGAATGGAATTGCTGAACATGTTGACAAGCCAGCTCAATGTTTCAGAGCAGCAGGCCAGTGGCGGAGCCGGATTGCTTTTCAAGCTTGCGCAGGAAAAATTGAGTGATGGTGAGTTCGCTCAGATTGCAGCGGTCGTGCGCGGTATCAATGACCTCATTTCATCGGCACCTGATTCTGGAGGATTGGCAAGCGCTCTCGGCGGTTTTGCCTCCTCTTTGGGCGGAAGTTCAGCCCGGCTTGGAAACCTTGCCTCATTGGCCGGGGGGTTCAGCAAGCTGAATCTTGATGCCGGTATGATCACTCGATTTATTCCCGTTGTCCTTGCATTTGTCAAATCTCAGGGAGGTGATACCGTTCAGGGTTTACTTGCAAAAGTGCTTGGTTAAGGCGTGGTTTTACCGCCATTCGCGAAGCGCCTTGCAACAATTTGAGATATTTGAAATGCTTTGCCGCAAAAGTTCTGTATTGCCAGGAAGGCTGTTATTTTTGCTTGGACTATAACATAAAATCAACAGGAGGAAGATCATGGCTTATGTAACCATTGACGGAGAGAAGTACGAAAAAGAGCTGCTGGACCTTGCCACAAAACATACGACCGGTGCCGGTGAGGAAAAGTTATCGAAAGATGAAGTTGCGGATCTTTTCAAGTCGGCTTCAGATGGGCAGGGGGTAACCGATATTGAAAAAAACACGCTGGCCTATATTCGTAAAAACTTTGTCTTTACCGAGGTTGGTGCCAGGGAGTTCGATGAAAAATTTGCCAGGCTTTAAGGGTTCCTTTGAATGGCATTTGTAAAGAGTGTCATGAGCGACCCGATTGCCAAGACGTTTGGCGCGCAGAAACCTGATCGTACTGATGGTGCGTGAAGATTGCGAGCCCCATACGGCGTGGCAATCGGGTCGCT
The DNA here is from genome assembly GCA_016931495.1 of Chlorobiaceae bacterium. Taxonomy (GTDB): domain Bacteria; phylum Bacteroidota; class Chlorobiia; order Chlorobiales; family Chlorobiaceae; genus Chlorobaculum. The sequence continues at coordinate 22,285 of JAFGER010000079.1, read as the reverse complement.
CAACACGTTTGTAGCGGCACTCTGGTGTGCCGTGCCGATCGCATTCTTTCCTGGAAATATTCTGCTTATCCCGTCGTTCTCAGGCCGCCCGATATGGCGTTGACCGTGAGGAGAAGCTCGGGAAGCATGGCGTCGGCCTGTTCCTGGTTGCCCGAGGCCTTGCTCTTCCGCCAGCGCTTCAGGAGGTCGATCTGGAGGCGGTGCAGTTTGCCGAGGCCCTCCTGGCGGGTTTCGATGAAGCGATAGACGTTGAAGTGTTTTTCCCTGAGCGGTCCGCCGAAGATCAGTTCGAGCAGGCGCATCGTGCGCAGGTATTCCGCCTGGATCATGCCGAGCAGGTTTTCGCGGATGGCCTGGTCTTCGACCAGCGCGGCGTATTGCTCCATGATCCAGGGATCGACCGACAGGATGCTCGTGGCGACGTTATTGATAATATAGTGGAACGGCGCCCACGAGAAGTCGCTCTGGCGCATGATGTCGAAGCTTTCGGGGTCGGTGGCGCGCAGCTCTTCGAGCGCCGTGCCTGCGCCGTACCATCCGGAGATGCCGAACCGCGCCTGGTTCCAGCTGAAGACCCAGGGAATGGCGCGAAGGTCGTCGAGGCTCTGCCGTCCGGTGCGGCGGGAGGGCCGGGAGCCGATGCGGCTCGATTCGATGATGTCGATCGGCGTGGCCTGGCGGAAGAAGTCGAGCAGGCCGTCGGTTTCGATGAGCTGGCGGTAGGCTGCGTTGCTGCTTCGCGCGAGCAGGTCCACCGCCTTTTCGAGGGGGTGAGGGCGGTAGCCGTCCTTGCGGTGTTCGAGCCGCGCTTCGGCGACTCCGGCCAGGAAAAGTTCGAGGTTGTAGGCCGCGCTGATGCGGTTGGCATACTTCTGCGCGATGGTTTCGCCCTGCTCGGTGACCCGGAGTCCGGCGTCGAGCGAGCCGTGAGGCTGCGCACGGATGAAGCGGTGCGTTGGCCCGGCTCCGCGGCTGATGCTGCCGCCGCGGCCGTGGAAGAAGAGAATATCGACGCCGTGCTTTCTTCCGGCTTCGATCAGCCGCTCCTCCGAGCGGTACAGGCTCCAGAGGCTGGTGACGATGCCGCCGTCCTTGTTGCTGTCGCTGTAACCGACCATCGCCTGCTGCATCGGCTTTTTTCGCCCGTGCAGCTCCTGTTGCAGCGCGATGCTCCGGCGCGTGACCGGGTGGGAGAGGAAGCGGTCGAGGATGTGGTGGCTGCGTTCGAGGTCGTCGATGGTCTCGAAGAGCGGCACCACGGGAATGGGGCAGGCGTCGCCATCTCCATGCGGCACCATGAGGCCGACTTCGCGGGCGAGCAGATAGATGACGAGCAGGTCGGAGACGTTACGCGTCATGCTAACGATCAGCGAGCCGATGCCGTCGTAGCCGTGTTTGCGGGCGTGGTCGAACAGTACGCGGTAACAGCTGAGCACGGTTTCGGCCTCCGGGCCGGCGTGCATGTCGGGATGGGTGAAGGGGCGCGGCGAGAGCAGCTCGCGTTCGAGAAACTCTATCCGCATCTGTTCGCTCCACTCGGGAAAGCCCGCGCCGTCCAGCCCCGCAGCCGTCATGAGCTGCGAAATCGCCTGGTCGTGGAAACGGCTGTTCTGCCTGACGTCGAGCTTGCCGAGATGAAACCCGAATGTCTGCACGATGCGATAGACCGGAGCGACGTCGCCGAGCGAGATGTTCCCGGCATCGATTGACGAGAGCGAGGACATCAGGAGTTCGAGGTCCGCGAGCAGTTCGGTGTGGCGTCTGTACCGGTAGCGAGAGGGCTCGTCGATAGGTTCTTTCGGCGCTTCGTCCGGCAGGCATGCAATCATGAGGTTGACAAACTGCCGCCACGGTTCGTGCCGGTTCCGGTCGAGCGCTGCCTTGCCTTGCTCTCCAAGCTTGTGGTGCATCATCTCCATCCGCTCCTCCATTGCGCCGGTTGGTGACTGGAAGCGCCCGGAGATGCTGAGTTTGGAGGCGAGCTGTTCGAGATGGTGCCGGACAAGGCGGATTGCGTGGCTGCGCATCACCTGAAGGGTCTCGCGGGTGGTTCCGGCGGTCACCAGCGGATGGCCGTCACGATCTCCGCCGACCCAGCTTCCGAAGGACAGGCGCGGCAGGTTGCGCGGATCCCTGATGGTTTTCGGGTCGAAACCCGCCACGCTCCACGCCTTGTCGAGACGCCGGTCGATCATGGGCAGCACGTCGGGGAAGATCGAGTGCAGGTAGTGCAGCACGTTCTGGCGTTCGGCGCTGACGTCGGGTTTCTCGAACAGAATTTCGCCCGTGCGCCAGAGCCGTTCGAGCACCACCTTGATGTCGGAGCGGATCTTTTCCCGTTCGGCAGGCGTCCACATGCGGTTCTCGCGCTTGACGAGCAGCAGGTAGAGTTCGCGATGCTGTTCGAGCACCGTTCGACGTTTGGCCTCGGTGGGGTGCGCCGTCAGGGTCGGTTCGACCTCGATTTCGGGAAGTTCAGCCGCAATTTCATCTTCTGTGACGCCAAGGCTTTTCAGATGCCGGAGCGCTTCTCCCCACAAGCCGCTGAGCGATTCGACCCCTTCGTTCGATTCGAGCTGCCGGCGGTACTGTGCCGCCGAGTTCTCCTCGGCCATGTTGAGCAGCTGGAAGACAACCGACAAGGCCTGTACGGCCCTTTCGGGATGCTCGCACTCCGTGATGGCGACTTTGCCCTCGCCGCGCAGGTGCGTGGCGAGTTTGTTCTGGCCAAGCTCCTGAAGAACCTCGACAAAGCAGTCGAAAAGGAACTGGAAATCAAGTGCGGCTTTGTCGAAATCGACGACGCTCATTGTGGAGGTGATCATGGTGCTCAATGTCCTTGGTTCGAAAGGGATTCGCTCACTGAGGAAACATACGTTCTGCCGCACTGGCCGCAAAATCCGTCCTGCTTTGCGGGAGGGGATAGCTGCAATGATTAACGCTTTTTAAGCACAAATGTTTGCCCTCTTTGCCAAGAATGTTTATCTTTCTCAATAAATTCTTGCAAGCGGCTAACACCTAATCCATTACCTGTCATGGACAACAAGTCAAACGGTAAGCTTATTGCTCTTGCAGTAGGCGGGGCTGTCTTAATGGGAGCTTTGTTTTTTTCTGTATCATTTCTGACCGGCTACGCTCCTGCGCCGAACTCCATTCCTGCACTGGTTCCGCTGAAGTCGTTCATGGGATGGTTCCTGCTCATCTTCTGCGCTTCCCTGATCATCATGGGTCTCGGCAAAATGTCGGGGGCGATCAGCGACAAATGGTTCCTGAGTTTTCCTCTCAGTATTTTCGTCATCGTCATGGTGATGTTCTTCAGCCTCAGGGTTTACTGGGAAAAAGGCCGCACTACCACCGTTGACGGCCAGTACATCCGTTCCGTCGAACAGCTTACCACCTTCCTCAACAAGCCAGCCGCCACCAGCGATCTTCCTCCGGTTCCTGAAGGTTTCGATTTCGAGGCTGCCGGAAAGCTTACCGATGCAAAGTGCAACAAGTGCCACACGCTCGATTCGGTTGCCGATCTCTACCGCACCAAGTACAAAAAGACCGGTCAGGTGAGGCTCATCGTCAAGCGCATGCAGGGTTTCCCCGGCGCAAATATTTCCGATGAAGAGGTTGATACGATCGGTATCTGGCTCCAGGAGAAGTACTGATCCTTTTGCCGGAAGGCATCCTTATACAGCATTCAGAACAGCGGCGCCCCGGACATCCGGGGCGTTCTGTATTGGTGGGCGCTTACGGCTTTCCGGCAGTGTAGCTGACCGTGACGGTTTCGGTGATGCCGCCTCTGGCGTTCCAGTCGGCTTTGACCGTCATCCTTCTCGGCTTGCAGGCCTCGACCAGATCGTCGAGAATCCTGTTGGTGATGTTCTCGTAGAAGATTCCGGCGTTGCGGAATTCAAGGAAGTAGTATTTGAGAGACTTCAGTTCGATGCAGCTCTTGTCGGGCACGTAGGTGATGGTGATGGTGCCGAAGTCCGGCAGGCCGGTTTTGGGACAGACCGAGGTGAATTCCGGATTGACGATTTCGATGGTGTAGTCCCTGTTGGGGAAGGTGTTGTCGAAAACCTCGATGATCTCTTTCTTCATGGTTCTTGTGGTGTGGATGGTTATCGGTTGTTCGTTCACGCCGCAAAATAGAAAACAGCCGTGATTTTCATTAAATTCGTATCGATATTTACGGCGCCTCCCGATGAGTTTCCTGATGCCGGCCCTGTTCGGGCGCTTCAGGTTGCAGTGCGCCCCCAATTTTGAGTGCCTTTCATGCCATTTGACCGATACAGGGTGCCGGAGCCTGTCGAATCCGGCAGGCTTGCTGAAGATGAGCTGAGCTCTCTTCGCCGGCAGCTTGCAGCAGAGTACGATTTGCAGGAGCTCTGCTACCGCTTCGGCGAGAGCGACTTCTGTTTTCTGAGCGTGCGTGACAGTTATGCCCTGCTCGACCGCATTTCGCCCGAGGAATTTCTGAAAGATGAACAGATGCCCTACTGGGCCGAAATATGGCCTGCTGCGGTGACGCTTTCCCGTCAGCTCATGGAGCGGGGGGAGCTTGCGGGCAAGTCGGTCATCGAGCTTGGCGCAGGGGTCGGCATGGCGAGCATCGCGGCGGCAAAGAGCGGCGCGCGCGTGCTCTGTACCGACTACTCCACCGAAGCACTGAAATTCGCGGCCTACAATGCGCTGCGCAACCGGGTCGCTCTCGATACCTGCCGCCTGGACTGGCGCATGGTCAAGGGGGATGAAAAGTTCGATGCGGTGATCGCCGCCGATGTGCTTTACGAGCGGGTGAATCTGCTGCCCATCGTCACGGCTATCGACGCTTTGCTCGCCGAGGGCGGTTCGGCTTACATCGCCGATCCGAGAAGGCGGCTTGCCGACCAGTTCATCGAGCTTGTCGCTGAAAACGGCTTCAGGATTTCCGAAACGCGCATGTACGATGCCGAGGGCGACCAGACGGTTGCCGTGACGATCTACAGGCTCGAACGGTCGGCGTCATGACGGCGGGCGACTTGGTGAAATCGTCCGTGCAGCCTCTTCCGGATGGCGGCTGGTCGTGGCACGGCGGCAGCGGCGCAGTGATCTGGCAGCTCATGTTTACCGGCAGCGGACTCTTGACAGGGCTGAAGCGTTTTCCGGAACAGCGCCGTGCGACGCTCTTCTGCCTCGATCCGGAGACTGGCTGTGCGCTGTGCGACGACGTCGTGCTTGCCGGTGGCGGCGAAGCCATCGAACCTGTCGGCGAGGGCTGGATGATCGGACTTGAAACCACCCACCGCAATCTGCTCTACTGTCACACCTTTCAGCCGGGCGGCCCCGAACATCAGGGCATCTGGGCGCTCGATCCATCTTCGGGAACGCTGGTCTGGAGCCGGCCCGATCTTGCCTTCGCAGCCAATCTTGGCGATACGTTTCTCGCTTACAGCTCGCGCGTGTTCGCGGGGTTTCCCGAGCGGGACTACTTCCTGATCGATCCGCTCACCGGCAGCGTGATCGAACAGATCGGCACCGCGCCGGAGCGGTTCAATCCGTTGCGCAATGCGGCCCTTGCCGAGGATGAGCGCCAGGGTGTCGTGCTGCCGGTTGCGGGCATCGGTGAGCCCGCCGGGCACCTCGAACGCATCGATTGCGGAGCTTCGACCGTGACCGCCCGGCATAGCCTGATGGCGGGGGATGAGGGAACGGATAGCTCGTGGCAATCGGTTCTTTCTGTTGCTGTCGGCAGTCGTATCGTTTACGAGGATATGATGGGCAAGGCAGGAGTCGCGCCGCTGTTCAACAATTTTCTTGTCAGGGACAGGCGGCTCTTTTATATCAAAGAGAGAGAAGTGCTGATCAGTCTCGCCGTCTCGTGAACAGACCCTTTCCATGACCAGTACCCGTTCAAAGCAGCCGGAACAGAGCGATACGGCCAGGTGCCGAGAGGTCGAGCCGTTTCTCTCCCATCTACAGGCTGCCAGAAATGTTTCGCACAGAACGGTGACCGCATACCGGTGCGATTTGCTCCAGTATTTTTCATTCCTGAAAGATGAGGCCGGGCTTGATGCGCTTGAAGACGTCGAGCCTGAACGGGTGGCGGTTGCCGATGTGAGGCTCTTTATGGCCCATCTTCTCGACAAGGGCATCCAGCCCCGTTCTATTGCCAGAAAGCTTGCTTCCCTGAAAAGCTTCTACCGCTTTCTTGTTGAAACCGGACATCTTGCAACCTCGCCACTTTCGCTGGTCGTCACGCCGCGTCTCGATAAAAAGGTGCCCCGTTTTCTGAGCGAGGATGAAGCCGGCCGGATGTTCGGGCGCTTCGAGGCCTCAGAGCATGAGTCGGAGACCGTTCGGGCTGACGGCAAAAAGGCCGAGATCAGGCGCTTCGAGCAATGCAGGGATCGCGCCGTGCTCGAAGTGCTTTATGGTTGCGGGCTTCGCCTGTCGGAGGTGATCGGGCTTGAACGGGCCGATGTTGACCTGCATCACGGCTTCATCAAGGTGACCGGAAAAGGGCGGAAACAGCGCATCGTGCCGCTCGGAGAGCCCGCCGCCGAGGCGCTCAGAAATTATTTTGAAGTCAGACGAAACTTCTTTAGAATACCTTTAGAGAGGGCAGGTGAACCGTCCAAGGTTTTCGTCACTTCAAGAGGAAGACAGCTCTATCCTATGCTTGTCCAGAGAATGACACAGAAGTATCTCACCCCGGTTACCGAGTCGGAAAAGAAAAATCCCCATATTCTCCGGCACAGTTTTGCCACACACATGCTCAATGGTGGCGCTGATCTGAAAAGCGTCAGCGAAATGCTTGGGCACAGCAGCCTGACCACCACGGAGCTCTACACGCACGTGACTTTCAGCAGGCTGAGGGAGGTGTACGATAAGGCGCATCCCGGAGCCTGATGCTCGTCCGCAAGCGGAAACGTATGCAGCGGCGAGATTGCCGCCGGTTTTGTTCTTTGCATGTTCACAATTCTCACAAGGGAGGTAAGTATGACTAAATCTGTTACCAGTGATGCGGTTACCGTCAAGGTCACCCTTCGGCACTCAAACAATCATGGCAGTATAGAAGGATATGCGCGTGATGCGGTTTCTACGCTTTCCAAATATTATCATGAACCACTCAACTGTCATGTGATTCTCGATCATCAGAAGAATGATCACGATCAGAACAAGGTTGCCGAAATCACTGTCCATGTGCCTCACCATGATTTTGTCGCCCGCGAGTCCGCGCCGACCTATGAACAGGGTATCGACAACTGCATCGATGTGCTGAGCCGGCAGCTCAAGAAACTCAAGGAAAAGCAGCGGAATATCTGAAATCGGTTATCGCAACAGGGTCAGCATGCTGACCCTGTTCTGGTATCAGGCTTTTCAAAAACCATGATTTTCCCGGCATGAATTTCGATCAGAAGGGACTGAAAAAGCGATCGATTACGGTCGCCTATTTTTTTGAGAACATCGAGAAGCGATGCGAAATCAGGTTTCGCCGTCTTAACGATGTCGATGAGCAGAAGCGGCGCATTTATGAGCGCGATCTGCACCGGCCAGGTCTTGCCATCGCCGGATTCACCAAGCTGTTCACCTACAAGCGGGTGCAGGTGCTCGGCAATACCGAGACCCGGTATCTCAACCATCTCCCACTCGAAGAGCGCCGGAAAGCCTTCGCCGATTTCGTCAGGTTCAAGATGCCGTGCATCATCCTGACCAGCAACAACAAGCTCGATCAGGAGCTGATCGACATGGCCACCGCCGAAGGCATTCCGGTGCTGGTAACCCGATGCTCTTCAACGAGAGCCATCTATCTCATCACCGGGTTTCTCGATGAGCAGTTTTCGCAGTATCAGCAGTATCACGGCTCGATGGTTGATGTCTATGGCGTCGGTGTGCTGCTGACCGGCAAAAGCGGCCTGGGCAAGTCGGAGGTGGCGCTTGACCTGATCGAGCGCGGGCATGGTCTGGTGGCCGATGACGTTGTGGTCGTCAAACGCCGGGGCCAGACCAACACGCTGGTGGCTTCACGCAACAGCATCATCGACCATTTCATGGAAATCCGGGGGCTTGGCGTGGTGGATGTCCGGCAGAATTTCGGCATCAGGGCGATTCGCGACAAGAAAGTGGTGCAGGTCGTCGTCGAGCTGCTTGAGTGGAGTCAGGAGGCCGAGTACGAGCGGCTCGGGCTTGACCAGAAGAGCGTGAAGCTGCTTGGCGTCGATCTGCCGCTGGTGCAGCTTCCCATTTTTCCCGGCAAGAACATCACGGTGATCATCGAGGTTGTGGCCCTGAACTTCCTTCTCAAGCGTTACGCCGGTTACGTGGCCGCCGAGGCGCTGACCGACAGAATCCGCAATGTGATCAACAAAAACAGCGACGACGCGGTCGGCGCGCCCTCAATTATCCCGGACTCTTATGATGATGAAATCGAATAAGGCGTTTCGCGCTTTTTTCTCCGTTCTGCTGCTCGCTTCGATGGCGCTGTTGTCGGCCTGTTCGAAATCCGGCTCGAAAAGCGCTGCGCTTTCCGCCGCGGCCAGGGATACCACGCTGGTTATCGGGATGCTTGGAGACGCCGATTACCTCAACCCGGTGATCGGCGCCTCGCTCACCTCCAGCGAAATCAGCGGGCTGATCTATCCGGGCCTGCTGCAGGGCGAGTTCGACACGAAAACCGGCCTGCTCAATTACCTGGCGCTTGAAAAACGGCTGCGCCCTTCATCCGGCCCGGATGCCAGGTCGCCGAAGGCGGCGCTCGCCAGAACCTGGTCCATGTCGCCCGACCGCCGTTCGATCACCTATATTCTTCGCGACGACGCGAAGTGGGCCGACGGCAAGCCGATCACCTCGCGCGATTTCAAGTTTACGTACAAGCTGTACGGCAATCCGCTGATTGCCAGCCCGCGCCAGCAGTTCCTTGCCGAGCTGGTCGGGGCGGACAAGGGGCAGGTCGATTTCGACAGGGCGATCGAAACGCCGGATGACACCACGCTGGTTTTCCGATTCTACAAGCCGGTGCCGGAGCATCTTGCACTGTTCCACACCTCGCTGACGCCGCTGCCGGAGCATATCTGGAAAAACGTGAAACCCGAACAGTTCCGTGAGTCCAGCCTGAACCAGAAGCCGGTTGGCGCGGGGCCGTACCGCCTCGCGGAGTGGAACAAGCAGCAGTCGCTCGTGCTCTCGTCGAGCGCCACGTGCAACCTGCCAAAGCCGGGCAACATCCGGCGCATCGTCTGGCGGATCGTGCCCGACTACACCGTCCGGCTCGCCCAGCTCCAGACCGGCGACGTCGATGTGGTCGAAAGCGTCAAGCCGGAGGATTTCGCTGCCGTGCAGAAGGCCAATCAGGACGTGGAGATCAAAACCGTTGGCCTCCGTGTCTATGATTACGTCGGCTGGATGAACATGGATGGCGAACACTACAACAAGACCGGCATGGTGCGTCCGCATCCGCTGTTTGGCGACAAGCGCGTCAGGCGCGCCCTGACCATGGCCATCGACCGCCAGTCGATCATCGATGGCTATCTCGGCAAGTACGGTGTGCTGGCCAAAACCGATATTTCACCCTCGCTGAAGTGGGCTTACGACGATTCGATCAAGCCCTGGCCCTTCGATCAGGCGCAGGCATCGAAGCTGCTCGCGGAGGCCGGATGGGTTCCGGGGCCAGACGGCATTCTGCAGAAAGACGGGCGCCGCTTCAGCTTCTCGCTGTACACCAACGCCGGCAACGCGCGCCGCAATTACGCCTGTGTGATCATCCAGCAGAACCTCAAGGAGATCGGTATCGAGTGCAAGATCGAAATCCAGGAGTCCAACGTCTTCTTCCAGAACCTTCAGGAGCGCAAGCTCGGCGCATGGATGGCTGGCTGGGCGATCGGGCTGGAGATCGATCCGCTCGACGTCTGGGGTTCCGATCTGAAAAAGAGCCGCTTCAACTTTCCCGGCTTCATCAATCCGAGGATCGATCAGCTTTCGGGACTGGCCAAGGAGAAGATGCGCACCGAGGATGCGCGCCCTTACTGGGTCGAATACCAGAAGATTCTGCACGAGGAGCAGCCGATCACCTTCCTGTACTGGATGCACGAGACGCAGGGCTTCAACCGCCGCATCGAGGGCGAGAAGCTCAACATCTCCGGCAGTTTTTACAATATCGACGACTGGACCCTGAAGCCGTCGGCATCCATCGCTCCGTAACGCCATGTTCAGGTATATTCTCAAGCGGCTGTTGATTGCCGTGCCTCTGGTGTTCGGGGTGCTGACCCTGACCTTCTTCATCATCCGGCTCGCGCCGGGCGATCCGGCGGCCTTTTTCATCCAGCCGGGCATCAGCCCCAACGTGGCCGAGCAGATCCGCCAGCAGTACGGCCTGAACGATCCGCTGCCCGTGCAGTACGTCAAATGGCTCGCCAACGTGCTGCAGGGTGATTTCGGGCGCAGCTTCAGCCGCGCGCAGCAGCCGGTGGTCGAGGTGATCCTCGAGGCCTTGCCGGTGACGATGACCATCGCTGTTTTGACGCTCGTCGCCAACTTTGTGTTCGGCATCGTCATCGGCGTCATATCGGCGGTCAGGCAGAACAGCTTCCTCGACCGCTTCCTGACGGTGACGGCGCTCTTCTTCTATTCCATGCCGGAGTTCTGGTTCGCTCTGATGATGATCATCCTCTTCGCACTGAAATTGCCGCTTTTCCCGGTCTCCGGCCTGAACGAGGTTGGCGCGGAGAGCTATGGCGCGTTCGGCTTCGTCATGGATCGCATCTGGCACCTCGTGCTGCCGGTCACGGTGCTCAGCATCAATGGCGCGGCGGGCATCGCCCGTTACGTGCGCGGCAGCATGCTGGAGGTGATCCGGCAGGACTACATCCGCACGGCTCGGGCAAAGGGGCTTTCCGAACGGGTGGTGATTCTGAAGCACGCCCTGCGCAACGCGCTGTTGCCGGTCATCACGCTGATGGGCAGTTCGCTGCCGTTCATCTTCAGCGGTGCGCTTTTCATCGAGGTGATCTTCGCTTTTCCCGGCATGGGGCGCGTGACCGTCGAGGCGATCTTCGCCCGCGACTATCCGCTCATCATCGCCAACACCTTCGTGTCGGGCGTGATGATCGTGCTTGGCAATCTTCTGGCCGATGTGCTTTATGCCGTGGTCGATCCGCGGATCAAACTGTGAACACAAAAATCGAGAGATCGAGTGAGGATTGAAGCGTTGAATACCGCTCCGGATGCGTCTGAAGTCCGGTTCGAGGAGCAGATACGTCCGCAAAGCATGAGCGATTTTGCCGGTCAGAAAAAGCTGACCGACAACCTGAAAGTGTTCATCACCGCGGCGCGCAAACGCGGCGATGCCCTCGACCACGTGCTGCTCTCCGGCCCGCCCGGCCTCGGCAAGACCACGCTCGCGCACATCATCGCCGCCGAGATGGGGGGAAGCATCAAAATCACCTCCGGCCCGCTCATCGACAAGGCTGGCAATCTTGCCGGCCTGCTCACCAGCATGAAAAAGGGGGACATTCTCTTCATCGACGAAATTCACCGGCTCGCTCCGGCGGTCGAGGAGTACCTGTACTCGGCGATGGAGGACTACCGCATCGACATCCTGCTCGACAGCGGCCCGGCCTCGCGCGCCGTGCAGCTCAAGCTCGAACCCTTCACGCTGGTCGGCGCGACCACGCGGGCGGGCCTCTTGACCTCGCCGCTTCGGGCGCGTTTCGGCATCAACAGCCGCCTCGACTACTACAACGCCGAGCTTCTGCAAGGCATCATCGTCCGGGCGGCGGGCATCCTGAACATCGGCGTTGACGAGGACGCGGCGATGGAGATCGCCCGCCGCTCGCGAGGCACCCCGCGCATCGCCAACCGCCTGTTGCGGCGCGCGCGCGACTTCGCGCAGGTGGCAAACGAAGCCTCGATTTCGCTTGCCGTCGCCCGTCATACGCTCGAATCGCTCGAAATCGACGAGGGCGGCCTCGACGACATGGACAAGAAAATTCTCGAAGCCATCGTGCGCAAGTTCAACGGCGGCCCGGTTGGCGTCGCCTCGCTTGCCGTTTCGGTTGGCGAAGAGCAGGACACTATCGAGGAGGTCTATGAACCCTATCTCATTCAGGTCGGCTATCTCGCCCGCACGCCCCGGGGCCGGGTGGCGACCCGGCTCGCCATGCAGCGCTTTTCCTATCCGGGCATGCAGGACCATGGGCCGCTGTTCGATGCTGCGCCGCATCATGAGGCCTGAGTCGCCGCACAGCGCCAGCTCGTCGTTCCGCTGGATGTCCGGGCTGCGCCTGGTTGCCGCGTGGCTGCTGATTTCAATGTTCTGGTCGATTCCCGCCCGCGCGGCAGCCGATCGCGAAAAGCTCATGCCAGCCTATGTTCAGGCCCTTCTGCTCGATATGAAAGGGGACTACTGGGGCGCAATCGATGGGCTCGGGAAGGTCATGGCCGCTTTGCCCGATGAGCCTGCCGTCAGGTTTTCAATCTCGCAATCCTACCGCCGCCTGGGCGTGCCCGACTCGGCAAAGGTGTACGCTGAATCGGCCTTGAAGCTCGATCCCGCAAATCCGCACTATCTTCGCTACCTGGCCGGTCTGTCGCATGAGTTGCGCGATTACGAGCGCGCCGCCGAGCTGTACGGACGCGCCGCCGGACTCGAACCGGGCCGTACCGGGCTTCTCTATCTGCAGGGGCTTGAGCTGATGTCGGCAAACCAGCCCGAAAAGGCGATGGCGGTGTTTGAAAAGGCCGTGACCATCGATCCGTACAACGAAAAAGCCCTCACGCAGATTCTTCAGCTTCAGGTCAGCCTCAAGCGATACCCCGAGGCGGTTGAAACCTGCAAAAAGATTCTTGAAATCGAGAGCGGCAACCTGAAGCTCAGGATGATGCTGGGTGAGTTGTATGCAAAAAATGGCCAGACAGAGCTTGCTCATGCAACCCTGAAAGGGCTTGTCGAGTCCGAGCCGGCTTATGTTCCGGGGTGGACGGCGCTGTTCGATTTCTACATCGGCGCCAATCGAACGGCCGATTTTCAGCGGGAGCTGCGCGTTTTTCTCGATTCAGGAACGGTGCCTGCGGAAAAAATCGATGCACTGGCTCGCCTGTTCATCGCCCGCTCCGGAAAGAACCGGCAGTACGAGGGAGCAGCCCGCGAGCTGATTGGCGCTCTCATGGCCCGTCGTCCCCGTGACGGCGCTCTTTTCGTGCTCAAGGGCGTGTTCGAGCTCATCCATGGCCGGGAGCGCGAGGCGAGGCTGAATTTCAGCAAGGCGGTTGACCTTGATTCCGGCAATGCCGAGGCGTGGGAGTACCTGATTACCACCCATAGCTCGATGAAAGAGCGGCAAACGGCCTACGGCCTGATACGAAAAGCCCGGAAGGCTCTTCCCGGCGAGAGTCTGCGCTGGAAGCTCCTCGAAGGTTCGCTGCTCCTGCAGACCGGATCGCCGAAAAAGGCGGTCGAGGTGCTTGAGCAGGCGGTCGGCGCCGGAAAGGAAAATAGCGATACGCCGCTGCTGGTTCGGGCGCACATCACCCTCGCGCTGGCCTGCGATGCGCTTGGCATGAAGGATCGTTCGCGGCAGGCTTACGAGATGGTGCTGCGGCTTGATCCGCACAATACTCTTGCGATGAACAATCTCGCCTACATGCTTGCCGAAGAGGGGATCAGGCTCAACCAGGCTCTGTTTCTGGCCACGAATGCCGTGATGCTTGAGCCCGACAACGGGGTCTATCTCGATACGCTCGGCTGGGTGAACTTCAAGCTTGGCCAGTATGAGCGCGCGCGAATTCTGCTTGAAAGGGCGGTCGGGATAGGGGTTGATGAGGCGGAGGTTTACCGCCACCTCGGCGAGGTGTACCGGAAGCTGGGCAACGAGCCGAAAGCGCGGGAGATGCTGGAGAAGGCCAGGGCTCTTGAGGTGAAATCAGACAAATGAAAAAAGCGGTCAATCGACCGCTTTTTTCATTATCAGAGAACCGGGGTGTCCGGTTCAGCTTATGCTTCACCTTCAACCGAGCGGTTGGCCAGGTGTTCGTAGTGTGCCCAGCGGGCATCGACCTCGTGCTGGATCGCCGCGAAGTACTTCTTGGCAAGGTCGGGATGGGTCTTCTTCAGCATTCTGAAGCGGTTCTCCATGTTCAGGAACTGCTCGACCGGCATCTTCGGCTTCTTCGAATCGAGCTGCAGCGGATTCAGTCCCTCCTTGAGCCTGTCCGGATTGTAGCGGTACAGCAGCCAGTGGCCGGAATCGACCGCCGCTTTCTGGTGCTCAAGACCTGCCGCCAGGTCGAAGCCGTGCGCGATGCAGTGCGAGTAGGCGATGATCACCGACGGGCCGTTGAAGGCTTCGGCTTCGAGGAATGCTTTCAGGGTCTGCTCGTCACGCGCACCAAAGGCAACGCTGGCAACGTAGGCGTTCCCGTAGCTCATCGAAATCAGACCGAGGTCTTTCTTCGCGGCTGTGCGGCCAGCGGCGGCAAACTTGGCGACCGCGGCTTTCGGAGTGGCCTTGGAGGCCTGACCGCCAGTGTTGGAGTAAACCTCGGTGTCAAGCACCAGCATGTTGACGTTCTTGCCCGATGCGGTGACGTGGTCCAGGCCGCCATAACCGATGTCGTAGGCCCAGCCGTCGCCGCCGACCGCCCAGACGCTCTTCTTGACCAGCATGTCGGCCACGGCGAGCAGGTTTTTGGCGTCGTCGGATTTCATCTGCTGGAGCTTATCCTTCAGCACGGCCACGCGCTCGCGCTGCTCGAAAATCTCCGGCTCGCTGTTCTGCGTGGCTTCGAGGATTTCTGTAGCAAGCGTTTCGCCGATTTCAGCGGCCATCCTTTTCACCATCTCGCGGGCATACTGCTCCTGCTTGTCGATTGAAATGCGGAAGCCGAGCGCGAATTCAGCCGTGTCCTCGAAGAGCGAGTTTGACCACGTTGGTCCGAGGCCCTGCGGGTTCGACGCATATGGCGTGGTCGGCAGGTTTCCGCCGTAGATCGACGAGCAGCCGGTAGCGTTGCCGATAACGAGACGGTCGCCGAAGAGCTGGGTCATCAGCTTGACGTACGGCGTTTCGCCGCAGCCGGAGCAAGCGCCCGAGAACTCGAAGAGCGGCTGCTGGAGCTGCTGCTCCTTGATGAGGCGCTGGTTGATCTTGTTGCGGTCGAACTCCGGAATGTTGATGAACCAGCTCCAGCAGGCAGCTTCGGACTCGCGAAGCGGAGCCTGCTCGTGCATGTTCAAAGCCTTGCGGCCTTCGGTTTGCTTGTCTCGTGCCGGGCAGACGCTCACGCAGATCTTGCAGCCGGTGCAGTCCTCGGGAGCCACCTGAACGGTGTAGCGCATCCCTTTCCAGTTCGTGGCTTTTGCTTCGAGACTCTTGAACGTTGCCGGAGCGTTTTCGAGATACTCCGGTTCGTAAACCTTGATGCGGATGGCCGCATGCGGACAGACCATCGAGCATTTGCCGCACTCGATGCAAAGCTCCGGTTCCCAGACCGGAATTTCGAGCGCGAGGTTGCGCTTTTCGAACTTTGCGGTGCCGATCGGGTAGGTGCCGTCGGCAGGCAGTTCGCTGACCGGGATGCTGTCGCCCTCGCCGGCAATGACCTTTGCCAGCACGTTGCAGACGAACTCCGGAGCGTCGCCGACGATGGGGGCGCGCAGCTCTTTCTGGCTGCTGGCTACCGAGCCGATTTTCACTTCGTGCAGGTTGGCGAGTGTGTTGTCAACCGCCTGGATGTTCTGCTGAACGACCTCGTCACCCTTCTTGCCGTAGGTCTCGCGGATCGCATCCTTGATCTTCTCGATCGCCTCTTCACGTGGCAGCACGCCCGAAATGGCGAAGAAGCAGGCCTGCATGATGGTGTTGATGCGCTGGCCCATGCCGCTGTCTTGCGCGACCTTGTAGGCGTCGATGGTGTAGAGTTTCGCCTGCTTGTCGATCAGGTGCTGCTGCACAGGGCGCGGCAGCTTGTCCCATACCTCGTCGGCGGAGTAGTGCGAGTTGATGAGCAGCGTGCCGCCCCTCTTGAGGTTCTTGGCCAGGTCGATCATTTCAAGGAAGACCCAGTGGTGGCAGCCCACGAACTGCGCCTCGGTGATGAGGTAGGTCGAGCGGATCTGCTCAGGACCGAACCTCAGGTGCGAGGTGGTGATGGAACCGGCTTTCTTGGAGTCATAGACGAAAAAGCCCTGCGCGTAGTTGTCGGTGTTCTCGCCGATGATTTTGATCGAGTTCTTGTTCGCGCCGACCGTTCCGTCCGAACCGAGGCCGTAGAAAAGCGCGCGGAACACAGAATCCGGCTCGATCGAGAAGGTTTCGTCGTAGCTGAGGCTGGTGCCGGTCACATCGTCGTCGATGCCGACGGTGAAGTGGTTTTTCGGAGCGTCGGCGTTCATGTTGTCGAAGACCGCCTTGACCATCGCCGGAGTGAACTCCTTCGAGGAGAGCCCGTATCGCCCGCCAACAATTTTCGGCATGGCGGCAATGACGCCGTTCTGGAACGACTCGGCGTAAGCGTTGATGACGTCGAGGTAGAGCGGTTCACCAGCGCTGCCCGGCTCCTTGACGCGATCGAGCACCGAGATCGACTTGACGCTCGACGGCAGCGAAGAGATGAAGGTCGCCACATCGAAGGGCCTGTAGAGGCGCACCTTGACCAGACCGACCTTTTCACCCTGCTTGTTGAGGTACTCGACGGTTTCAAGCGCGGTTTCGGCGCCCGAGCCCATCATGATGACGATGCGGTCGGCGTCCGGAGCGCCATAGTACTGATAGAGTTTATAGCTGCGGCCCGTCATTTCGGCGAACTGATCCATCGCCTTCTGGGTGATCGACGGGCAGGCGTTGTAGTAGCTGTTGACGCTCTCGCGTGCCTGGAAGTAAACGTCCGGGTTCTGCGAGGTGCCGCGGATGATCGGAGCGTCCGGCGACATGCGGCGCATCCTGTGCGCGATCACCAGGTCGTCGTTGATCATCGAGCGGATCTCTTCGTCCGAGAGTACCTCGATTTTCGAGATTTCGTGCGACGTGCGGAAGCCGTCAAAGAAGTGCAGGAACGGCACACGCGATTCGAGCGTGGCGGCCTGCGAAATCAGGGCCATGTCCATCACCTCCTGCACCGAGCACGAGGCGAGCAGCGCGAAGCCGGTGCCCCTGACCGACATGACGTCGGCGTGGTCGCAGAAGATCGAGAGCGCCTGAGCGGCCAGCGAACGGGCCGACACGTGAATCACGCAGGGCGTCAGTTCACCGGCGATCTTGTACATGTTCGGGATCATCAGCAGCAGACCCTGGGCGGCGGTGAAGGTGGTCGTCAGCGCACCGGTCTGCAGGGCGCCGTGAACGGCTGCCGCCGCGCCGGCTTCGCTCTGCATCTCATCGACAAGCGGTACGGTGCCCCAGATGTTCTTGACATCGACTGCGGCCCAGGCGTCAGAGTACTCTCCCATCGGGGATGCCGGAGTGATCGGGTATATCGAGATGACTTCATTGGTACGATAGGCGACATGAGCAAGAGCTTCATTCCCCTCCATTGTCTTGAATGTCCGGGTCATAAGATCAGAAACTGGATTATGATTGATGGGACTGTGTGATCCTCGATGGGTACAACTACGAAAGAACGGGAAAAGTTACGTTCGCAGGTGAGAAAAAGCTTCGAGTGTGCTTTCGAAGATAGGAAAAAAACCAATATACTTCAATTGTTAATACTATCATAGCTTTCGCTTGCAGATGCACCAGTTTTGTGTCTGACGGGCAGCCGGGCCACCTTCCCGGCAAACCATGGCTATCTCCAGAGTTCCACGAGCGATTGCTCACGGGTTTTCGGGGATGGCCTCAAACTATCCTGATTTTTGGACAGAAAAGAGTACGCCGAAATTCCGGCTCCGGAACCCCGCGAACAGGTCGTCTATGGCCGCAACGCCGTCATCGAGCTGTTGCAGTCGAAACCCGAGAGCGTCGAGAAGATTTACCTCCAGTTCAACACCGAACATCCCAAGCTCAAGGAGATCGTCATCACCGCCCGGCGGCTGAAGATTCCCTGCGGCAAGGCGCGCATGGAGAAGCTCACGCTCATCTCCGGCACGGCGAAGAACCAGGGGGTGTGCGCCCTGATTAGCAGCCTCAATTACTACACGCTCGACGAGGTGCTCGCCGCGCCGCGCAACAGCTCACCCTTGCTCGTAATCCTCGAAGGTCTCGAAGATCCGCACAATGTCGGCGCGATCATCCGCACCGCCGAGGCCGTGGCTGCCGACGCGGTCATCATGATCGAGGGCAAGGGCACGCCGATCAACGCGAGCGTGCACAAGGCGTCGGCGGGAGCGCTGTCGCACATGCGCGTCTGCAAGGTCAAAAGCCTCGTCAAGACGCTCGACCTGTTGCGCGAGCGCGGATTCAGCGTCGTGGCCGCCGACATGGAGGCCGAGCACAACCACACCGACATCGACTGGACGCGCCCGACGGTGCTCGTCATGGGCGCGGAGGGGAGCGGTCTCGGCTCCGAAACCCGCAAGCGCTGCGACCTGATCGTGCGCATCCCGATGGCCGGTTGCGTCGAATCGCTCAACGTCAGCGTCGCGGCAGGCGTGATGCTGTTCGAGGCGATGCGGCAGCGGCTGGGGTGAAGAAAAGATCGGTCGGATCATACGGATCAGTCCGATCCGACCGATCTTTCCGCGATTCCGAAAAAATGTTACCTTGAAAATCATTTTCAGTACTCCCTCACAGCAACCTAAATCACGTTCTGCCATGAACATCCCTGACAATCTCCGCTATACCAAAGACCACGAATGGCTTCAGCTTCTCGATGACGGCGTGACCGCTCTGGTCGGCATCACCGATTTCGCTCAGTCCGAGCTTGGCGATATCGTGTTCGTCGAAACCAAGCCGGTTGGAACGAAAGTCGCGGCTCACGGCGCGTTCGGTACCGTCGAGGCGGTCAAGACCGTGGCCGATCTGTTCGCGCCGGTGGCGGGCGAGATCGTGGAGGTTAACGGTGCACTTGACGATGCGGCGGTTGTCAACTCCGATCCCTACAACGAAGGCTGGATCGTCAAGATGAAGCTCGACAACGCTTCCGAGGTCGAGTCGCTGCTCTCACCGGCGGACTACAGCGCCCTGATTGGCGAGTAAGAGGTTTCAACTGAATTTCAATACGCAACCATGCCTTTCATTGTCAATACCGATGCCGAGCGGGCCGAGATGCTGCGCGAAATCGGCGTCGAGAATTTCGAGGCGCTGATCGCGGACATTCCCGAAGAGGTTCGCCTCAAAAAAGCGCTCGACCTTTTTCCCGCGATGGGCGAGCCGGAGGTGAAGAGCCTGCTCGAAAAGATGGCGTCGAGCAATGCCGCCACCTGCGACCACGTGAGTTTCCTCGGCGCGGGCGCTTACGACCACTTCATTCCCGCCGCCGTCAAGACCATCGCTTCACGAAGCGAATTTTACACCGCCTACACGCCGTATCAGGCCGAGGTGTCTCAGGGCACGTTGCAGGCGATTTACGAATACCAGAGCGTGATGTGCCGCCTGTACGGCATGGACGTTGCCAACGCCTCGATGTATGACGGCGCGAGCGCGCTTGCCGAAGCGGCGCTGATCGCCCTGAACGTTACCGGGCGCAACGGCATCGTGGTGGCGGGCAAGCTGCATCCCTACACGAGCCAGGTGCTCGAAACTTACCTCGAAGCCGCTGGCGACAGGCCCATCGTTCAGAACAGCATCGAGGATGGCGTCGGCAGCGTCGCGGCGCTCGAAGCGCTGGTGTCGGACGAAACCGCCGCGGTGATCGTGCAGCAGCCGAACTTCTACGGCTGCCTCGAAGAGGTCGAAGCGATTGGCGAAATCGCCAGAAAGCACGGCGCGCTCTTCATTGTTTCCGCCGATCCGGTCTCCCTCGGCGTGCTCGAAGCACCGGGCAACTACGGCGCGGACATCGCCGTCGGCGAGGGCCAGACGGTCGGCAACGCGCAGAGCTTCGGCGGGCCATACCTCGGCATTCTGACGGTCAAGCAGGCGCATGTGCGCAAGATTCCGGGCCGTCTGGTCGGCATGACCAAAGACAAGGATGGCAATGACGGCTTCATCCTCACGCTCCAGACCCGCGAGCAGCACATCCGCCGCGAAAAGGCGACCTCGAACATCTGCTCCAACCAGGCGCTCTGCGCGTTGCAGGCGGTGGTGCACCTGTCGCTGCTCGGCAAGGAGGGTATTAAAGATGTTGCGAATCGCTCGATGCAGAAGGCGCACTACCTGGCTGACCGCATCGCCGAAATTCCCGGCTTCTCGCTCAAGTACAGCTCGCCGTTCTTCCGCGAATTTGTGGTTGAGACGCCCGTTCCGGCGGCGACGATCATCGGGAAGATGCTGGAGAAAAAGGTGTTCGCCGGTGTCGATCTTTCCGCTTGGGGCGAAAATGGCCTGCTTGTCGCTGTCACCGAAAAGCGCACGAAAGAGGAACTCGACAGCTTCGTCAGCGAACTCGCGTCGCTCGGCTGAAAAGCCTCGCGAAGCGCATAAAAAAAGGCCGCCCAAAAAGGCGGCTTTTTTTATGAAGAGTGGGACGAATGGGACCTTTGGGACTGGTGGGACGATTGGGAGGAAGAGGTGAAGAGGATGGTTCACTGGTTTTTCTTCACGAGTCCCGTGTGTTAACTGCTCAAATCAGTCCGAGCTGTTCCAGCTCTGCTCGCAAAATTGCCTTGTTGGCTTCGGCCATGGGCACCAGCGGCAGGCGGTAAACCTCCTCGACCATACCCATCAGCGAGAGCGCGTACTTGACCGGCACGGGGTTGCTCTCGATGAAGTTCAGCCGGAAAAGCTTGCGGTATTTGCGGTTGATGGCGCGGGCCTCTTCGAGGTTGCCCGCCTTCATGGCGTCGATCAAACCCTTGACCACCTTCGGCGCCTGGTTTGCCGCCACCGAAATCACGCCGTCGCCGCCGAGCGCCATGAAGGGCAGCATCAGCCCGTCCTCGCCGGTCATCACCGAAAAGTTCTCCGGGCGCTCGTCGATGAGCGTCATGATCTGCTCGAAGTTGTCCGACGCCTCCTTGACGGCAAGCACGTTTTCGAAGTCCCGCGCAAGGCGCAAAATCGTCTGGGCGCTCACGTTGCTGCCCGTTCGGCCCGGCACGTTGTAGATGATGACCGGAATCGAGACCGATTCGGCCACGCGGCGGAAGTGCTGGTAGTACCCCTCTTGCGACGGCTTGTTGTAATAGGGCGCGACGGAGAGGATGGCCTGCGCCCCGGCCTTTTCGGCGTTGCGCGCCAGCTCGACCGCGTGCCGGGTGTCATTGTTGCCCGCGCCGGCGGCCACCATCATCGACTCGCCAGCCTCTTCGCAGACGACGCGGATGATCTTCGCCTCCTCCTCGTTCGTGAGGGTGGGCGACTCGCCGGTGGTGCCGCAGGGAAGAACGATGTCGGTTCCGGCCTCGCGATGGAACTGCACCAGCCGCCGCATGGCTTCAAAATCGATCGATCCGTCCTGGTGGAACGGCGTGACAAGGGCAACGGCTGAACCTGAAATAAGGCGATTGGACATGAGAACTGCTGAATTCGAATTCTGTTGATTTAAGGCTGAAAATCTGCTGAGGAGATCGGGCGGGAGCGCAATCGTTTCAGCCTTTGTGTTGTATGAATGTAGCCAATGAGAGGGATTTATAAAAAAACGATCATCGAACGACGGAGCGGATGTCACCGAACTTTGTCTTTCAGATAAACCGGTTCACGGAGCGAGAGCGGGGTGATGATCGATTGGCGCAAAGCTTTTCATCGATGGACAGGCAGGGTGATTTTTTCCCGGCGTTGTCCAGCCAAATCGGTTGGCCATCAGCATCGTTTTTCACTAGCTAACTGCTTGATCGCCGATCATCTATAAGAGAACTGAATTTTTTTAAATTGTTTTCAAAACGGCTTCAAACTACGTAGAGAAAAACATGATGGGTGTGCCCCCGCGCGATCTGCTGACACGGCTGCTCGACTATATCGAGGAGCAGGCAAAAGCGATCAATCCGCGCGCTTTCAGGCTGTCGAATACTCGGGAGTTTCTCCGGCATCGCGCTGATCTCGTCGGATTGCCGGGCGTTGAATTCGACATCAGCGTTGAGGGTGATCATTTCTGGCTGCGCGTTCATCGTCTCGAAGCGCACAAACCTCCGCTCATCGACGAGAAAAACAGGGAGTTCATCCGCATCGGTGACGATCCCGCTGGCGCGAAACCATCCATCGACGACGAAGCGCTGAAGTCGCACTTCCTCTCCGCCGCCGAGGGTAAAACGGCGGAGGAGATCGAGGCGCTGGAGCGGCAGCATCGC
>JAFGER010000078.1 GCA_016931495.1 Chlorobiaceae bacterium | reverse complement strand
TGACCAACAACCACGTGATCGACAAGGCCGACTCCATTTCGGTCATGACCTCCGATAACCGGAAGTTTCCGGCGAAGATCATCGGCAAGGATCCCCGCACCGATCTGGCCGTGCTGAAGATCGATGCCGGGGGGCTTAAGTCCATCGCCATCGGTGACAGCGACAGGCTGCGTGTCGGCGAGTGGGTGATCGCCATCGGCAGCCCGCTCGGCGAGAGCCTTGCCCGTACCGTGACCCAGGGCATCGTCAGCGCCAAGGGGCGGGTCAATGTCGGTGTGGCCGATTACGAGGATTTCATCCAGACCGATGCGCCCATCAATCCCGGCAACTCCGGCGGGCCGCTGGTCAACATCGGCGGCGAGCTGGTCGGCATCAACACGGCTATCGCCAGCCGTACCGGAGGCTTCGATGGCATCGGGTTCGCGGTGCCGTCGAACATGGCCTACCAGGTTTACACCTCGCTGGTCGAGCATGGCAAGGTGGTGCGGGGCTACCTCGGCGTCACCATTCAGGACATCGATGACAAGATCGCCAGAGGGCTGAACATGGAGCGTCCCGAAGGGGCACTGGTCGGCACGGTGATGAAGGGCAGCCCGGCCGCGAAGGCCGGTCTGAAAACCGGCGACGTCATTGTTGAATTCGGCAACAAAAAGGTGAACAGCTCAGCCGAGCTGCGTAACAGCATCGCCGGCAAAGCGCCCGGCAGGACGGTGCCGGTCGTTATCATCCGGGATGGGGTACGGCGCACGCTCAACGTCCGGCTTCAGGCGCAACCCGACACGCTGCCCGTTGCCCGGCAGGAGCTGCAATCACCGGCGTCGAGCGCCCTGCTCGGCTTCGCGGTTGCTCCGCTGAGCGGCGAGATGGCCGAGCGCTTCAAGCTGAACCCCTCCGCGCGCCGTGTTGTGGTGAGCGCGGTCAGCCGCTCGAGCCAGGCCTTCATGGCGGGACTCCGGCCAGGTGACCTCATCGTATCGGTGGACAGGAATCCGGTTGCATCCGTCGAGGAGTTCAAGGCTGTCACCGGCAAAAAGAAGAAGGGTGACCTGCTGTTTCTGCTGGTTGAACGCGGCCCGAGCCGGATGTATTTGGCGTTTAATCTGTAATGCCCTTTGCTTGCAGGGTAAAGATTCTTAAATTGCTGAAAACGAAGTAAAGTCAGCCCGGCTGCTGACTTTACTTTTTTTGTTTGTCAAGTGATCCATTGCTGCTGTAACGTCTGGTGATCATTCGCGCTTCAGCATCGCCAACCAAAACTATGAATTGACATGAGTGACCGCATTTATCTGACACGGGATGGGTACAATCGGCTCAAGGAGGAACTGCACCATTTGTCCACGGAGACCCGCAAGGATGTGCTGGAGAAAATCGCCGAGGCCCGTTCCCACGGTGACCTGAGCGAAAACGCCGAATATGACGCCGCCCGTGAAGAGCAGTCGCAGCTCGAAGCGAAAATCAGCGAACTGGAAAACAAACTGGCATCCGCCACGATCCTCGATCCGAAACAGATCAAGACCGACCGGGTCTATATTCTCACGTCGGTGAAATTGCGTAACTTGCAGACGGAGGATGAAGTCATCGAATACACGCTTGTCTCGTCCGAGGAGGCCGACATGGATCTCGGCAAGATTTCGGTGCGTTCTCCCGTTGGCCGCTCCCTGATCGGCAAGTCTGTTGGCGACAAGGTCAAGATCAGCGTGCCGAAAGGTGAACTGCATTACGAGATACTTGATATCTTTGTTAAATAAAACGCTTTACTTTTCATCATGGGAAAACGACAGATTATTTATACAGCCTCGCAGATCGGTGGGAACCGTGAGCTGCTCGACCAGGAAATCAACCTTGTCACCACCGAACAGCGGGTGTGGCACGGCTATGTCACGTCGGTCGATCAGAACCGGATCGAGATCCGCGATGCCCGTTTCGCCAAACATGCTTTCGAGATTTCAAACATCGATAAAATCTACAGCGAAGTCGTAACCGATTACTGATATGCGCAGAACAATTATTGTCGGCAACTGGAAGATGAACAACACCATTGCCGAATCGGTCGAGCTGGCGACCGCCATTGCCGAAAAGGTCGGTGCGGCGAAGCCTGAGTGCGAAGTCGGAATCGCGCCAACCTTTCCCGCCTTGCACGAAGTTGGCAAGGTGATCGAGTGGAGTGGCGTGAAGCTGGCCGCGCAGAACTGCCATTACGAAGATGACGGTGCGTTCACCGGCGAGGTCTCGGCCCGGATGCTGGCTGCCGCCGGATGCAGCTACGTCATTCTCGGCCACTCGGAGCGCCGGCAGCTGTTCGGCGAGACCAGCGATATCGTCAACCGCAAGGTGAAAAAGGCGCTGGCCGAAGGGCTGCGCGTCATCCTCTGCGTCGGCGAAACGCTCGATGAGCGCGAGCGCGGCGTGACCGGCGAAATCGTCACCGCGCAGGTGGTCGAGGGGCTGGCCGAGGTGGCCGATATCAGCAACCTGGTGATCGCCTACGAACCGGTCTGGGCCATCGGCACCGGCAGGACTGCCACCAAGGAGCAGGCGCAGGAGGTGCACGCCTCGATCCGCAGCACCATCGAGGGGCTTTATGGAGAACAGGCAGCCAGGCACCTGCGCATCCAGTACGGCGGCAGCGTCAAGCCATCCAATGCCGCGGAGCTGTTCGGAATGCCGGACATCGACGGCGGCCTGATCGGCGGCGCAAGCCTCAAGGTCGAAGACTTCATGGCTATTATCGAAGCCGCAGGGTAAAGAGAAGAGGTTGGAATTTCAGCTTTTCAAAGGCTGCCTGTTAGCCACGGGCAGCCTTTGCTTTTTTATGGGGGGGGGTGCGGTAGTTCAGATCGGTCAGATCAGTCAGATCCGACCGATCCAGTTGGAAGAAATGACAACTCACGCTCCCGCAGCCGTTTCCTGCGAGCGTTTCATCGAGCAGAAGTCGGGGCCGCACATGGTGCAGTATTTGGCGGTGGCGGTGGTGTCGCCGGTGGCGGCCATGTTCTGGGCGTGGATCTGCCTCGTTTTGAGCGGGTCGAGGGCGAGGCTGAACTGGTCTTCCCAGGCGAAGGCGTAGCGCGCCTTGCTCATCAGCTCGTCGCGCAGCCAGGCGGTGGCGCTGCCTTTGGCGATGTCGGCGGCGTGGGCGGCGACGCGGTGGACGATGACGCCTTCGCGCACGTCGTCGCGGTCGGGCAGGCCGAGGTGCTCTTTGGGCGTGACGTAGCAGAGCATCGAGCAGCCGAGGCTGGCGATGAGCGTGCCGCCAATGGCCGAGTTGACGTGGTCGTACCCGGCAGCCACGTCAGTTACGAGCGGGCCGAGCGTGTAGAAGGGCGCTTCGTGGCAGTGCTGGAGCTGCATCTCCATGTTCTCGCGGATCATGTGCAGCGGCACGTGGCCGGGGCCTTCGATCATCACCTGCACGTCGCGCTTCCAGGCGCGGAGCGTCAGCTCGCCGAGCGTCTTCAGCTCTCCGAACTGCGCGGCGTCGTTGGCGTCGCCGATGGAGCCGGGGCGGAGCGCGTCGCCGAGCGAGACCGCCACGTCGTAGCTGCGCAGGATCTCGCAGATGTCGTCGAAGTGGGTGAAGAGGAAGTTTTCCTTCTTGTGCGCGCGGCACCAGCGGGCCATGATCGAGCCGCCGCGCGAGACAATGCCGGTCTGCCGCGCTTCTGCGTCCGGCAGCGTGGCGGCGAGAATACCGGAGTGGATGGTGAAGTAGTCAACGCCCTGCTCGGCCTGCTCGACGAGCGTGTCGCGATAGACCTCCCAGCTCAGCTCCTCGGCTTTGCCGCCCACCTTTTCGAGCGCCTGGTAGAGCGGCACCGTGCCGATCGGCACCGGCGAGTTGCGCAGAATCCATTCGCGGGTCTGGTGGATGTTTTTGCCCGTGCTCAGATCCATCACCGTGTCCGCGCCCCAGCGGCAGGCCCAGACCGCCTTTTCGACCTCCTCGTCAATCGACGAGCCGAGCGCCGAGTTGCCGATGTTGGCGTTGATCTTGACGCGGAAGTTTCGCCCGATAATCATCGGCTCGATCT
The DNA here is from genome assembly GCA_016931495.1 of Chlorobiaceae bacterium. GTDB lineage: Bacteria > Bacteroidota > Chlorobiia > Chlorobiales > Chlorobiaceae > Chlorobaculum. The sequence goes on along the minus strand of JAFGER010000078.1, from coordinate 1,939 downwards.
CCGGGTGGTTGATGTTGGCCGGAATGATCGCCCGTCCCCTCGCCACTTCGTCGCGCACCATCTCCGGCGTCACCGGCTTGCCGCCACACTTTTCGATCCACGCTTCGAGCGCCTGGTTCTCGCGGATGGCGACGTACTCCATCTCCGGCGTCACGATTCCCTTGCGGGCGAAGTGCATCTGCGTGACCGCCTCGCCCGCCTTCGCCACGCGCGGCTTGCGTCCCGTCATCGAAAGCTCGCCCTTTGCTGACTCGACCGAGCCGTTGTCGAATCCCCACTGGTCGCGCACCGGCGCGAGTCCCTTACGCACGTCGTGCTCGTGCTCCGCGTCGCCGAACGGGCCGCTGGTGTCGTAGAGCGGCATCGAGTCAAATGGCTCGCCCTTGCACTCGTAACTTCTGCTGAGGGCAACGCTTCTCATGCCGACCTCGATCGGATAGATGGAGCCTTTGAGCAAAATTCTGGACGAAGCGGGGCCGAAAAAGTGCTTTTCGGGGCAGGATGCGTTCTCGTGGTTCATGGCGCGAGTCAGAAAGAAAAACAGGAGTTCCGTGTCGGAAGGGACGGTGAAGCAGTAAAGGGGGATGCGTGCTTCATCTTTCCTTGCGTCAGCATTACCTGCATCAAGTTATAGGAGTTTGATCTCAGCTTCGGTTCACGGATCGTGGCGAAGCACCCCCAAGATGATTTTTTATTGAGAGCACGATAACCAAAATCGGCCTGATTTCCAAAGCGGGCGGCCTGCCGCAATCCTTGAGAAAGCAAGGGTTTTGTGTAAATTAGGGCCTCGTTCGACCAAGTGGCTTCCAACCGGTTTCAATCCATTTCCTGGCGCTCCATGAATAAAGTTATTCGGATTTTCAATCTCGTCCGGCTCTCGCTGTTTCAGATAGGGTTCGGCATCATGCTCGGCTTCGTGCAGGACATTCTGAACCGGGTGATGATCAAGGAGCTTTTTCTGCCCGCGACCATCGCGCTGGGGCTGATCAGCCTCAAGGAGCTGCTCGCCATACTCGGCGTCAAGGTGTGGGCGGGCAATCTCTCCGACCGCCACAGCATCCTCGGCTATCGCCGTACGCCATATGTGCTTATCGGTCTCGTGAGCTGCATCGTCACCTTCATTCTCGCGCCGACGGCAGCCTACGAGGTGCGGCTCGACGGCACGGGAAGCCTCGTCAGCATCATCCTGTCAGCGCTTGGCGATGTCGGCCTCTGGAAGCTCAGCGCCATCTTCCTCGTCTTCGGTTTCGGCCTCCAGGTGGCCACGACCGCATATTACGCCCTCATCGCCGACATGGTTGACGAAAAAGATATTGGCAAGATCGCCGGAGCGAGCTGGACGCTCATGGTGCTGACGGCCATCATCTCGAACTACTCCATCGGCAGCTATCTCAAGGTGTTCACGCCGGAGCGGCTGACCCAGGTGGCCGAGATCGGCGGCCTCGTCGCTCTCGCCTTCGGCCTCATCGCCGTGCTGGGCGTCGAGCGCCGCAACGCTGAGATTGGCAAACAGAAGGAGAAGCACAGCATTCCTTTTTCCCGGGCGATCCGCCTGCTCGCTTCGTCGCCCAACACCATGCTCTTCGCCTTCTACATCTTCATCTCGATCTTCGCGCTTTTCGCCAACGAGGTGGTGATGGATCCGTTCGGCGCGGAGGTGTTCGGTATGGAGGTTTCGGAGACCACCAAGCTTTTCAAGCCGGTGATGGGCGGCACGCAGCTCATCTTCATGCTGCTGACCGGTTTTTTGCTCTCAAAGATCGGCGCGCGGCGTGGGGCGTATATCGGCAACGTGTTCGGTGCGGTCGGCTTCGGCCTGATCATTGCCGCCGGGTTTCTGCGCGATGAACAGTTCCTGCGCATAGCGCTCGTGGTGACCGGCATCGGCCTCGGCGCGGCGAGCGTCTCGGACATCACCATGATGATGAACATGACCGCC